>JBOGIQ010000230.1:0-9645 GCA_050742535.1 Vicinamibacterales bacterium | reverse complement strand
CCCTCGTCCGGCTGGATGCGCAGCTCCAGGACATTTGGATTCGTGCACTCAACCGGCGTATCGCGAAACAGCATGAACGGAGCCCGCTTGAAGTGCACGGCAACGTGAGTGTCCCGGCGCGCGAGCTTCTTGCCGGTTCTCAGATAGAACGGCACTCCTGCCCAGCGCCAGTTATCCACCTTGAGGCGCATCCCGACAAACGTTTCGGTGCGCGACTCGGGATCGACGTTCGGTTCACGCCGATAACCCTCGTACTGACCGCGCACAACGTTGTGGGCGACTGCGTCCTCCGTCATTGGGGGAACAGCGTGCAGGACTTTCACTTTCTCGTCGCGCACGTCCTCTGAACCGAATGAAATCGGAGGCTCCATCGCGACCAGCGTCAGCAGCTGGAACATGTGATTCTGGACAATGTCGCGGAGCGCGCCGGCCTTGTCGTAGTACGCGCCTCTCGACCCGATACCCTCGTCCTCGGCAACCGTCATCTGCACGTGATCGACGTAACGACGGTTCCAGATCGGCTCGAAGATGCCGTTGGCGAACCGGAACGCGAGGATGTTCTGGACGGTCTCCTTTCCGAGGTAGTGATCGATTCGGTAGATCTGCGACTCGCGGAACCCGGCGGTCAGTCGCGCGTTGAGCGATCGAGCCGATTCCAGGTCGTACCCGAACGGCTTCTCGACGACGACGCGCCGCCAGCCGTCGTGTTCCTTCGCCAGCCCGGATGCGGCCAGACGATCGGCGACCGTCGCGAAGAGATCCGGCGGAATCGCGAGGTAGAAAAGGTAATTGGGCGGGATGGAGTGCCGGGATCCGAGCTCCCGCAGCATCGCGGCGAGATCCTGGTACAGCCGCTCGTCGTGGAACTCGCCCGACAAGTACTGCAGGCGTTCTTCGATGCGCCTCCATTTTTCCAGCTCGAGCGGCTCGCCTTCGGCGTTCGCGACGCGTTCACGCATCTGCGCGCGGTAGCCGTCGAAATGGATCCTGGGCCGCGCGACGCCGACGATCGCGAACCGCTCTGGTAAAAGGCCAGCCTCGGTCAGGTTGTAGATCGCCGGCAGGAGCTTGCGGCGAGTCAGATCGCCGGAGGCGCCAAAGATGACGAGGATGCAGTCGTCAGCGCGGTTCGGCATGACCGCCGAATTGGGCGCGGAGCGCCGACAGCAGCTTCTCGGCGAAGGTGTGATCGCGCCGTGAGCGGAACCGTGTGAACAAGGCGGTGGTCAGCACGTCCGCCGGCACGTCTTCCTCGATGGCGGCGGCGACGGTCCAGCGACCCTCGCCGGAATCACCAACGGTTCCGGTGAATCCTTCGAGGCGTGGATCCTTCCGCAAGGCGATCGCCGCCAGATCGAGCAGCCACGAGCTGACCACGCTCCCGTGACGCCACACCTCGGCAATCGCTGCCAGGTCGAATGTATAGCGGTGGTCGGCGGGCAGCGCCGGACTGTCCGCATTCCGAAGGATGTCGAAGCCTTCCGCGTACGACTGCATCAGCCCGTACTCGATGCCGTTGTGGATCATCTTGACGAAGTGGCCGGCGCCCGACGGGCCGCAGTGGAGGTACCCCTCGCGCTTCGGCGCGAGCGCCTCGAACACTGGTGTCAGACGGTCCACGGCCTGGGGTGTGCCGCCAATCATCAGGCAGTAGCCACGCTCCGCGCCCCACACACCGCCCGACGTGCCAACGTCGACGTAGTCGATCCCCTTTGCGGCAAGCATCCGGGCCCGCCGGACGTCGTCCTTGAAATGCGTGTTGCCGCCGTCGATGACAACGTCGCCCGCGGACAGTAATGATCCGAGTGCGCTGACGGTTTCTTCCGTCGGCGCACCGGCAGGAACCATGATCCACACGGCGCGGGGTGCCTGCAGCTGTGTGACGAGATCGTTCACCGACGACGATGCGGCGACGCCTCCCGTGGCCGCGCGCCGCACGGCGTCGATGCTGCGATCCCACGCCACCACCGTGTGGCCGGCTTCAGCCAGACGACGGGTCATGCTGCCACCCATCCGGCCGAGACCGATGAAGCCGATCTGCATCAGGCCCGTCCTGGCGAGAGCAGCGATTCGAGCTCTTCGGGATGTGCCGCGCGCAGCTGCGCGTCCGCGCGTTCCAGCGTGCCGTTTCTCACGAGCCGCGCGAGCGACTCCTCGAACGAGAACGAGCCGGTCTTGCGCGTAATCGTGATCTCCTGGTTGAGGTGCTGCAGCGCGTTCTTGCGCACGTGCTGCCGCGCGCCGTAGCTCACCATCAACAGCTCGGCGACCGGCACGACCCCGCCCGTCTTCGCCGGCACCAGCGTCTGCGTGAGGATGGCCGCGAGCGCCATCGACAGTTCCTGCCGCACCGCGTTCTGGCGCTCGGTCGGAAACGCGTCGGCGATGCGCGAGATGGCCGCCGACACGTCGGTCGTATGCACCGTGGCGAATACGAGATGGCCGGTTTCAGCCGCCGAGAGCGCGATCCGCATCGTCTCGGGGTCACGCATCTCGCCGACGACGATGACGTCGGGAGCCTGGCGGACCGCAGAGCGGAGTGCGGAAGGGAAGTCGGGGGCATCGATGCCGATTTCCACCTGTTCGATGAGACTCCGGCCGTGAGGATGCTCGTACTCGATGGGATCCTCGACGGTGATGATGTGCCGCTCATCCCGCTCGTTGATGGCCGAGACCAGCGCTGCCAGCGTGGTCGTCTTGCCGGATCCGGTTGGTCCGCCGATCAGCACGAGACCGCGCGGCAGGGCGGCGAGCAGGCTGATGTCGTGGGAGAAGTGCAGATCGGCGAGCCGCGGAATCTTCCGCGGCAGGGCGCGGATCGATGCGGCGGTGCGGCCGCGCTCGCGGTGGAGGTTCATCCTGAAGCGGCCCAGCCCGGGCCGGGTGAATGCCAGATCGACCGCATGACCGGCGCGGAAGCGCTGCAGTAGCCGTGGTCCGGCGGCGGGGCGTACGGCGTTTTCGATTTCCTCGCTGCCGAGCGGCTCGGTGGAGATGCGGAGCAGCCGGCCGGGTGCGCGCACGATTGGCGGCGAGCCCGAGACGAGCAGCAGGTCGCTGCCGCCGTCTTCGTTGCGCACGCGCTCGAGCCACGCATCGAGACGCGCGAAATCCGTATCGACGAACGCCCGCTCGTAGGGCACCGCTTCAGCGGTGCCGCGGGTGTCGTAGGGCACCGCTTTAGCGGTGCCACGGGTGTCGTAGGGCACCGCTTTAGCGGTGCCACTGTCGGTCGGGTCGATCAGGTTGAGCTCGGTGACAAGACGATCGAGATCGTCGAACCGCTCGTCGAAGCCGCTCACCGCGGCACGCTCCCGCCGGTGAAGCGCTCTTCGATCCGCGTCACCTTGTCGAGCCGGCGCTGAAACCGTTCCTCGCCCGCGTAGCGGGCGCCGAGAAACGCGCTGACGAGGTCGAGGGCCAGCGCGCCGCCGATGACCCGCGCGCCGAGGCACAACACGTTCATGTCGTCGTGCTCGACGGCCTGGTGTGCCGTGTAGGTGTCGTGGCAGACCGCCGCGCGAATACCGGGGAACTTGTTCGCGGCAATCGACACACCCGCGCCGCTGCCGCAGACGATGATCCCGCGTTCGGCCTGTCCGTCCCGGATGGCGCCGGCTACCGCCTCCGCGGAGTCGGGATAGTCCACGGGTGCCGGCGAATCGGTGCCGAGGTCCAGGACGTCGTGTCCCTGAGCGGACAGCTTGGCTTTCACCTCGTTCTTCAGGAGGTAACCGGCGTGATCGGCCGCCAGGGCAATGCGCATGGGGGTAATAGGTTACAGGGATCAGGGATCAGGGATCAGGGATCAGAGAGCAGGGAGCAGGGATCAGCTCGGAACGACCAAACTACCCGCCGTTTCGTCGAAAGCTGCGAAAGGCTGGCAGGGTCTGACCCCCTCTGACCCCTGATCCCTCGTCCCTGATCCCTGTCAGTTATAATTCGCCCATGCGTACAGCAGCTAAGTTCTTGACAGCAGGCGCGTTCGCGCTGCTGCTCGCACTCGGCGCCCCGCCGGCGCCCAACACCATTCACGCGCAGGCCGGCGCTCAGGCGCCCGCTTCGAGCCAGCCGCCCACGTTCCGTGCGTCGGTCGACCTCATCACGACCGATATGATCGCGCGCGATTCGCGGACCGAGCAGTTCATCGCCGACCTCAAGCCGCACGAGATCGAGATCCTCGAGGACGGCGTCAAGCAGGAAATCGTGTCGTTCGTGCTGACGCACGGCGGACGGGTGTTCAACACGCTGTCGCCTCCGCCGGCGCCGGTCCAGGAAGGCATCATCCTGCCGCAGCGCCGGCCGACCAACGACGCCGCCGGACGCATCTTCCTGATCTTCATCGACGACTTCCACCTGCAGTTCCGCGAGACGCCGCGGACCCGCGACCTGATCAAGAAGATGCTTCGCCTTCTCATCCACGAAGGCGACATGTTCGGCATCGTCAGCACCGGGCACTCCTCGATTCAGGAGCAGCTGACCTACGACCGTCAGGTGCTCGAGTCGTCGATCGAGCGCATCACCGGCGGCGGGCTGACCCCGAAGGACATCATGCAGGGGATGTCGACGTCGCAGGGCCCCGCCGAGCTCCGCCACCGCGCGCACGTCGCGTTTTCGACAGCCTACGACCTGATGCGCAACCTGGAGAAGGTGCAGAACCGCCGCAAAGCGGTCATCTACATCAGCAGCGGCTACGACTTCGATCCGTTCGTCGAAGGCCGGCTCGAGGAACAGGCCCGGCGCATGGGTATCAGCGACTCCACGGAAGAGGGGAGCGGACTGGGTTCCGCAGCGGACCGGCTTCGCGAAGATCCGACGTATCGCGACCAGCGCTCGAGCCAGCAACTGGCCGCCACGGATCTGATCCGGGAAGTGTACGACCTGACGAAAGCCGCCAATCGCGCCAACGCGACGCTCTACACCATCGATCCGCGCGGCCTGATTGCCGGTCCCGATATCGATCAGGAAGTGAACATGACCGACTGGAACGCCTACGTGCGCGAGACGCAGGACAGCCTGCGCATGCTGGCGGAACAGACCGGCGGCATTGCCATCGTCAACCAGAACGACTTCGACAAGGGGCTCAAGCGGATCGACAACGAGACCAGCGATTACTACGTGCTGGGCTACTACTCGAGCAACCCCGACCCGACGCGCCGGACGCGGCGGATCGAGGTGCGCACAACGCGGCAGGGCGTGGCCGTCAAGGCCCGCGAGAGCTACTCGCTGCGCCCGACGAATCTCCGCCGCTGACTCTTTTCGCCTTAACTATTTCGCCCGCGTCGCCGCTTCGAGGCGCGGGCGAATCGTTTCGAAAATCCTGATTACTTCTGACACGGTGCGAGGCAGCCGGCTCATCTTCGGATAGAGCCAGCCTGTCTGCCGCACGAGCGAATGCCCGGCGATGCGGCTGCGGAACAGCTGCCCGGCCTTGACGTCGGAGGCGGCTGCCTGCGACGGGATGATGCTGATCCCGAGACCGTTTCGAACCATCGCCTTGATGATTTCGACGTTCTCGGTCTCCATGATCACTTTCGGATTTACGCCTTCACGCGCAAAAAACTGCTCAACCAGCCGGCGGGTGATCGATCCCGTTTCGAAGAGGACGAAATCCTGCTTGTCGAGGTCCGCGGGCGCGATCGACTTTTTCTTCGCCAGCGGATGCGCCGGATAGGTAATCAGCAGCAGCTCTTCCTGCAGCACGGGAACCGAGACGAGATCCGTGGCTTCTACCGGCAGCGTGATCATGCCCAGGTCGCCGGCGCCCGAGCGCAGCATGGCGATCGAGCGTTCGGCGCTGCCGACCGTGACTTTCAGATCGAGGTGAGGATGGACGCGCCGCACCTCGGCGAGGAGCGTCGGGAACACGTACAGGCAGACGGTCATGCCGCCGACCAGTCGAATGGTGCCGCTCAGCGAGTCGCGTTTTTCGCTGATGGTGGAAACCGTTTCCTGCAGATCCTGGAAGACGCGATGACTGAGCTGGAGGAGCGACTCGCCGGCCGGCGTAATGCGAATGCGCCGTCCGATCCGGTGGAAGACCGGCTCGCCGAGCTCCTCCTCGAGCAGCAGGATCTGACGGCTGATCGCCGACTGGGAGACGTGCAGCTTCTCGCCGGCGGCCGTGAACGAGCCGGTGTCGGCAATGGCCCGGATGATCTCCAGCTGCCGCAGATCCATGGCGTCAGGATACTCTGAGCGCGGCGCGCGTCCTTTCGATCGCGTCCTTCAGATATCCCTCGTCCATCTCGATCCCGACGAAACTGACGCCGAGCTGCGCGCAGGCCACCGCGGTCGATCCCAGACCCAGAAATGGATCGGCCACGACTTGCAGCCGCTCGAGTCCGTGCAGGCGGAGGCACATCTCGGGGAGCTTCGGCGGAAAGGTGGCCGGGTGGGGCCGATCCTTCTCGCGGCTCTGAATGGTCTCGTAGGGGATGAACCAGGTGTTGCCACGGCATCGGACGCCGGACGCGGCCGTCCGCCAGCGGCCGACGTTGGACTGGTCCTGGTACTTCACGCCGATCGCCTGACGCTCGAGGGGCGTGGTGCCCGCGGGGCTGAAGTGGAAGACGAACTCGTGGCAGTCGTGCAGAAATCGCCGGCTGTTAATCGGCTTGTAGTGGCCGACCGCCAGATCGTCCGCCAGTCCCGCGCGGGCGCCGGCAAGCGCCTTTTCGATGGCGATTGACTTGATCCAGTGAATGGTGTTCTGCAGCTGCAGGTGCGGGCGCGCCGCCTGGGCGACGTCGAGCGCCGTCCACGGGTCGGTCGGCTTTGCTCCGACGTTGAGAAACAACGACCCGTCGGGCGAAAGGGCATGGGCCGCGCGGCCAACCCATTCGGAGGTCCACTCAAGGTAGCGATCGCGCGGCAGCGTGTCCTCGTAGGTCCGGTAACGGATGCCCAGGTTGTACGGAGGGGACGTGACAATCGCCGAGATCGAACCCGCCGCCAGCTTGCCGAGCAGGTCGACGGAGTCGCCAAGGTAGAAGCGGAAGGTCGCGCCGCCCGACTTGAAGGTTGTATGGGGTTGTGGGTAACGCGGCACCGGCCGCGATTGTACCGTGGTGATCGCGCGGCACCCCTGAAGGGGTGCCCTACCAGGGAGAGCTAGGAAGCGCGGGTGACGAGCGACGCGACGGTCGAAGCCGGTTCGTGAATCGTGTGGTTGCGCCGGTGGCTGTGGGCGTCGCACGTGCCGCCTTTTTCCTCGACGTAGGAGACTTCGCGGCTCGTGGCGAGCTCGCGATAACGTCCGATGACGCACCCACAATTCAGCGTCCGAAATCCGAGGAGTCGAACCAGGCTCATCGCCGCACCTCCGTTCGATCCATGCGCCAAGCAAACGACGTACCTTCGATTGCCGGTAACACATCCTGCGAATTCGCGCGTGAAGCGTCCTCTGATTTCCGGGCATTTAGAAAGAAAAGGCCGGCCGCAGTCAGTATTTCCGGGCGCGTCGCGCACGCGGTCTTTTGCCTGATTGGATCGCGTTCAAAGCGTTGGAGTCGTCCCGCCATGGTACGCTCGGCCCTTGCGAACCGCTCTGGCCGTTCTTCTGGCGCTGATGGCCGCGCGCGGCTTGGCGCCGCAGGACCGCGCCGCGCCGGGCGAGGACGCGCGCGCTCGGGCGGCACTCGACGCCGTCGAGAGGACCGAGCCGGCGACAATTGCCGCGCAGGTGCGGTTGTGTGAAGTTCCGGCGCCGCCGTTCGGTGAACGGGCAAGAGCGGCGGTCGTGCGGGACATGCTTCAGTCGGCCGGGCTGAAGAACGTTCGCCTCGATCGCGAGGGCAACGTGGTCGGCGAACGTCCGGGACGCTCGCCCCAGCCGCACGTCGTGCTTGCGGCTCACCTCGACACGGTCTTTCCCGTGGGGACGGACGTCAAGGTGACCCGCAGCGGCGCGGTGCTCCGCGGTCCGGGAATCGGCGACAACTGCCGCGGCCTGGCCGTGCTGATCGCGGTGGCGCGCGCGCTCAACGCGGCCGGGGTCGAGACTGACGGCCCGGTGACCTTCGCGGCGACGGTCGGCGAGGAGGGCCTGAGCAATCTACGCGGCGCTAAAGTCCTCGTGACCGAGACGCTGAAGGGACGCATCGACTATTTCGTGGCCCTCGACGGAAGCGGAAGTTCGATTACAAATGTCGGCGTTGGAAGCCGACGTTACCGCGTCGCGTTCCGCGGTCCTGGTGGTCACAGTTACAGCAATTTCGGTCGCGCCAACCCCGCGAACGCTCTTGGTCGTGCCATCGCCCGAATCTCCGACATCCAGGTCCCGTCTGCCCCGCGGACGACGTTCAACGTTGGCCGGATTGGCGGCGGCACGGCCGTGAACGCCATCCCGGAGGAGGCGTGGATGGAGGTTGATCTCCGGTCCACAGACCAGGCAGCTCTCGAGCAGCTGGACAGGTCGGTTCAAGAGGCGTTCAGTCGGGCTGCGGAAGCCGAGAACGCCCGCTGGAAACAGAACCGCGGCGTAACGGTAACGTTCGAACGGCTCGGCGAGCGGCCCGGCGGACGCACCGACGAGCGGTCGCGAATTGTCCAGGCGGCGCTCTCGGCGTCGAAAACGCTCGAGCTGCCGGCGCGGCTGGTGGAGAGCTCGACTGACGCAAACCTGCCGATGCAGCTTGGCATTCCGGCGATCTCGATCGGCGCCGGCGGCAGCGGAACCAATACCCATTCGCTGGCCGAGACCTTCGACAGTACCGATTCTGCCCGTGGCACCGCTCGCGCGCTTCTGCTGGCGATTGCACTCAGCCGGCGCTGATCATGCCCTGGCGTGATCCTGCCCGGACTTGATGGCGCGGTAGGTCTCGAGGTCGACCGCGCGCTGGCGCGCGGCGGCCCCCCGAGCGCGGATGACGCGTATCCAGAAAATCGCATGGACCGGCACGATCGAGACGATCTCGGTCATCGTGCGAAGTTCCGGCACCGCCAGCGCCAGGTTCAGCGCGCTCGCCGCAATGAAGACGACCGTGAAGAGCGGGTCGATTCCACCGCCCGGCAGGCCCGGGCCGACGGACATGGCCGTCGTTTCCCACATTGGCCCGTCGGCACCCTGTCCTTCGTAATAGACCTGTAGATAGCGGCCGATTCGCTCCACGCCGACGTTCAGTGCGTGGATCGCTTCGAAGCCGGCAATCAGGACGCTGAGAGACACCAACCCAAGGAGACCGGGCATCGTCATACCTTGCAGCAGCGCCGCGGTCATCGCCGTCCAACCGATCACCGTGACCGGGAGCAGCGCCATCCGCACCGTCCCGCGTAAGGCGATTGTCTGGCGCAGAACCGAGAACTCCGACTGTGTTGGGCTCATGTGTGGCACCTTTTTTGGAAAGGATGAGCGCTTCGCGCCGGCCGAGGTGACGCGAAAGGATACATTAAGCGCTTGCGCGCTAAAGATTGTTTGCTACAATGCCGACACACGCCGTAACAAACTGTCTCGCAAAGGGTTGCCCGTGAACCGAGCCCGTCTGTTCAGGAAACTTAGGTCCCTCTGTCTCGTTGCGGCTGTGCTGTCGCTCGGCCTGCCGGAGGTGTCTGCCGCCCAGACGGCCGCCAAGAAGCCGGCGGCGACCAAGAAGACCACCTACTCGGCGGCGCAGGCGCGGTCGCGCCGGGCGGCCAGGGCCAGGG
>JBOGIQ010000229.1:0-9670 GCA_050742535.1 Vicinamibacterales bacterium | reverse complement strand
GCGGAAGAACGCGCGCATCGTCTCGCCAGATGCACCTGACGATGACTCTCCGTCGTCGGTCCTGATGCGGCAGATTCTGGATTGCTTCTCGCAATACGAGCGACTGGTTATCAAAGCCAGAACGCGAGCAGCAATGCAGGCGGCTCGGAAACGCGGTCAGGTGATCGGTCGCGTTCCGTGGGGCTACCGTGTCGGCGAAGACGGCCGCACGCTGGTGCCGGATCTCGAGGAGCGGAAGATTCTCACTGAAATTCGTCGGCTGCGCGGCGAAGGACTCGCGCTGATCTCCATCGCCGACGACTTCAATGCACGCGGGTGGCGCAACCGGCAGGGTCGCCCGTGGTTGCCGAATTTCATCGGGCAACTTCTGGAGCGTCACCCGCGACCAGATTCATCGGTAGACTGCGCGGCAGACCTTACGTAGATGAGTGAGGACTTGATGATGGCCACGAAGACGAAGCGGACGAAGAAAAGCCAGGACGACCTTTCCAGGATGGCGGCTGAAACCCTCGGGCGGCTCGACTGCGCGAGAAGGTTGAAGGACGCGAGAGCGGATATCCGGCACCTGAAAGCGCAGGTCAGGGATTTGCGGTGGCAACTCGCTCAAGCGAAAGCGGTGTGGAAGTTTTTCTCCGACCGCGTGCCTCATCTCCATCAGGAGCTCGCCGATTTTCTCAAGTCACAGGGCGGCAATCACGCATGAGAACTGATTGCTTCACCAGATGCGCTGTGCTACTTTGTCCGACGGCTTCGCGGCCTGAGCGGTGGACACCACGAGAACCTACCGCTAAACGATCCGGCCTCACATGCGCCGGGGATGAGCTCCGCAGAAATTCAGCGGAGCTATCTCAGTGCCCGACGCGAATCTTCGTCATCAGTCATTTCGCCTTCCGACCGAGCTTCATCGTCAGCTTGAAGCTATCGCAGTTCGCAGAGGCGACAGCGTCTCCCGAATCGTTCGAGAAGCCCTCCGGCAATACGTCAAGCGTGCGCAGCGTCGTCGGGTGGATGCGTGAGCGCCCGCAAGCCGCGCCTCGTGCGGTCCAAATCGCCACGCCAGCAGGAGGCCGACGTGCGTAGGCCATCCGATTTCTGCGATCCCGAATCTGTGCGCGTGCTCGACGCGATTGCCGACGCGCTGATCGCTCCTGCGATCCGCCAGAAAGCGCGCGAGGATTTTGCGGGCTGGCTCGCCAGTCAGCAGGTGCGCCGATGATCCGCGTCTGCCTCTACGCGAGGTTTTCGACGGACGAACAGAACGACACAAGCAACGAGGACCAGCTTCGGGATCTCCGCACGCGTGTAGCACAAGAGGACGACTGGGTCGTGCCTCTCGGGTTCGAACTGGACGATGCGGCCAAGTCAGGTGCCACGCGGGACCAGCGTCCAGGGCTTCTAAGCGTGCTGCGTTTGGTCGAGGCGGGCGAGGTGGATCTTCTCCTGACCGAGAGTCCAAGTCGATTGTCTCGAAGTATCGCGGACATGGCCGCGATCTGGGCGGAACTCAAATTCTGGAGGAAGGTGCGTTGGGTCACTCTCTCGCACGGCGAGATGGACGACATCAAGGTCACCTTCTGCGGCTACGAGAGCCAAGCGAAGCTGACGAGCGTTCAGCAGGAGACGCACCGAGGCCTACTCGCTTGCATTGCTGACGGACGATCGTGCGGCGGTCGTCCCTATGGCTACCGGTTCGATCGGACGCGCACGGTCATCACGAAGAAGGGCAAGAAGGAAACCCTCAAGGGCGTGCTCGAAATTCACCCCGAGCAGAAGCTGATTCTCGTCCGTATCTTCGAGCTTTACGACGCGGGCCTCTCCGAGGATGCGATTGCGAAGCTCCTGAACGCCGAAGGCGTGCCGAGCCCGAGCGGTGGCCCGTGGCGCGCGACCACCATTCGCGGCGATGCGGTTCGGGGGGTCGGTTTTCTGCGCAACCCGATCTACATCGGGAAGCTCATTGGCGGGCGATTCTCCTGGCGGCGGCATCCGAAGACCGGCAAGCGCAGACCATTCCCGAATCCGCCCTCGGCTTGGAGAACCACGGACGTGCCGCGCTTGCGCATCATCGACGATGAACTGTTTGCCAGGGTGCAGGCGAAACTGGCCGCGACCAGAACGAGAGTCAAGGCTGCCGGTGCCACCCAGCGCCGCCCGTATGGGATTGGCCGCGAGCAGATGCCGAAGTTCCCATTGTCAGGACTGACGAAATGTGTCTGTGGCGGCGGCTTTACGATCGCGCACCGGGGTTTGTTGCAGTGCATCAACTACCGAAAGGCTGGCCGGTCGATCTGCACGAACGATCGGTCGATTCCCTATCTTGAGGTCGAGCGGCGGGTGCTCGATGCCGTTGAACAACGGCTGCTGACGCAGGACCGCTGCGATGAAATCCTGCGCCTCTACACGACGGAGATGAATCGGGTCTACGCGGAGCATCGGTCCAAGCTGGCTAACGCGCCGCGCGAACTAGCGAGCGTCAAACGGCGCGCGCTGGAGATCCTGAACTGGATGCAGCAGGGGTTCACCAATCCTGAATGGAAGTCCGAGGTGGTCAGCCTCGGTGAGCGCCAGCTTGAGCTTGAGGCTCTCATCGCAGCGCGCCACGAAGAGCCGCCGCTGCCGACGCTGCACCCGGCGTATTTCAAGCTGAAGGTGCAGCAGCTTGTGGCCGTGCTGAACGCCGGCGACCCAGCCGAGCGCGAGAGGGCGCGTCAGGCGGTGCGGAACCTGATCGACAAGATCATCATCCCGCCGGGCGATGCGCTGCTACAGGTTGAAGGGAATCTTCAGGGCATCCTGGCCGCCGCGTCAGAGCGCAACGGACAGGTGCCGGTGGTGTTGGTTGCGGGGGGGGGATTTGAACCCCCGACCTTTGGGTTATGAGCCCAACGAGCTACCGGACTGCTCCACCCCGCGGCATGAATCGTTCGAGACGTTCGGGTCGTTCGAATCGTTCGAGTCGTTCAATGTAACACGCGTGCACGGACGCGTAAAGGGCAGGGCAGCTACTTCGTGCCGGGGTGGGCGCCTGCGGGAGGCGCGTCCTTGATGATGAACAGCTTCTCGCCCGGCTTGATCAGCCCGAGATCGCGCCTGGCGGTTTCCTCCAGAGCGGCGGGATCGTGTTTCAGGCGCTCGACCTCCTGGAACAGCCGCGCGTTCTCGGCCCGAGCCGCCGACACCGCCCGCTCGAGCGCCCGAGCCTCCTGGCGCTTCTTCAGCATCTGCAGGACGCCCTTGTCGCCCACCAGCGAGT
Organism: Vicinamibacterales bacterium; assembly: GCA_050742535.1. Lineage (GTDB taxonomy): Bacteria > Acidobacteriota > Vicinamibacteria > Vicinamibacterales > UBA2999 > Gp6-AA40. The sequence goes on along the minus strand of JBOGIQ010000229.1, from coordinate 6,417 downwards.
CGATCACGAGCACGCACCCGACGAACACGATCAGGTACTGCACCATCCGGCGACGGCGGTTCCCCTTCGTCGAAGCGCTCAATGCTGTGTCGGCGTCCTTTTTCACGGCCTGATCGTGGGAGAATACCGCGTTTCGATCCCGAGTACAACCCGCTTGTACCGCAATCGGATCGGAAGTACAAGTCCACGGTGGCACCCCTGAAGGGGTGCCCTACGATTACCAGACGTTCTCGGCAAGTACAAGAGAAAACGTGAGCTCATCCGGACCGAAGGCCGTCCTCGTCCTCACGACGATCGGTGCCGACGCCGACGGCGCGGCGCTGGCGCGCACCCTGGTCGGGGAGCATCTGGCCGCCTGCGTGAACGTCCTGCCGGTGATGACGTCGGTCTATCGCTGGAAGGGGCAGGTCGAACAGGATCGCGAACAGCAGCTCGTCATCAAGACGACGATGGACCGCGTCGGTGCCCTCGAGGCGCGCGTCCGCGAGCTGCACGCCTACGAGCTTCCCGAATTCCTGGTGCTCGCCGCGGACGGTGGCTCGGCGGCCTATCTGGCCTGGGTCAGAGAATCGGTTGGGTCCGGCTGAAGCCGGACACTACGCGCGGGGAATCGGTTGGGTCCGGCTGAAGCGGGACGCTACGCGCGGGGGCCGCGCCGGTAGCGGATGAATTCGACCACCATCGGCAGCACCGATACGACGACGATCCCGATCGCGACGAGAGAGAAGTTGTCACGGACGACCGGGACGTTGCCGAACGCATAGCCGGCACCGACGCAGACCCCAACCCACAACACGGCGCCGGCAATGTTGGAGAACGCGAACTTCGGATACGACATCTCGCCGATTCCCGCCACGAACGGCACGAACGTCCGGACGATCGGCATGAACCGGGCAAGAACAATCGCCTTGCCGCCATGGCGCTCGAAGAACTCGTGCGCCCGCGCGACATACGCGGGGTTGATCCAGCGGCGCCAGCGCGGATCGGTTTCGGCCCGCCGCACGAGTTGGCGGCCAACCGAGCGGCCGATCGCGTAGTTCACGGCGTCGCCGATGATCGCCGCGGCCAGCACGACGATGGACGCGACCGTGACGTCGAGCGCGCCGGTGGCGGCCAGGGCGCCGGCCGCGAAGAGCAGCGAGTCCCCGGGCAGAAACGGCGTGACCACCAGCCCGGTTTCCGCAAAGACGATGGCGAAGAGGATCGCGTAGATCCAGGGGCCGTACATCTCGACCAGATCGCGCAGGTACTCATCGACGTGGAGGAGGAGATCGACGAAGTCCAAGGAAGTCCTTAGATTTTCCCAAGAGCCCGAACGAGATCGTCGCGCAGGTCGTCTACGTCCTCGATGCCGACGGAGACCCGGACGAGATCGTCGGTGACGCCGATCCGCTGCCGCTGTTCGGCCGGCACGGAGGCATGCGTCATCGTGGCGGGATGGCTGATCAGCGTTTCAACGCCGCCGAGGCTCTCGGCAAGCGCCAGCAGCTCCACCGAGTTCAGGAGCGTCCGCGCCTTGTCGAGCGAGCCAAGCCGGAACGAGATGACTCCACCGAAGCCGCGCATCTGCCGCTTCGCCAGCTCGTGATGGGGGTGGTCGGGCAGGCCGGGGTAGTGCACCTGGACGACCTTCGGATGACTGGCGAGAAACTGCGCCAGCTCGAGGGCGTTGGCGTTGTGCCGCTCCATGCGGAGCGGCAGCGTTTTCGTGCCGCGCAGCACGAGCCAGGCGTCCATCGGGCCGAGGATCGCCCCTTCGGCGTTCTGGACGAACCGCAGCCACTCGACGTGGTCGTCGCGGACAGCCACCACCACGCCGCCGATGCTGTCGCTGTGGCCGTTGAGAAACTTCGTCGTGCTGTGCACGACGATGTCGGCGCCGAATTCGAGCGGACGCTGCACGTAGGGGCTGGCAAACGTGTTGTCCACCACCACGAACGCGCCGTGCGCGTGCGCGATGTCACACGCCCCGCGCAAGTCCGTTATACGCAGGACGGGATTGGTCGGCGTCTCCAGGAAGAGCATCTTCGTCGCCGGACGCATCGCCCGTTCGATCGCCTCGAGGTCCGACGTGTCCACGTAGCTGAACTCGAGCTGGAACTTGCGCAGCACCTGCTCGAACAGCCGGTAGGTGCCGCCGTAGGTGTTGTCCGTCACCACGACGTGATCGCCGGACTGCAGCAGCGTCATGACGGCGCCTTCGGCGGCCATGCCCGACGCGAAGGCGAAGCCGGCGCGTCCGCCCTCGATCGCCGCGATATTGGCCTCGAGCGCCGCGCGCGTCGGATTCTGCGTGCGCGCGTACTCGTACCCCTTGTGTGTCCCCAGCGCGTCCTGCACGTAGGTGGACGTCTGGTAGATGGGTGTGATGATGGCGCCGGTGGACGGGTCGGGCTCCTGGCCCGCGTGGATACAGACGGTATCGAACCGTGCGTTGTCGCGTAACTTCAAGGTAGTGTCGAAGGTTACCTTAGACTAGACGCCGGAAACCAGAGGACGCGACGTGCTTCCATCAACCAGACTGCCGCCCGCATCGCGCGCCGCGCTCGTCCGTTACTGGATGACGCAGACGTTCAGCGGCCGCGCCGTCGTCGGCGGCCTGATCATCAAGTTCGTCGCGTTCCTGCTGACGCTCGTCGCCGGCGCCTCGCCGTGGATCGAGCTGATCGACACGCTGGGCGATCTCGCGGTGATCGTCGGCGCGCTGATCATCATCGTTCTGGTGTTCGCCGACATGAAGCAGCGGCTGCTGTGGCGCATCCGCCGGAAGCTCGCCGTCTCCTACATCTTCATCGGCTTCATCCCGGCGCTGCTGATCATCGTCTTCTTCCTGGTGGCCGGGCTGCTGCTGTTCTTCAACATCGCCAGCTTCATGATGCGCAACGAGCTGGCGCAGCTCGTGGAGCGGACCCGCCTCATTGCCGACTCGGCGGCCCTGGGTCTGGATCGCGCCGTCGGACCGGATCAGACGCGCGCCGTCATCGAGGTGCGGCGCAACACGCTGGCGCCGCGGTACCCTGGCGCGTCCGTGGCGCTGGTGCCGTCCGCGCGCCGGTGCGGGCAGGGCGCGGCCACCGCCACCGCGGTGCCGGCCGGCCCTCTGGCGTTGGGCCCATGGGCGCATGTTGCCGCGCCGGCGACGGTGCCGGACTGGATTCCGTGCACCGGGTATTCGGGGCTCATGACCTATACGGACGGTGAGACCACCACAATGATGGCGCGCGCCGTTGCGTGGCCGGCGACCGTCGGTGGCGCGGTGATCGTCGACGTGCCGGTGGATCAGTCGTTCGAGCGCGAGCTGCGCGATCGCTCGGGTCTCACACTGGGCGCCGTCACGCTGTCGGATGAGTCCTTTCTCGATCCCGATTCCGATCCCGACGCGGAGCCGGCGCCCCAAGCCATGATCCTCGGTCCGGCCAACATCGGCGTTGGCGATGCCGAGACCGGTTTGAACTGGAAGGCGCTGGTTGACTCCGTCGGATGGGACCGCGGCGAAACGGTGAAGCTGGAGGTCAGCTTCAGCATGTCGCTCGCCCAGGTCTACGACCGGATGGCGCTGACGAAGGAGTCGCAGGTCGGCGAGTTCGACTTCGGCCGGTCTCTGCTCGTGGCGCTCGCCCTGGTCGGTGGTCTCTTCCTGATTATCCAGGCCGTCGCGTTCGCGATGGGACTGGCGCTGGCGCGGTCGATCACCGGATCGATCCACGAGCTCTTTGCCGGCACCGAGCGCGTACGGCGGGGCGACTTCACCGGCCGGGTCTCGATCAAGTCGCGCGATCAGCTCGGCGAGCTCTCGGAGTCGTTCAATTCGATGACGTCGAGCATCGAGGATCTGCTCCAGGCGAAAGCCGAGAAGGAGCGCCTCGAGCAGGAGCTGCGCATCGCCCGCAATATCCAGATGTCGCTGCTGCCGCAGGGGCCGCTGTCGATGCCGGGCCTCACCCTCACCGCGCATTGCGAACCCGCACGCGAAGTGGGCGGCGACTATTACGACTTCCTGCCCATCGACGACCACACGCTCGGCATTCTGGTCGCCGACGTCTCGGGCAAGGGCACGTCGGCCGCGCTGTACATGGCGGAGCTCAAGGGCATCGTCCTCTCGCTCAGCCAGCGATACCGCTCGCCGCGGGAGCTCCTCATCGAAGCGGATCGCATCATCTCGCACCATCTCGACAGCCGCAGCTTCATCACGGTGACGTATCTGGTCGTGGACCTCCAGGCGGGAATGCTGCAGTACGCCCGGGCGGGACACTGCCCGCTGGTCTACGTGCCGGGTCCGTACGCAGCACAGCGGACGCCGCAGCTCCTGGCGCCCGACGGGCTCGTCCTCGGCCTGCAGCTCGACGGCGGACAGACGTTCGTCCGGCTGCTCGAGGAGATGTCGGTTCCGCTCGGGCGCGGCGACCTGTTCGTGCTCTTCACCGACGGCCTGACCGAAGCCATGAACAGCGGCGGCGAATGCTTTGGCGAATCGCGGCTCGCCACGCTCATCGGCGAGCACGCCGACCTGCACGCCGACGAGCTGCGCGAGCGGATTCTGCGCGACATCGAGGCGTTTACAGAATCGGCCCTTCAGCAGGACGATATGACCATGGTCCTGTTGCGGATCGAGCAGGTCGGGCAGGCGCTTCTCGCGCCGGCGGCGGTGCGCGCCGATTCATGACCGGACCGGTGATCGTCTTCACGACCTCCTCGGACATCGAAGCGAGCGTCGTCATCGCCCTCCTGGACAGCCACGGTATCCAAAGCTTTCGCATCAGCGGCAACGCGAACGCCATCCTGCCGATGGCGGTCAACCCTCTCGGCGGCCAGATCCGCGTGGCGGTTCCGGACGGCGAGGCCGACGACGCGCGCCGCGTGATTGCCTCGCATCGCGAGGACGTCGGATCCCGCGTGGTGCGTCTGCGGGACGAGTTCGACGAGCTGCAGGCGCGCATCTTCTACCGCTTCAGGGATCGCGGCCTGCTCGAGCACGCGCTGACGCACAAATCCAGGGCGGCCGAGGACGCCTCCGGCGGCGTGGCCGACAACGAGTCGCTCGAGTTCCTCGGCGATGCGGTACTCGGCCTGGTCGTCGCCGAAACGCTGTTCCGGCAGTACCCGACGTATACGGAAGGACAGAAGTCGAAAGTCAAGGCGGCCGTCGTCTCGACGCAGTCGCTGGCGCGCCAGGCAGAAGCGATTCAGCTCGGCCTGCATCTGATCCTCGGCCGGGGAGAAGAAAAGACCGGCGGCCGTTTCAAGCAGGCGCTTCTGGCCGACGCGTATGAGGCGCTCATCGCCGCGATCTATCTCGACGGCGGGCTCGAGGCCGCAGCGGGGTTTCTGCGCCGCGAGCTGAAGGAGGCGATCGATGCCGGCAGCGAGCAGACGTTCGCGCCCGATTACAAGTCGGCCCTCCAGGAACGCGTCCAGGCGCTCGGTCACCCGCTGCCGGAGTACCGGTTGTCGGGATCGGAAGGGCCCGATCACCGCAAAACGTTCACCATCGAGGTGATTGTGAACGGGGAAGTGTTCGGCGCCGCCACCGGCCGCGCGAAGAAGGAAGCCGAGCAGGAGGCGGCGCGCCTCGCGCTGGCGAGGCTCGACGCAGCCTCGTGACAGAGGCAGTGTCGTGACGGAGGAGGACGTCTACGAAATCGTCGGCGAGGAAGGATTCACCAGGCTGATCCACGCCTTCTACGCCCAGGTCCCCGCCGATCCGATTCTCGGGCCGATGTATGCGAAGGAGGATCTCGCCGGAGCGGAAGAGCGGCTTCGCGACTTTCTGATCGGCCGCTTCGGCGGCCCGCAGCGCTACGTCGAGCGGCGCGGGCACCCGCGGCTGCGGATGCGCCACATGCCGTTTGCCATCGACGAGGCAGCGCGGAACCGGTGGGTGATGCTGATGGATCGCGCCCTCGAGGAGGCGCAGCTTCCGGACGAGGTGACGACGCTACTCCGCGAGTTCTTTCACGGCGTTGCGACGTTCATGATCAATCGATCTCGATAATGCCCCAGCTCTTGCGCTCGTCCGGCGTCGCGTCGCTGACGCCGGCAAAGGCGAGTGCCGGAACGGGCTCGGACTGCGGCAGACGCGCCACGGCGTAGCGCTGCACTTCGCGCGCGATCTCGTCCGCCGACGCCGCCACCGGACGGCAGTGCAGCCGCACCCACAGCCGCAGCAGCGGATCGGTGAAGCTGTAGCGCTTCTGACGCGAGGTCACCAGGTCCACGTCTTCCAGCCAGGAGAGATAGTCCTTCGTCGATCCCGGCGTGCGATGCAGACGCTGCGAGATCTCGGTGAGCGTAAGCGGCTCTTCCTGCGCGAGGATGTCGAGGATGGCCTTGAGCGCGCCGTATCCGCGCGCGCGGTGCAGCCGCAGCTCGTAGCAGAAGCAGCACCAGTGGTTGAGGGCCCCGTCGGCGGACATCAGT
>JBOGIQ010000228.1:0-9690 GCA_050742535.1 Vicinamibacterales bacterium | reverse complement strand
CTCGAGGACATCTCGGTCCGGATCCGGCCGAACGTCGTCACCGCGTTCATCGGTCCGTCGGGGTGCGGCAAGAGCACGTTCCTGCGGACGATCAACCGTATGAACGACATCATTCCCGAGACACGGGTCGATGGCCAGGTTCTGATCGACAAGAAGGACATCTACGGATCGGGAGTGGACGTCGTGCAGTTGCGGCGACGGGTCGGGATGGTCTTCCAGAAGTCGAATCCGTTCCCGAAGTCGATCTTCGAGAACATCGCCTATGGCCTGCGCGTCAACGGAATGGTCAGCAGCAAGTCGGAACTCGCTTCACAGGTCGAGGAAAGCCTGCGTCAGGCCGCCCTGTGGGACGAAGTCAAAGATCGGCTGCAGGAGTCGGCGCTCGCGCTCTCCGGTGGGCAGCAGCAGCGGCTCTGCATCGCCCGTGCGCTGGCGGTCCGGCCCGACATCCTCCTGATGGACGAGCCGGCATCGGCGCTGGATCCAATCGCCACGCAGCGCATCGAGGAACTGGCGTACGACCTGAAGAAGAACTACACGGTGGTGATCGTCACGCACAATATGCAGCAGGCGGCGCGTGTGTCGGATTACACGGCGTTCTTCTGGCTCGGCCGCCTCGTCGAGTACGACCGTACGGACAAAATATTCACGAATCCAACCGAGAAGCTGACGGAGGATTACGTGACCGGGAGATTCGGTTAGTGGAACAGACAGTACGTCACTTCCAGGAGGAGCTCGAGACGCTGAAGGGGCGGCTGCTCGAAATGGGCGGGCTGGCGGAGGAACGGGTGCGCGCGGCCGTCGAAGGGCTCGTCGCACGCGAGCACGGACTGCTCGACAAGGTGCTCACGGGCGATGAGCCGATCAACCGGCTGCACATCGACGTGGACAACCGCAGCTTCCGCCTGCTGGCCCTCTATCAGCCGATGGCCACCGATCTCCGCGCCATCGTCGCGGCGGTGAAGATCAACAGCGACCTCGAACGGGTTGGCGATCTTGCCGTCAACATCGCCGAGGCGGCGGTACGGTATCTCGGGCATGCCCCGGTGAAGCAGCTGATCGACATCCCGCGCATGGGCACCATCGCGCAGACGATGCTGCGGGACGCGCTGGATTCCTATGTGAAGCGCGATACCGAGCTGGCGCGCTCGGTGTTGAATTCCGACGACGAGCTCGATGCGCTGAAGACGCAGGTATTCCGGGAGTTACTGACGTACATGCTGCAGAGCGTGGAAACGATCGAGCCGGCGCTCGACCTGATCCTCGTCTCGCGCCATCTCGAGCGCATCGGCGATCACGCCACGAACATCGCGGAGGACGTGATCTTCATGGTGTCGGCGCAGGACGTCCGGCACCATCCGCCGGCGACGCCGTAGTAGGTCCCACGTCCTTGGGCCTTCGTGCTTGGTCCGTTCTTGGTCCTACGTCCGTCCTTGGTCCTTGGTCCTTGGTCCTGGAGGGCCAGCGTGGACGCAGGACCAGGGACCACGCACGGACGAAGAACCAAGAACCAAGCACTAAGTACTAACGCCCGGCACCGTCACCACCCGACGCGAATTCCCGTCGTCCAGGACACGCCGGAGTATTCGCCGCCGTCGTTGGCGCTGTCGTTCATGTCCGCGAACTGCACGCCGGTCTGCACCTTCAACCGGTGACCGTAGAAGAAGTAGTTTGCACCCAGATACAGCTCGTTGAACTCGTCGCCGCGGCCGGGAACGACGCGAGCCTCGTAGCCCGTCGGCCGGATGCCGTTCAGGCCATCGCTTTCCATGTGCGTGTACCGCGTCACCGCCTGCAGCTTGCTGGTGATGTTGTAGAACGGCATCACCATCGCCGCCCACAGGTCCTGCTGTCCAAGGTAGCCTTGCGCGCTGGAAAGATCCGAGCGCACGCCCCACTTATTCGCCTCGTAGCGGAAGTGAGTCGAGAAGATGTGTTCGAGCTGGCGGGTGAACGTGTTGTCCGGATCGGGGTGCTGGTAGAGATAGTTGCCAGTGAGCACCGCCTCCTTCACGGACAGCTTCTTCGCGAAGTCGTAGCCGAGAATGCCGAGCATGAAGTAGTCGCCGCTGAACTCGCCGTACTCGCGGTTCATCGCGCCGGAGCTGTACACGCCGACGCGGTAGTTCCATGGCGCGACTCGCCCCGACACGCTCACACCGGGCATGTACTCCTGCGGAAACCAGATGTTCTGGCCGATGATGCTGCGGTCGATCGTCAGGAGCTCGCGCGAGGACGTGGCGCCCTCCTGCGTGAATTGCGCCGCGTGCTTGCCTACCGTCAGCGCGAACTGCGGGCTGTGGTTCCACTGCACATACGCGTCGGTCAGCCGCATGTAGAACGGGTCCCGTTCCTGCGGATTCACTTCGACCTCGGTGTGAAACAGAAACTTGCGGAGGAAGGTCACCCGCGGCCCGAACCGCACGCGCCGGATGTTCGACTCGTCGTGATCGCCCTGGTCGGCCGAGACGGTCGCGAAATCATGCTGAAACCGCCCGGTAAAGAGCACCTGCTGGACCGCCGGGTTGTCGTCGTTCTTGTACCACTGGGTGAAGTCGGTCCAGATCCGGTCATACGTCGATGGCTGCTCCTTGGCAGCCTGCGCCTGCGCAGGAGCGGCCGTCGTGAGCATGCCAATCAGAACGAGCAGCCAGGCCGGAACGCGGACCCCTGTAACCGCCACGTCGATTGTGCGTAACAAACTCATGACGTCAGCGTAACGGCATGGTGTTTTGCGCATGTTTCCGCCACATTAAATCCGTGTAACGTCCCTACGTCTGGTGGCCATCGACAGACTGGCCGCTGTGCAGTGTAGCGTCCGATTTTGAATCGAGTATGTCGCGGGTGTTACAGTCACGCGTTCGGAGGATCAGATGAGAAGCGTGATCGTCGGCGTCGTAACAGGTATGGTGCTCACGGCCGTGGGCATTGTGGCTCAGCAGGCTCCTCCGACTCCTCCGCCCTGTGTCGCCGCCGGCGAGGTGCAGTTCATCTGCGGCCAGCGGGCACCCGAGGATCTGGTGGTCGTTCCCGGCGGCCAGTGGGTTGTTGCCGGCGCGTACGCCGGCGCCGGCGGAATCCATCTGATTCGTGTCAGCGATCGGACGAGCATCCAGGCCTACCCCGCGGCCGGCGTCGCCGAAACGCTGGACGCCAAGACGTACAAAAGCTGTCCCGGTGTGCCGGACACCGCCACCAAAGCGAAGTTCCAGACGCATGGTCTGTCGCTGCGCGAAGGACGCAACGGCGTTCACACCCTCTACGTCGTCCTCCACGGCGGCCGCGAATCAGTGGAGATATTTACGCTCGACGCGCGGAAGGGGACACCGACGCTCACCTGGATCGGCTGCGCCGTCGCGCCGGATCCGATCGGCCTGAACTCGGTCCGATGGCTCGACGATGGCGGGTTCATCGCGACGAATTTCCTGCCGCGCGGGAATCCGGGCGGGATGGCGGCGCTGCAGAAGGCGGAACGGAACGGCGAGCTGTGGGAATGGCACACCGCCAGCGGATGGCAGAAGGTGCCAGGCAGCGAGGCATCGGGCGCCAACGGCATCGAGATCTCGCCGGATGGCCGAACGCTGTACGTCGCCGCCTGGGGCAGCCAGTCGTTCTTCACGCTGTCGCGCGGCGACAAGGAACCGAAGCGCCAGGAGGTTCCACTTGGCTTCCGCGTGGACAACATTCGCTGGGCCGCGGACGGGAGCCTGCTTGCCACCGGCCAGACGTTGAACCCTGGCCAGCCGCCCGCAACCGTGGTCGTCAAGGTCGATCCGAAGACGCTGAAGGTCACGGAGGTGCTGCGACAGCCGCCGATTGGCGGATTCGGCGCCGGCACCGTCGCGGTCGAGGTTGGCAAGACTCTGTGGGTCGGTTCCTATACCGGTGACCGGCTGGCCATCTTCCCGGTTCGCTAGTCGAGCGCGGCGTGGAGTCCGGCTTCAGCCGGATTGCCGGTGCGTTCCGGTAAACTCGGTACAGGTCCTATGCAACTCCGGAATGCACGACTCTGTCTCGACTGCGAGGAAGTCCATGACGCGCCGCAGTGCCCTGTCTGCGCGTCTGAATCGTTTGCGTTCGTGACTCGCTGGGTGCCCGCACCCGAGCGGCGCGAGCGGCCCCGGGTGGTCGAACCGTCCCGCCCGGAAGAACTGCAGGCGTATCGCACACTGCTCGATACCGGACAGAAGCCCAACGGCCGCGGCTGGCAGCTCGCTCGTCAGGGCGCTATGGGTCTGGCACTGGTCGGCATTGCCGGCTGGTTATGGAAATCCGCCTCCGCTGAGGCGGACAAAGCCGGCGGCGCGAGCCGCGCCGAGAAGGATCGGCAATAGTCGCGCAGCGCCTGAACGCCGAACGCCTCGTCCTCCTCGGGTGGACGCGCGCCATCCTTCTGCAGCTCGCGCACCCGCTGATCGCGGCGGGGGTCTATGACCACAGCAGCTTTCGCGCGACGCCGTGGGCGGCCGCCTCGCGGCTGCACTCGACCATCCGCGCGATGCTCGCGCTGTCGTTCGGCACGGACGCCGAGCGCGAACACGCGCTGCACGGCATCCGTACGATTCACACCCGCGTGAACGGCCAGCTGCGCGAGTCGGTCGGCATGTTCCCCGCCGGCTCCGCCTACTCTGCCGAAGATCCTGCGCTCGTGCTGTGGGTGCATCTCACGCTGCTCGAGTCGATTCCGCTGGCGTACGAGCTGTTCGTCGGCCCGGTGAGCGATCGGGAGCGTGACAGCTACTGCGCCGAAAGCGCGTGGGTCGCTATCGCGCTCGGCGCGCGACCCGCCGACGTGCCGGTCACCTGGGCACACGCATCCGATCAGCTGGCTCGCATGTACGCGTCGGACGTACTCGCGGTTGGCAGCCAGGCGCACGAACTGTCGATAGCCGTGCTCGCGCCGCGGTTTTCACGACTGCTTCCACTGCTCGCGTCGTGGAATCGGCTGGTTGCGGTCGGCCTTCTGCCCGCACAAATCCGCCGCGAGTACCGTCTTGCGTGGAACGACATCGATCAGCGCCGCTTCGAACGCACCGTCTTGCGTCTGCGCCGGGTCAGACAGTCGCTGCCCGACGTCGTTGCGCTCTGGCCCGAGTCTCGCGCCTGATTTACGTAGTGTCCGGCTTCAGCCGGACCGCTCATACGTAGTGTCCGGCTTTAGCCGGACCCACCAGGACCGCAGACGGCTGTAGAATCCGCCCGAAAGAGGTGACCATGCCGCGTGCGCTCATCGTCCTCGCTGTGAGTATCTGGGGCGCGGCCGCGCTCGGCGGTCAGGAGCAGAACCCAGCGTTCGAGGTCGCCTCGGTACGCCAGAACGTTTCCGGGTCGGGGTCCAGCAACGTGAACATCAAGCCAGGCGGCAATTTCACGGCGACGAATTTCTCGCTGGTGCGCCTGATGCTGATGGCGTACAACGTCACCGAAGCGCAGGTCATCGGCGGGCCCGACTGGGTCCGCAACGATCGCTTCGACATCGTCGCGAAAGCGGCACCCGAAGCGAATGGCAGTCAGCTCGCGCGCATGCTGAGAGCGCTGCTGGAGGAGCGATTCACGCTGCGCCTTCGTAATGAACAGCGGGAGATGCCGCTGTTCGAAATGACGCTGGCGCGCGACGACGGCCGCGTCGGACCCAACCTGCACGACTGCTCGAACAAGGACGATACCGGTGGTGTCTCGACGCCGCAGAAGCCGTTCACGGCTCCGCGCGGAGGCGCCGTTGCGGCGGGAGCCTGTGCGCCTATGAGCAACGTGGCCGGTCTTGCGGCCGCACGGCTGCAAGCGATCGTGAAGGACAAGACCGGCCTGGCCGGCCAGTGGCGCTACAACATCTACTTCGGCCCGGATCTCCCGGATCCCAACTCCGCCAATCCGGACCTGCCGTCATTTGTGACGGCGCTTCGCGAGCAGCTGGGCCTGAAGGTGGAACGGACACGCGGTCAGGTCGACGTGCTGGTAGTCGAGTCCGTCGAGAAGCCCACGGAGAATTAAGCGAGGCGGGTCCGCCTTCCGCCTCCGCGCATAGCGCTACGGCGGACAAGGAAGGCGGACACTACGACGGGCGGACACTACGATTCGCTGTCGACGTTTCGAATCAACCGCTCGACCAGCGCGATTCCACGCGACATCTGATCAGGACGCACTTCGGCAAGGGTGTCATTCGGCGAGTGAATGATCGTCAGAATCCGGGGGCCTCTGCCGAGCGTCAGCCCGCCTCTCATCGCCACAATAGCGGAGATATCGGCTGGATCGAGCAACGCCAGACCAAGTGTTTCGATTCCCGCGTTCATCATGGCCACGTGGTCGCTGTTGGGATAACTCGCACGGGGAACATCGCGCAGCGGCATTCCGCGCTCCTTGCTCACGGCGCGCAGGGTGCGGAGGAGCACGCCGTCAGGGTGCAACGCCGTGGCAAAGATGGCATCGCCGTAGGCGAAGATGTCCATGTTGACCGCGTAATCGACGCGGTGCCCGGCGGCAAAGAATGCCCGCGAGCCGAGCAGCCCTGCTTCCTCGCGGTCGAAGAACACGATCTGCAGCGTCGAATGCTCGAGGGGCGCCGCTGTGAACGCGGCAATCAACTCGATGAGCGCCGCACACGCCGCGCCGTTGTCAACGGCCCCGCGTCCGACATTGACGCGATCCAGGTGCGCACCGACGAGGATCGTTTTCGGCCCGCTTCCCGGCAGCGTCACCACCACATTCGCGCCGGAGCCGCGGCCCTCGCCGAACGCTTCGACAACTGGTTCGACGCCTAAGATGCGTAGCTGGCCGACAATCGCCTCGCGGCGCGCGTTGTTATCGCGAGCCTCGGTGATGGCCTCCAGCGACTTCGCGATCCGCGCCGTGTCCTGCGCCGGCGCAACGGAAACCAGGCACAGCAGCAGGCCGGCAGCGAGGAGTGCGTGGCGCGACGGTCGCATCGGCTAATCCGCTGGTGTGAACAACTTCACGTGAGAAGAATACAGGGCGGTATATCCGGCACGGTTGCTAAAATCTCCCACGTGAACGCGATGGCCAACCCGCGACATACGCGCATTGTCGTTGTGTGCAGCGCCCTGTTTGGCTTGCTGGCGCCCTCCGCCGCGTTCGCGTTCGATTACGCCGAGTGGCATTCCAAGGCCGTCAAGGCGTGTGAAGCGATCGACCGTTCTGAATCGCAGAGCGGTCTGGCCTTCAATCCAGACGGATACCGGTCCTTTTACGTGCGATCGAAGTGCTTCCAGGAAGCGGCGGTCACCTATCGCGATGCGGCGCTGTGCGCGCAGGTGCGACGGCGGTGGTCGCTGTTCAGTTCGAGCTGGGGATACACCGCGGCACGCTGCCGTCAGCTCGTTGCGGACGGCGTGGCGAAGGATCGTTTGGAGCTGGAGGCGTTGAAACTCGAGTACGCGGCTGGCGGGATCAAGCTGCGCGACTTTCACGTCGAACGAAACGGCAACGGCCGCGACATCGACATCATCCCGTCATTCACCGGCACCTTCGCGCACGGCTACACGCTGACGTTCGAGATCCTTCCGGAGACCGCGGGCGCAGCCACGCTGCTCCATACGAACGGGTATTACATCGACGCGACGAGCAACCTGAATCTCTACGTCAGGCAGGCCGACGTCAGACAGCGGCTCGCCGGATTCGCGCTTAACCGCGCCTACCGCGTCCGCGCGACGGTGACGCTCGGCGTCGGCTTCGGAGGGCAATCAGGCTACCGGAGCCCCGCGTTCATCGAAGGGGTGTTCCCGACGCGCGATCGCTCGCACTCGATCGTCCGGCAAGTCACTTTCTAAGATTAGGCCCGGCCTGGCGCTCCAGCACGGAACCCTTCACGGGCACGACGAGCCGCGGGAACTCGGGGTCGTTCGTCTCGATGACGATGTGGCCCTGGATCGGACCGGCGGCTGTCGCCGATCGCTCCAGCGTGATGGTTGCCTGCCAGCGATCGCCCTTCGGCCCGCGCTCCGACGCGATCGCCAGAGCCTTGACGTCGGTCGTGAATCTGGCCTGGAAGTCTCCTCCGCCAACTTGATAGACCATCAGCGTTTGCGCCGGCAGGTCGCCGCCGTCATCGTCGAGCAACGCGTGCGGGATCGTTCCGAGATCCACTTCAGCCGGGAACGTGTACACGCGCTCGCGCAGCCTCGTGTTCGCTGCGACGCGGAGGATGCGGCCATCGTCCGCATGCAGCTGGATGACGTCCTCGCGCACACCTGCGGCGGCGTCGGTGCGCAGCGTGATGCTCAGACGATATCTCCTGCCGTCCTCGACGGATTCGAGGCGCGCGTCAAACCGTTCGCCCGGATATTCAAGACGAATGATGCGAAGCGGCGCGTCCTGATGATTGACGATCTCGATTGACGCGAGCGCGGGCGTCTGACGATCGCCGGTCACGAAGAACGCCGCGTACGGCCGAAACTCGATCGCGGGCGCAACAATGCCGGCCAGCGTGAAGACCGCCTCCGGTCTGCCTGGATCGTCGAGTCGGAGCGTGAGCTCGCCCGAGTACGGTCCTCGCATTCCGGACGTGCTGAAGGAAACCGGCAGATCGATTTGTTGATTCGGCCCGACCTGCGCGGGAAAGCCGGAGATGCGCAGTCCCGGCGACAGGTTGACGCCGAGGATGCGAAGTGGCGCCGCAGACGGGTTACGAAGCACGAAGATGTGTGTGACGAGCGTGCCCTGGGTCACCGTCCCGAACTCGAATGACGAGGGCGGCTCCGTGATCGCGGGCGCCTGGGCGTGAAGCGCAGCACTCAGGCAGAGAACGAGAGAAACGGCAAGACGCACGACCATGCAATAAGTGCCTCGGTGGACGCGGCGCAGGGCGTCAACGCCCCACGCCGCATCGGGTCAACTAGTCCTCTTCATTCACATAGAAGCGGAGCTGCGCGAGCCGAAGCCCCCTGTTGTCGTAGTCCCAGAAGTACTGGTAGAACTCGTCGTCGAACAGCGTGATGCGCTCGTCGCACTGACCGTCGAAGCTGCCGTCGACAAGCGTGTCGATGCACATCGTGGTCAGCTGCCTGGTGACGTTCTGGAAGGAGCTCTTGCCTTTCGATCGAGTGACCGTCACCGACTCGACCGAGCACTGGTAGGTGTCGTCACTCTTGTCCCCCGGCGTGCCGGCGTCGTCGATGCCGCACGTCGTCACCACCGCGCTGGGCTCGCCCTTTGGGCTGCCGAGGCCGCGAATGAACACGTCATAGGTGCAATCGGCAACATCGGTGAGCGTCAACGTGGCGCAATCCTGCGCCGGAAGCTGGAACTCGGCTTCGTCGCCATCGCACGCGTTGCCGTCGAGGACTTTGAACGGCCCTTCGTACAGGTAGATCTTGTTGCGTTTGTTCAACGATGTCAGCGGTTCCGGCTGCTTCGGGGTCGCATCGGTGAATTCCAGGTCGACGAAGATCGTGTGGCGATTCGACCCGGTCATCTCGGCGCTTTTGCAATCCTCCGTGTCCTCGGCGGCCATGCCGATGATGTTCAGGTTGTAGTGGGCGCCACTGGGTGCGCCGTTGCCCGTTTGGGCAAAAGCCGGTGATGACAGCAGCGGGAGCACTGCGAAGAGCACGAGCGTGCGATGGAGCCTCATGTGATCGTTCCTCCTTGAACCCGGTGCGCCAGAAGGCGACAGGACTCGTTCGGCGATAACGCTGGACGACGGGTGCGTCGGCAGCGTGTCCCTGAAGCAAACGC
>JBOGIQ010000227.1:0-9700 GCA_050742535.1 Vicinamibacterales bacterium | reverse complement strand
GCGATCTGCTTGAGATCGAATCCGCGCACGGTCGTCAGATACAGCGGCAGCCAGAAGGTGAGTGTTCCCCACGTCGGGTCGGCGAGGAACCGGGGAATGGCAATGCCCCAGAAGTTTCGCTGA
Organism: Vicinamibacterales bacterium; assembly: GCA_050742535.1. Classification (GTDB taxonomy): domain Bacteria; phylum Acidobacteriota; class Vicinamibacteria; order Vicinamibacterales; family UBA2999; genus Gp6-AA40. The sequence continues at coordinate 9,577 of JBOGIQ010000227.1, read as the reverse complement.
CGAAGAACCGTCCGGAAGGACGGCCTGCCCGTCCCTGCCAGGTGCGTCTCCTGTCCCGACAGGATGTAGTCGCGCTCGCGTGCGGACAGCGCACGGTGCTTCGACGGTGAGTTGTAGAAGGTGAGCCACAGTCCCGCCCAGATCAGGCCGATCACGCCCGTGAGCACGAACGCGAACTGCCAACTGTGCGTCAGGATCGCCCACGCGACGAGCGGCGCGGCGAGCATCGAGCCGAGCGACGCGCCCATGTTGAAGAAGCCACCGGCGAGGCCGCGTTCGGCTGCCGGAAACCATTCCGACGTCGCCTTCATGCCGGCGGGATTGGCCGACCCTTCGGCGAATCCAAGCAGCGCGCGCAGGCCGAACAGCGTCTGCCAGTTTGCGGCAAGGCCGTGCGTCATGCTGATGAAGGACCAGGCGACCGCGAAGATCGCGAAGCCCATCTTCAGGCCGATGGTGTCCATGACGTAGCCGCAGATCGGCTGCAGCATGATCGCGATCTGGAACGCGCTCAGCACCCACGAGTACTGCTGCTCCGAGATGGCCAGGTCTTTCAGCAGCGTCGGCGCCGCGACGGCCAACGTGGCGCGCGCGAGGTAGTTGACGATGGAGCCGACCATCAACAGGCCCATCATCCACCACCGCAAACCCCAGAGTCTGGTCATCATGCGTCGTGTTCCCCATGCGCCGCGGTTGAGGCGGCATCCAACTGCGCCACGATGCGATCGACGTCGTAGACGCACCCTGCCCAGGTGCCACCGCTCGCACGCTGCAGTGCCGCCCACAGGCGCGTGTCATCGGGCAGTCGTCCGTGCGGTGCAAGGCCACGATGCGCAGGACGGTCTGCTAGCAGCACACGGCAGGCCTGCGGATCGAGTACGGCGCCGCCGGCGCCGATCAGATCGACCGTGCCGGTCAGCGTCTGCGGGTCGATCACGATCTCAATGAGGTCGTCGTCTTGAACGCGGCCGATCGGGCCGTCGTGCAGCGCCTCAGGACCGACGTGACCGATGCAGGCGCCGCTCGAGAACCCGGAGAACCGGCCGTCGGTGATGAGTGCCACGTGCTTGCCCCAGGGCAGGTAGCGGAGCGCGGTGGTGATCTGGGCCGTCTCCTGCATCCCCGTTCCTGAGGGGCCCATCCCGATCAGAACGATCACGTCACCTTCCCGCACGGGTCGGCCATGCGTACCCTTGACCGCCTCGATCGCGTCGTGCTCACTTGTGAACACACGCGCCGGGCCGCGATGGCGATAGACCCCGTCAGCGCCGATCACCGAGCGATCGATCGCCGTTGCCTTGATCACCGAACCCTGCGGAGCGAGATTCCCGAGCGGGAACACCACTGTGCTCGAGAGCCCCGCGTGACGCGCGGCGTCAGGCGCCATGATCACGTGATCGGGATCGACGGCCGCTGCCGACGCAAGCCGCGCGCGTGCGGCTGCGCGACGTTCGCTGGATTCCCACCAGTCGAGCGTGGTGTCCAGTGTGTCGCCCGTTGCGGTGAGCACGGATCCATCGAGCAGACCCATGCGGCGCAGCTGCAGCATCACTTCGGGCACGCCGCCCGCCATGAACACCTGCGCGGTAGGGAAGCCACGTGGTCCGTTTGGCAATGCGTCAACCAGCCGTGACGTTGCACGATTGACCCGTATCCAGTCGGCGACGGAGGGCGGCTTCAACCCGGCCGCCGCGGCAATCGCCGGCACGTGCAGGAGCAGATTGGTTGAACCGCCGAACGCGGCGTGCACCAGCATCGCGTTCTCGATGGCCGCCCTGGTGAGCAGCCGGCCAATCGTGATGTCCAGGCGGTGGAGACGCCGTAGAGCTGCGGCCGAGCGCGTCGCGAGCTCGAGCCACACCGGTTCGCCCGACGGCGCCAGCGCGCTGTGCGGCAGCGCCAGCCCCAGCGCTTCGGCGATAACTTGCGAAGTTGCGGCCGTTCCAAGGAACTGACAACCGCCGCCTGACGACCCGCACGCCCTGCAGCCCATCTCCGCCGCGTAATCGAGGCTGACCAGATCGTGTGCGAACCGGGCGCCGAGGCTCTGGACCTGGCCCGCATCTTCCGCGTCGCGTGCCGGCAGCGTCACCCCGCCGGGCACGATCACGCCCGGCAAATCCTTCGTCCCTGCCAGCGCCAGCATCGTCGCCGGGAGTCCCTTGTCGCAGGTGGCGATGCCGAGCACACCGGAGGCCGTCGGCAACGATCGGATCAGCCGCCGCATCACGATCGCGGCATCGTTCCGATACGCCAGGCTGTCGAACATGCCGGTCGTGCCTTGTGTCCGCCCGTCGCACGGATCGCTGCAGTAGACGGCAAACGGCAGTGCTCCTGCCGCGCGGAGCGCTTCCGCCGCGCCGCGCACCAGCAGCCCGATCTCCCAGTGGCCGGTGTGATACCCGAGTGCGATCGGCTCGCCCTGTTCAGAGCGCAGGCCGCCCATCGTGCTGACGATGACGTACTGCGGTCCGCCGAGGGCGTCTGGACGCCAGCCCATGCCGGCGTTCTGGGTCAGCCCGAAGATGTTGCCGCTCGGCTCGTTGCGGAGCATCTCCGCGGTGATCGGCAGGCGCCCTTCCGGTCCGTCGCCCTGAATTCGGGAATCGGCGATCGGCGCCGCCGAACCGAACACGTCTTCGAGTGGCACCACGCGATCTACCACGCTACCGCTACCCCTTGGCGCGCATCACGGCGTCGATGATCGCCTGCAGTGCCGGCTTCGGCTGGTAGTCGGCGTCGAACACGAGCGGGTAGCGGGTCCTGCGCCACGAGCGGCGGTCGCTGAGTCCCCAGAACGTCACGCGATCGATTGACGCGCGGTGCGTGACGAAGATGGTGAACAGGCGGGCGTACGCGTCCGCCTGGGCGCGCAGGAGTTCTTGAGACGGCGGCTCCGGAGCGGCCTGGCCGCGGCCGAGTTGTCCGCCGCCGGTGCCGGTCACCGATACATCGAGCTCGGTGATGGCGATGCGCAGTTTCAGCGCCCGGTAATTTCCGATCGCCTGTTCGATCTCTTCGTACTTCTGCGGCGTCAGGGTCTGCAGGCTCCAGTGCCCCTGAATGCCGACCGCGGTGATCGGCGCACCCTCGCCGATCAGACGTTTCAGCAGCCGCAGCGAGCTCTGATGCTTTGCGCCGCTCTCGATGCTGTAGTCGTTGTAGAAGAGCGGCACCGCGGGATCGGCCTCACGTGCGAACGTGAATGCCTGGATGAGGAAATCCGGGCCGACGATCTTCAGCCACTGTGATTCACGCAGGTTCTCGCCAACGCTGTTTTCGCCGTCATTGATCGCTTCGTTGACGACGTCCCAGCCGGACATCTTTCCCTTGTAGCGCCCGACGAGTGTGTGGATGTGATTCCTCAGGCGCGCGAGCAGCAGTTCGCGAGTTGCACCTTCAAAAAACCATGGATTCGTCTGCGAGTGCCACACGAGGGTGTGGCCGAACGTCCTGATGTCGTTCTCCTGCCCGAACTGCACCAGCGTGTCCGGGGGCGTCCAGTTCCACGTCTCCTCCTGTGGATGGACAGGCCCGGGCTTCATCGAGTTCTCGGGCGTGATGGCGTTGAACTGCGCCTTGATGAAGTTGATTTCGGCAGGGGTGAACTCGGTTGGCGTGCGGAAGTCGAACGCGGTGCCGATGAGAAACACCCCGCGGCACGCATCCTTCAGCGACGGCACTGTGGTCTGCGCGCGGACACCGGTGGTGGAGGCAGCGGCGGCGACGGCAACGAGGAAATCGCGGCGGGACAGGTCGCGCATCATGGAATCACTCCCGGGAAGACATAGGCGTACATCAGCACGATCAGCCCGACCAGCGATGCCAGGACGATGCTGTGCCAGATGACAGCCTTGAAGATTGCGGCTTCATTACCCTGTTGATTGGTGGCGGAACTGGCGACCACGATCGACTGCGCGTCGATCATTTTGCCCATCACGCCTCCGGTGGAATTGGCGGCACCCATCAGGATCGGACTGAGCCCCAGTTGCTCCGCAGTGACCTTCTGCAGATTGCCAAAGAGGGCATTGGACCCGGCGTCGGTGCCGGTCAGCGCCACGCCAAGCCATCCGAGCAGCGTGCCGAAGAATGGAAACAGCCAGCCGGTGCCGGTCAGGCTCAGGCCCATCACCGTATCCATTCCCGAATACCGAGTGACGTAGGCGAGGCCGACCATGAAGCTGATCGCCAGCATCGACGGCGTCATCTGCACGACCGTGTTCCTGAACAGCCGTGCCGTTGTGCGCCAGGGGAGCCGCGCCAGGAACGCGGCAACGAGGGCAGATACGAAGAGGACGGTGCCGGGAATCGCGACGAAGTTCAGATTGACCGTCGCGTCTTCCGGCGTTGGCTGTGGCGCAACCGGCGGCATCTTCAACACCGCGTTGTGCAGGAACGGCATCGGCGTCCTCAACGCGTCGAAGTTCAGGTGCCGGCTGATCTCGGGCAGTCCGGTGCCGAAGATCAGGATCGACGCAATGATGAAGGGCGACCAGCCATTCAAGACTTCCATGGCCGTGTGGCGCGTGGCGGTCACGTCCGATTGCCCGCTTACCGGCATGACCTCTGCGGGTGCCCAGAACCGGAGAAACGCCACCATCGCCAGCAGCGAGAAGAGGGCGGCGACGATGTCCACCAGGCCGGGTTCCTGATAGTTCGACCAGTAGAACTGCATGCCGGCGAACGTGGCGCCGCTGACAAGGAGCGCCGGCCAGACCTGCCAGGTCTCCCGCCAGCCGACCATGCTGCGCACGAGCCAGAACGGCAGGATCAGCGACAGCGGCGGGAGAATGCGGCCCGCCATCGCGCTGAATTGCGCTTCAGGCAGCCCGGTGACTCCAGCCAGCACGCGGATCGGATTCCCGACGCCGCCCCACGCGACCGGGGCGGTGTTGGCGATCAGGCAGAGTGTCGCCGCCTGGAACGGGGGGAAGCCGAGCCCGATCAAAAACGCACCGGCGACCGCAACCGGAGCGCCGCCACCGCCGGTCCCTTCGAGGAACGCGCCAAAGCAGAAGGCGATGAGGATCAGCTGCAGGCGCTTGTCCGACGACAGGCCCGCAATCGAGTTCTTCATCACCTGGAACTGCCCGGTGGTGATGGCCACGTTGTAGAGGAATATCGACGCGACGACGATCCAGGCGATGCGGATGATGCCGAAGATGAAGCCGTGGGCCGCCGCCGTCGCCACGAGCATCGCGGGCATCCCGAACACCACCACCGCGAGCAGGACGGCAACGGCGAACCCGCACAACGCGGAAATCCAGACGCGCTTCTTCAGCGCGACGAGCACGAAAAACAGCGTCACCACCGGAAGCGCTGAGACCGCGGTCGACAGGATCCGGTTGCCGAACGGGTCGTAGAGTTGCGGCCAGGTTGCGACGTCACCCATAGATCGGATCAGCCAATCTGACTCGCAAGCGCCACCTGACGAACCGCCGCGTCGCCAAGCCGCTCGCGAAGTTGCGTCAGATAGAGGCTACGGGGCGTGACGTGCCTGCCGAGCGACTCGATGTGCCCGTTCTCCTTCGTCGTGTCCTGCAGCGGAATGTTGAAGATGACCGCGTTCACACCGAGGTGGCCGAATGAGAAATTCTGCGCGGTGGGCGGTTTCTGCACGAGGAAATCTCCCTCGCAATTCCAGAACACCGTGTTGGCGCCCGCCCATCCGATGGTGATGTTCTTCCAGAAGCGCGCCGTCAGCGGCGCCTGCACGTTGTCGTAGAGGTTGCCGGTTGCCCACTGTTCGTGGGGCTCGCTCGACGAAAACGGGCTCGTCGCCCGGCAGTCGAGGAACACGTTGCCGCTTCCCGTCGGCTGACCGGTCATGAACGAGTGTCGGCCCTCGTCCGAATGGCACCGTTGCACCAGGGCGAGCTGCCCGCGCAGCGCAAACGTGAATCGCCGCGCGCCGAGCCTGCGCGAGACCGGTGCCCGCGACACGCAGTCCTGCACGGTGATCCACTTCGCGCCGCGCTGCGTGCCGACCATGCTGTTGACGAAATGCAGCGCCGCGGCATTCCGCACCCAGCCGTTCTTCACGTTGTCGAAGACGACGAAGTTCCGGTAGTGATTTTCGTCGGCGTAGTACTCCTCGGCGACGTAGTTCTGGCGGTCCATGTTGCCGTACTCGGTCGTGCGGACCGACGGGTCGAACTCCGAGACGGCGCGCAGGTTCTCCACGCCAACCTGTTCGATGCGCCCCGCCTCGTCATACGTCGCCACGTCTCCGCCGCCCCAGCGGCGCTCGATGGCACAGGTCAGCGGCGCATCGATGGTGATCGTATTGCCCTGCACGTCCACAACAACCCGATCCCATTCGATGTTGAACGGCCGCCAGCGACTTTGCGGCGACTCGCCGTTCATCCCGACGGCGTCAATCCACTCCTGGTTGCCGATCCGTCGCACGATCACCGTGTCGCCAGCCCGGAAACCGCGCGCGGACGCTACCCTGAAGCTGCGCGCCCCGACGGGGACGTAGTCGTCGGCAACTGCCTGCCTCGTGTTCTCTCTCGCCGTCGCGCCCGAGGCGCCGGCGATCGTCACCAGCGTGCCTTGACCACCGGGTCCACCAGCACCCGGGCCTGCGCCCTCCACTCGCCCGCTCCCGGTACCAATCAAGACTGTGGCCGTGTCGCCCATTCCCTCACCGCGCAGCACGACGCCGCTGGCCTGAATGCGTACAGGGGTCGCCATCCGGTAATAGCCGGATCGCAGGAGGACCGCGCCGCGCAGGCCCGCCGCGTCGCGTGGACGCGCCGACACGCGGTCGATCGCAGCCTGGATGTGCTGTGTGTTGTCGCCCGGAACCGGCCAGATGGTTTCGCGAACCGGCGCGGTGGGAATGCCGACGCCGCCGCCACGGTATCCAGCGTGCGAGGCGTCGTGGATGCCGTTGCCCTGGTTGTCGGCAACGTAAACGAGCCGCCCATCGGCGCCGGGGTAGATGCGCGATGCCGCCGGTGCGAGATCCGCGACTTGCGCGTTGGCGCGCGCGAGCAGCGCCGGTGCCAGTCCCAACTGGAGGAGTTGTCGACGAGAGACCGCCATGCTCATAGTCCTTGGTCCTTTGTGCTTAGTACCTCGTCCGTCCTTTGTCCTTCGTCCGTTCTTGGTCCTTTGTCCGTCCTTGGTCCTTTGTCCGAGGTCCCGTCGAGTCGTCAGCGGTCTACACCGTGGACCCTGGACCATGGACGGACCAGGGACCCCAAGGACGGACCAAGAGCCCAAGGCCCAAGCACCAAGGACGAGAGCGCACTAGACGATCACCACGGCATTCTCAAGCGTCCCTACGCCCGATATCGTGATCCGCACGCGGTCACCGGCCGCGAGGGTGAACGCGTCGGGCGGGATCACGCCGGCACCGGTCAGCAGGACTACGCCATGGGGAAACTGCTGCGAGCGGAACAGGTACTCGACGAGCTCCGCAAAGGAGCGTTTGATCTGGTTGGCCCGCGTCTCGCCGGCAAAGACCGTCTGTCCGCCACGGCAGATCTCGAGCTGAATCGTCCACCCACGTACGTCGTCTTCAGTCACACCGACGACAATCCACGGGCCGACCGCGCAGGAACGGGCATAGATCTTCGCCTGCGGCAGGTACAGCAGGTTCTCGCCCTCGATGTCGCGCGAGCTCATGTCGTTGCCGATGGTGAAGCCGACGATCCGTGCGGACGAGTTGATCACCAGCGCCAGTTCGGGCTCAGGAACGTTCCATCGCGCGTCGCTGCGAATCCCGACAGCATCGCCGGGCGACACGACCTTCTCCGGCATCGACTTGAAGAAGAGTTCGGGTCGGGCTGCCTCGTAGACGTGGTCGTACGCGTCGGCGCTGAACTCGGATTCAACCATCCGCGCCTGTTTGCTCCGCAGGTAGGTCACGCCGGCGGCCCACACTTCCTGGGATTCGACCGGCGTCGCCAACCGCACCTCGTCCCGCCAGTGCTGTGGCAGTCCCGCCCGCGTCAGACGTGCCAGTTCCTCGGTGAGGTCCGCTCGTTCGAGCAGGCTCTGCATGCGATCGATGCCGGCGGCGGCCAGGTCGAGAAGCGTGTCATCGTCGGTGATGAGACCGACACGGATGCGAGCATCCGCGTCCGTGGCAAACCTGCACAATCGCATGCGATGCACCCTGAAACGTTGGTCGATCTACTTCGCGGGAAGTGCGTACGCGACCCAGCCCATGGGCACGCCTGCCGGCGGCGGCGTTCCGCCGCCGCGACCTCCGGCCGTACTGGCCGCCGTTATCAGCAGGTACTGTCGGCCCGCGGTCTCGTACATCGCTGGCGAGCCGACGAAGTTGCCGCCGAATCGCGACACCCAGAGCTGACGGCCTGTCTCCGTGTCCCAGGCGCGGATCTGGTTGTCGGCGCCCGCCCCGAACAGCAGGCCGGACTCGGTGACGACAAGGCCGTTCAGGATGGCCGGCGCGCCCGTCCCCGTAATTCCGCGCGCGGCCAGCGCCGGGTCGTCGCCGAAGCCGATGCGCCACGCGATGCGCGGCTGATTGAGGTCGTACTTGACGATCGACGTGAACGGCGGCGCGATCCGGTTGCCGAGCGTGTTGTACTCGTTGATCACGGGACGTTCGTACTGCGGCACACCTTCCGGATAAGGCGGAAGCGCGCCGCGGCCGCGCCCGCCCGGGGCTTCGGCTCGCACGGACACCGATCCGGAACCGACGATCAGTTCCGGCGGTGCGCCGGAACCCGCGGGACCAGCGCCGCGTCCGCGTCCACCGCCACCCACGCCGCGTCCACCGGGAGCCGTCGTCAGGAACGTGACCAGGTTCTCGACGTCGGCGGGCGTCAGGTGGGGAAGCGCGGGCATTCTTCCTTTCCCCGCAGTGACGGCCGCGCGGATCGTTGAAGCGTCGAATCGCGGAGCACCCGCCGCGACGTTGTTTGCCGGGTCTGCGACCGTGTGCAGCAGCGGCACGCCGCCGTCGGTGCCCAGCCGGTCAGGGCCGTGGCACGACTGGCAGTTCTGCTGGTACAGAGCCTGACCAGGCGGCACCGGTGGAGCACCGCCGCCGCGGCCGATGTTCTCTCCTGGCCGCACCAGTCGGAGGATGCCGGGGTTGTCGTGCGAGACCACGTAAACAGCGCCGCGCGGCTCGGATGCCATCCCACCGAACAGGACGCCGCCGTTGCTCGTGGGCATGTGCATCGTGTCGCTGTAGGTGATCGGCGTGAAGGGGCCCTGGTTCTTCGCGCCGAGCAGACGCTTCCTGACCGCGTCCGCTTCAGCAGCCGTCAGATGAGGACTGATGTCGTCAACGCCGAACGTCTGTCGGCCATGCGGCGGAGGATTGGTCGGGTACGGCTGGGTGGGCCAGCTCTGCTCGCCAGGCATGTCGGACTTCGGCACCGCACGTTCTTCGATCGGCCAGATCGGCTCGCCCGTCACGCGATCGAGGACGTAGAGCCAGGTCGTTTTGCTCGAGATGACGACCACATCTCTGTTGCGGCCGTTGTGACGAATGGTCGTGAGCTGCGGTGCGGCGCTTGGATCGAGGTCCCAGAGATCGTGATGCACGATCTGGAAGTGCCACAGCCGCTTGCCCGTGCGCGCCTCGAGC
>JBOGIQ010000226.1:0-9703 GCA_050742535.1 Vicinamibacterales bacterium | reverse complement strand
CGTCCTTCGTGTCTTTCACCCGGGCGCGATAGCGCACCAGGCCCGCTGCGCCAACGATGGCAAACGCCCGCGCCAGACTCTCCGCGACGACGACGATGATGATCGCGCCGACAACGGCGAGCAGGACCTGCGCCTGAAGAATATGCGTCGGGCTGGGGACGGTGTCGCGGCGCGCAGGGCGTATCAGCCCGACGGCGGCGCCGAGGATGGCGGCCAGGCAGAGCACGAGCAGGTACTGCGCGACCGTTGGGCCGTATTCCGTGAGGTATGAGGGCATAACGCCTCCGTGAACGCCCGACTAAGGGGCACCCTTCGTGCCATCGTTAACCGTCGTCAGATGGAGGATTTGCGGAGGCTGAGGAGGGCGCACCGCGGGAATCGTTCCCGCGGTGCCGGAAAAATTCGCGCCGGCGGTACGGATGTTCAGGGGTTGAACGGCAGCGCCGTGGTACGGCGATTCAACCGCGACAGGCGGAACGGATCATTGAGATTGAAAGCGAACCGCCAGCCGGCGTCGCCCCGGCTCAGATCCACCCGCGCCAGTGTCTTCGTGCGCGTGTGCAGGCGGACACCGCCGCCCACATTACGCTTCGATAACCCGAGATCGCCCACCGTACCTGCAACGCTGCCGGCGTCGACGAAGAGTGCGCCGTCGAGATGTTCGGTCAGGTGCAGCCTCGACTCGACCGTTGTCAGCAGCATGTGGCGGTCCGCAAACCGATATGCGTGCTCGGCACGGAGCGAGCTGTTGCCGCCCTGTGTGGGCATCATGAAGAAGGGCACCAGCTGGTCATCAACCGTACCGGAGAAGACGCCCCAGCCGCGCAATGCCAGCGTCCACCGCTCTTCCACCAGCGGCAGGAGCTTCAGGCCCTCGACCTCGACGCGGCTGAAATCGAAGGGTTCATTCGCCGACGCCCAGTACGCGCTCCATCCGGCGCGATACAGGCTGCCATGACGCGGGTAGCCGTAATGGTCACGCGTATCGACGGTGAAGGCGAACCCGCCGTGGCTGAAGCGGGGGATCCCCGACAGCGCCAGGACCGGCTCGTTCGGAAAGAGATCCGCTATATACGGCAAATCCCGCCGGAATGGGCCTGTCGGCGTGGCTACTTTGACGTTCGCCAGGGAGCCGCCCCATATCTCGATCGACAGCACGTCGTTCGGACGAGCGGTGGCGTATGCGATCGCGTCGGCATAGTGAATTCGGTACTGTGAGCGCGTCGAGTCGAGGCTCTCGCCTCCGGTGCCGAAGTAGCTCACCTGCGTAAAGTCGTTCCAGACGACCTGCGAGCCAACGGCGATGTCGCGTCCGAACAGACGCGGCCATTCGAAAGTCGCCTGAGCGGTTCTGTAGGCGCGCAGCGACGCGCCGGCCGACCCTTCGACGAATGCGCGCCCGTCGAACAGCGTCTGCCGGTACGCAGCTCCTGCCGAAAGCCATCCCGATCCCGCAATCGTCTTGCCTGAGGTCATACGGAACCCGGAGGTCGGGCCGCCGCTGGTCTCGCCGATGCCGAACTGGCTGGCTGCCCAGCCGATGGGGCCGCTGATGAACCGCGGTTCCGCGAACAACGGGCCGGTCGAGCGGCCGTTGGGCGCGACGGGCTCCTGCGCGATCGCCAGGGCCGTGGTGAAGAACAGGCACCCGAGGGCGATCGTGATGCTGCGCATGGCTGCCTCCTTTCTCGTTCGAATCGTTCGAATCGTTCGAACCGTTCGAGTCGTTCGAGTCGTTCGAACCGTTCGAGTCGTTCGAGTCGTTCGAACCGTTCGAACCGTTCGAAGGGCAATCGGCGCGCCGTCCGATTGACGGCCAATGCCGCGGGGAGGCTCTTGACGTGCGGCGATACTCAGAGTCGATCGGCCGGAACTTGTTCGCACGTACTGCGGAAAAGTGCGCGACACCGGCGTGTCGTGTCCTGCCCGGCGTGGGCATTGAGGACGGCACCACGGTTGCTCACGTCATGCAGTGGAGATCATCATGCGAGGCAACAAGCGATACACGAACACGGCGTTCACGCATCACCCCGAACCGCGTGACGACGTGCGGACGCAGGAGGCCCCTCCCGAACCGATCGTCTGCGCTGGATGCGGGGCGGTCTACGTGAAGAAGCGCTGGAGTCGAACCGCACAGACGCGGACGCGCGCCCGTCGCGACGGGCAGCCGATTCACGTGCGTATCTGTAGTGGCTGCCGCCGGCGGCGGACCGGTGTGCCGCATGGATTCGTCCATGTCGACGGCGACTTCGTCCGCACGCATCGCCCCGATATCGTCACGCTGTTGAAGAACGAAGCGGCCCGCGCCGCCGAGGACAATCCGCTGGCGCAGATCGTTGCCTGGCACGACAACGGGCACGATGCCGACGTGCTCGTGACGACCACCACCGAGCACCTCGCCATCCGGCTGGGACGCGCGCTGGAGAAGGCATACGACGGGCGGGTCCTGTACGGGTTCTCGCACGTGAACAAACTGGCGCACGTGTGGTGGCACCGCGACGCCGCGTAGCTTCCTCGGACCCGCGTCGCGTCCGCCTTCAGGCGGAAGAGACCCCGATGCGTTACCTGATCGCAGCGGCGACGAGAGCGCTGGCGCCGTAAGCGGCGCCGGCAACCACGGCACCGAGAGACAGGGTCTCCAGTCCAGCCCGCCACCAGCGTTCGGCCGTGAGCGTGGCTCGCGCGGCTCCGACGAAAAAGAGCGCCAGGAACGTCAGTACCGTCGACCAGATCGGCCGCGCCGCTGCGTCAGCAAAGAGAAACGGCAGCAATGGAATCGCGCCCGCCACGACGAAGGCCAGCAGGGTGGCAGTCCCATGTTTCCATGGGTAGGTCTCTTCTTCCGGCAGCCCCTCGGCGGCGCGCACGCGTTCGTGCGCGCGGATGGCGAGCAGGTTGCCAACGCCCATCGACATGCCGTCGGCAGCAAGATTCGCCGCACCGATGATCAATACCGCAGCGGCTGACAGCGCCCCGCCCGTGGCCCCGCTCACCACCGCGAAGGTGGTGATGATGCCGTCGTTGGCGCCGTAGACGAGGTCACGGATGTAATGGCGCGCGGTGGCCGAAGCGCCGATCGGATCGACGTGCAGCGACGTGGGTCGTGCGGACGGCGTTTGCGGTTCTTCGAGATCAGACATGCACCAATTGAGGCACGACCTATACCAGGCCCGCCAGGGCAATTCTTCGCGCCGGCGTGACTTTTTCCTCCAAACGCACGTGGGCGCGTGACTTGCACGATCGGCGCACATGCGTATCCACGCTCTTGCCACAGTGATGGTCGGCGTGGTCGTCGGCACGCTCTCGACGTCGGCGCACCGGAACGAATCGGGGTCCGACGACGCGCGGTCGCTTCGGGCCGACGCCATCGCCCGCGCCCAGGTCTGGACGCCAACGGACATCCCAGCCGTGGATATCCGTACAGGGCCAGGCGGCCGCCGTGCATTTGCGTTCCGCGAAACGGTGACGTGCGATTACGTGGACAAGGACCTCGCCGGCCGTTCGCCGAAGTTCGCGTGCGCCTCGGCGGGCGACGACCTGAAGGTCAAATTCGGCGGCGACAACGCGGAGGTCTACGCAGAAGTGGCGGCGACCCGGCTCCTCTGGGCGCTCGGCTTCGGCGCGGATCGGATGTACCCGGTGCGTGTGATCTGCCGAAGCTGTCCGGAGGTTCTGCCGGGAGTCCTGCGCAGTGACGGCAGCAAGCTGTTCGATCCGGCCGCCATCGAACGCAAGATGCCCGGAAAGGAGTTCAAACCCGACAGCCGCTGGGCGTGGGTCGAGCTCGATCAGGTGCAGGAAGCACGCGGCGGCGCGCCGGCGGCCCACCGCGACGCGCTGAAACTCCTCGCCGTATTCGTCCAGCACACCGACAGCAAGCCCGAACAGCAGCGGATCGTGTGCCGCGAGGACGACGCCCGCACCGCAACCACCTGCACGCAGCCGTTCATGATGATCAACGATGTCGGATTGACGTTTGGAGGAACGAGCCTGGCGAACGCCAACAGCAAGGCGATGAACCTTGCCGCGTGGGCCGCCAGCCCGATCTGGAAGAACGAGAGCGGGTGCGTTGGCAACCTGTCCAGGTCCGCGACCGGCACGCTGAAAGACCCGGTGATCGGCGAACCTGGCCGTGCTTTTCTGGCCACCTTGCTGACCCAGTTGTCCGATGATCAGATCGCGGCGGTATTCGAGGTCTCACGGGTGACGCTTAGGCTGCGCAACCCGGAGGACGTGCGCTCGAGGTTCGCCACTGTCGCAGAATGGGTCAGCGTGTTCAAGCGCAAACGAGCGGAAATCGTGGACAAACGCTGTGGCTGAGGCCACGCCGCCGGCGGTGGTGTTCGAGCACGTGTTCTTTGCCTTCGACGATCACGTCGTCCTGCGCGACATCAGCTTCGCCGTCCCGGCGGGCAGCATGCGCATCATGCTCGGTGCGAGCGGCGCCGGAAAATCCATCGTCCTGAAGCTGATACTCGGCCTGTTTCGCCCGGACGCCGGCGAAATCTACGTGCACGGCTCACGCATCGACAACATGCGCGAACGGGACCTGCTGCGCCTGCGTGCCGATATCGGGATGCTGTTCCAGGAATCTGCCCTCTTCGATTCGTTGACCGTCGGCGGGAACGTCGGCTACCGCCTCTACGAAGAAACCGACGTGCCGGAGGAGGACGTCCGCCGCCGCGTCGAAGACGTGCTCGGGTTCATGGAGCTGCGCGATTACGTCAACCGGATGCCGTCCGAACTGTCGGGAGGCCAGCGGCGGCGGGTGGCGATTGCGCGCGCTATGGCCGCGAAGCCGTCGCTGCTGCTGCTCGACGACCCCACCACGGGCCTCGATCCCATCGTCGCGACGACGGTGGACGACGAGATCGTCAAGCTCCGCGATTTGGAGCACGTGACGGGGATTGTCGTCACGCATCAGATTCGTGACGCGTTCTACGTGGCAACGCATCGGGCGCGCCAGACGAACGGCCAGGTCCACATCGACGCCGTTCCCGACGACGCGCCGCCCCCTGCGGAATTCATGGTCCTGCACGACGGCCGGATTCGGTTCGAAGGCACGAGCACCGAACTGCTCGCCGCCAAGGACGACTACCTGAAGGAGATGCTGTTCATGACGCTGCCGCCGTGGTAGGCCCCGTTGTTTCCGGTTGAGCGGCTAGATGGCGCGTGCACCAGCGGACCGCGAGTTCCGCCACCTGTGCCAATGCCCCGGGTTCTTCGAAGAGATGGGTCGCCCCGGGGACGATGACCAGCTGTGCCGCCGGCATCTCCCGCATCGCCGACCGGTTCAACTCGATGACCGGTTCGTCCGCTCCACCGACAATCAGCAGCGTTGGCGCATGCGTGCGCGCCAGCGCCTCTCCCGCCAGGTCCGGGCGGCCTCCGCGCGACACGACGGCGCGCACGATGTCGGGCCGCTCGGCTGCAGCAATCAGCGCGGCGGCCGCGCCCGTGCTCGCGCCGAAGCAAGCGACCGGCAGCGACGCCAGCGCCGGCACGCCGGTGGCCCAGTCGATCGCGGCGACGACGCGATGTGCCAGACGTGCCATATCGAATCGGTACTCGCGGGTTCGTTCGTCGATCGCCTCCTCTGCCGGCGTGAGCAGGTCGAGCACCAACGTGGCAAATCCTGCGCGGACGAGCGTTGCCGCCACCGCGCGATTGCGGGCGCTGAAGCGGCTGCTGCCGCTGCCATGCGCGAAGACGACCAGACCACGCGCGCCTGAAGGAACGGTCAGATCGCCATCGAGCAGAGCCGCCCCGGCACGAATCTGAACCGCGGCCGAGGACGTGTCACCAGCGCGCATCTCACACCCCCGTCGGATAGGTCTCCGGCAGATCGACGTCATGCCGCGACCAGCGCTCGAGTGGCTCGAGCGCACGAGTTTCGTCCACATGGAGGACGAGGTCGAACTGCTCCGGGAGGTTCGCAGGAAAATAATGGCTGGCCCGTTCCGAGTCGGGCCTGTAGATGACGCCGATCGCCCGCTCGAGACGCGCAGGGACCGACAGCGCCCGTCTCAGTGGCGCTTCCGACAGGCGCAGCATGAACACCGGAATGCGTGTCTCGTGAAACAGCCGCTCGTACGAACCGGACAGCGACGCCCGGACGTCTTTCAGCTCGGCTGGCGCGTCCCATGCCCTGGCCGCGGTCACGGTCCCCGTGTGCGTCGTCATGCCAATCAAACAGCCGGCGCTGCCGTGGCGTTCGCGCACCAGCTGACCGAGGTTGAGTTCCCCGCCGGCGCCCAGCGCTGTGGCCCGGGCATCGCCGAGGTGTGAGTTGTGCGCCCAGACGACGGCACGGTCTGGACGCGACGTCTGGCGCACATGCTCGCGCAACGCCTCGAGCGTCGCCATCATGTGCCGGTCGCGCAGGTTCCAGGACGCCGCCCCGCCGCGAAACATCGCGCGGTAATACGCTTCGGCGTCCTGCACGACGCGGGCATTCTGCTCCGCGACGAAGTAGTCGTCTACAGCGAGCCACCCGTCGCGCCGTGCGTAGTCGAGCGCGCGCTGCTGCAGCGCGAGGAGCTGCTCGACGACCGCGTCTTCGCAGGACCTGGCGAGGCGCGCCGACGTCGCATAGCCGTACGCCTGCGGATCGTCGCCGAAGATGTCGAAGCACGCGTAGCGTTGGCGTGCCGCTCGTGCGGCGGCGGGATCCAGTTTGTCGAGATATTCGATGACGCAGGCGATCGAGCGATGCAGGCTGTACAGGTCGAGCCCGTAGAACCCCACACCTTCCGCCAGAGCCCGACCGGCGTTGTGGCCGCGCAGCCAGCGAAGGAAGCGGACGACCTCACGATTGCGCCACATCCAGCGCGGAAACCGCGTGAAGTCCGCGAGCGCCGCTTCCGCCGTGTCGTCATCGCCCTGCAGGCGCACCCAGCGGTTGGCGCGATAGGCGTCCGGCCAATCCGCTTCCGCAGCGACGATCGTGAATCCCCGCCGCTCGATGAGCAGCCTCGTCAGATCCGCGCGCAGGCGGTAGAACTCGTGCGTGCCATGGGTCGCCTCGCCGATCAGGACAATCGACGCACGCTCGTCGATCGCGTCGAGCAGTTGGGCGGCGGCGCGATCCTCTTCCAGCACGCATGCGTGCTGACGCACGACGGCAACGACTGGATCCGCCATCACGCGCTCCGCGTCATCGGCGGCGCAGCGGCAGCCGCCGCGAGCAGGCGCCGCACTTCGTCGTCGGTCGTCTGCTCGAAGTTCTGATACCAGAGGCCGACCGCGCTGAATGGTTCCGGCGACATGGCACACACGACCTCGTCGGCAACCTGATCGAGCGCACGACAGGGCTGCCGCGCGCCGACTGGAACGGCGACGACGATCTGCGACGGCAGCTGCCGCCGCACCGCAATGACCGCCGCCCGCATCGTCGACCCGGTCGCCAGCCCGTCGTCGACGAGGATCACAATGCGATCTTCGAGTGAGAGCGGGGGCCGCGCGCCGCGATATGCCCGTTCGCGGCGTTCCAGCTCCTGCAGCTCGGTGCGGGCAATCTGCTCGACTGCAGCAGCAGGGATCCGGTAATAGCGCACCAGATCGTCGTCCACGGTCCGGATGCCGCCGCTGGCGATGGCTCCCATCGCAAACTCCGGGTGACCCGGCAGGCCAAGTTTGCGAACCATGAACACATCGAGGGCGGCGCCGATCCGCGTCGCCACTTCGAACGCAACGGGAACACCCCCCCCGAGGCAGCGCGAGGACGATGACGTCCTGGCGGCCGGCGAAGTGGCGCAGTCGATCCGCGAGCATCCGGCCGGCGTCATGACGGTCGCGATATCGAATCGGCGCACGGGTGGCGGTCGGTTGGTTCATACGAATCCGGGGTGCAATGAAAGTGCCTTACCGGTGCGCGACGTTGGCATCGTGGCAGCGCGGGCGGATCGCACTGGCTGGGAAAACTTTCTGTATCCGAGGCAGGATTTCCGGCGCGATCGGTTGCGACTCCAATGGCCGGAGGGTCCGCCTGAAGGCGGACACTACGGAGTCACAACACCGCCGGATGGCGGTCGGGAACGCCGGCACGCCGCCACGCGCAGAAATCCCGCAGCGTCGCGGAATTTCACGCGGCGGCGGACGCCGCATGTCCCCGAATCCCTGCCCGCGCATTGGCCCGATGGCACCGCTCTGGCGGTACGTCCGTTGCTCGAACAGCTCTCACGATCATGCCCGTCGAACATGCGACCGACCATGCGTAAGTGGCTGCTGGGCGCAGCGCTCGCGCTCGGCGTGTCCGCACGAGTAGAAGCTCAAACAATGGTCACGCTGGAGGAGGCGATGGCGCGGGCTCGCGCCGGGACACCCGCCGCGCGGGCCCTGGCATCCAGCGTGGCTGAGGCCGACGCACGCGTCACGCAAGCGCGATCCGGGTTCTTTCCGAGCCTCGACGTGACCGAATCCATCCAGCGCGGGAACCAGCCGGTATTCGTCTTCAGTGCGCTCCTGTCGCAGCGCCGTTTCGCGGCGGCAAACTTCGACGTGCAGACCCTGAATCACCCGGCGCCGGAAACGAACATCCGCACGGCGGTCGGGATCACCCAGCACGTCTACGACGCCGGTGCGACCCGTCTCGCGGTCCGGGGTGCTGAATTGCGACGGGATTTGGCCACCCTCGACCAATCCGCGGGGACGCAGGATCTCGCACTCAGCGGAGCTCGAGCGTTCGTGCGTGTCCTGAAGCTCGAGGCGGAGGAGCGGGCGAGCGCGGCTGCCGTCGCCGCCGCCGAGAGCGATCTCGAGCGCACACGACGTCGGCGCGAGGCTGAACTAGTGACGGACGCCGACGTGCTCGCGTTCGAAGTCCATCTGGCGGACGTCCGTCAGCGCCACATTGCCACCGGCGGCGATCTCGTTGTCGCCCGGATCGAGCTGGCGGAGGCACTGGGTTTGCCGCTCGACCAGACCGTCGGCCTCGTCAAGCCAACGGCGGCGGCCCCTCCGTTGGAGCCCGCCGCGCTTGCCCGCGAAGGCCTGAACGCCCGCAGCGAACAGCGTCAGGCGGAGCTGCGTCTCCGCGTCGCGGAAAACGATCGTCACCTCGCCCGGGCGGCGTTTCTCCCCCGCGTCGGAGTCGAGGGGTCGTGGGAGTTCAACGGATCGACCTGGACCGAACAGCGCTCCGGCTGGCTTGTCGGGGCCACCGTCACGCTGAATGTCTTCAACGGCTTCGCCGACCGCGCCCGTGTCACCGAGGCACGGCAGGCGCAGTCGCGCGCCACAGCCGAACGCGAACAGATCGAAAGGCGGATCGAAGTGGAGATCCGCGGCGCGGTCGCTCGTGTCACCGCCGCGCGGGCGCGCGAAACCGCCGGCCGTGCGGCGCTGTCACAAGCGCGCGAATCGCAGCGCATCATCCGCGATCGCTACGACGTCGGGGTGGCGACGGTCACCGACGTGCTGCGCGCCGCGGAGGCGGTCCTCGACGCCGAGGCGCGCGCCACGGCAGCGGAAATGGACGTGATCCTGGAAACCGTCGCGCTGGATCGCGCGGTGGGTCGCTTGTGACGATCATGACGACTGTCTTCCATCGGCCGACACGCCTGTTCACGACCGCCGTGCTCGGCGCCACGCTCGTTGCCGGATGCACGCGGCCGGAGCACGAGCCGCCGGCGGCGCGATCACAGCCCGTCAGCGTTCGCCTCGCAACGGCGACGATGGTGGATCGTCCGGAGCGCTTCGAAGC
>JBOGIQ010000225.1:0-9714 GCA_050742535.1 Vicinamibacterales bacterium | reverse complement strand
TTGCGCGTCGCCGCTTCGCCCTCGAGCGTCACGGTCGCACCGGGCATCGCACTCCCTTGCGGGTCCTGAACGCCGCCGAGAACGATGCCGGTGGAATTCTGCTGGGGACTCTGACGGCTGTTGGCGGAAGGCCCGGCAATCCCGGATAACGACCCGAGGAGGAGGAAGGTCACGGCGCAGAGAGCAGCGCTATTGCGCATTCGAGCAGATGCGCGATTCATGCCCTTTTGACGTGGCGAAGGTCAGGCCGGCTTGCCCGCTGCAGCGTCCTCCCGTGTCACGTCCTTCGCGCGCTTGTCGTCCCGGAGAGCGACGAACCGTGAATGCCGCAGGTGGTTGTCGCTCGTCCACTCGAGAAACTCGACCTCGGCCACCAGCACGGGCTTCAGCCATCGGCACTCGGCCATCTTCTCCTTCGTCAGCCCCTGCCCCCATCGGCCACTGCGTTCCTCGGGCAGATTGGCGAAGGGACACGCCTCGACCTCCAGCCCTGCGAACTTCTTATACACCGCGACCCGTGCTGCCGGCGTGAAGCCGTTGCGCGTGCGCGCGACGTAGATCAGCTTTTTACCCTCGTAGCAGCCGAACACGATCGCGTCGAATGTCTTCGTCCCGAGCGTGTAGCCGCCGATCACGAACTCCTGTCCTCGATTGACGCGCATCTTCATCCACGCGCCGGAGCGCCGCCCCGGCTCGTACTTCGTGCCAAGACGCTTGGCCACGAGTCCTTCCAGGCCGTGCGCTTTCACCGAAGCCACCAGATCCGGCAACGCGGCGTTCAGCGCGCCGGCGTAGCGAACGGGCTCCTTCAACTTCGGCAACACGATCGTCTCGAGCAGTTGCTGACGCTTCTCGAGTGGCTCGGACATCACGTCCCTGCCGCGGAGAACCATCACGTCAAACGCGTAGAACACCACCGGCGCAGCGGACGATCCGTAGTTCTGCAGGATGTTGAAGGAGGGCCGGCCGTCCTCGTCGAACGCGACGACTTCCCCGTCGATCACGGTTTCGTCCGGAAGTCCGGCCAGGCCGGCGACGACCGCCGGATAGCGCACGTTGAAGTCGTTGTCGTTGCGCGAGCGCAGGTGTACCGTGCCCTTCGATTTGAAGGCAATCGCCCGGTATCCATCGAGCTTCAGCTGATACGTCCAGCGCCGCGGGTCGTCCGGAAGCGTGTCGGTACGTAGCAGCAGCATCGGCTCGATGAACCGTGCCTTCGCGGGCATCGATTCACTGTACAAGTTCCGCCAGGCTGGTTGGTTGGCACCCTTGAAAGGGTGCCCTACGAACGAAGGCGAAGTCGCGCCGACACGCCTCCTGGAATGATTCGAGTGGTGTTATTCCCGGGCGCCCTGTGCCAGGAGATACGCGACCACCTGCGCGTGGCCGCCGCGCCGCGCCATGCTGAGCGGCGTCCGCCATTCGCCGGTAGTACTCTGGCCGTCGCGCTGCCACACATTGGCCCAAGCGCGGCTGTTGACATTGGCGCCGTGCGACACCAGCAGCTGCACCAAGGTGAGGTGGCCCTGTTCGCTGGCACTGATCAGCGCGTTCTCGTCGCCGTCGACGAGGTCCTCGACCTGGGCACCACGCTCGAGCAGCATCTGCGCGACTCGCACATGTCCACGCTGCGACGCCGCAATCAGCGGATTGCCGTCGCCGGGAAATGGCTTGTGGATATCGGCGCCGCGGTCCAGCAGCAAAGTGGCTATCTCGAGGTGGCCGCGTTGCGCCGCGGCGATGAGCGGCGTCCCGTCGCCGGCCACGCCGAGGTTGACGTCGGCGCCTCGATCGAGCAGCGATTGGACGATATCGAGATGGCCGCGCTGCGCGGCCGCGATCAACGCGCTGCCGTCGCCTGGAACCGGGGTATTCACGTCGACGCCGGCGGCGAGCAGCGCGGTGATCTCTTCCCTGTTTCCGCGCTGCACCGCCTCGACGAGCATCCGCGCCAGAGCAACGTTGACGATCGGCGCGCGCGCCGGCTGCGCCGTGGACGCGGTCGTACGCTGAGCGTTAGCCGGCCGAGCGGCCGGGGACGCCGCGGGCGTCGCCGCCGCCGGATTGGCAGCCACCGGTTCGACGACCGCCTGCACTGCGGCGGCGCGCACGGCGGGCGGGACAACATCTTTCAGTTGAACAGCGGCCACGGGGACGGCGATTGCGACAAGCATCGCAGCGGCCGCGAGTCGCGCGGTCGTCGTGGACGAACGCCGGATTGCCGGATCGAGAATAGCCATAAGCCTTCCTTCCAGTTGTGAGCGGCGCGCCATGGTTGCGCCAGTAACCATCAGCGGCGTGAGGCGCGCCGGGGTCGCGGCCTGCGCGATCTCGAGCAGGTGATCGGCATACTCGGACCCGCGCGTTCCGGCGGCGAGCACGAAGTCGTCGCACGCGCGTTCGCGCTCGCGCCGCAGTTCGCGTGCCGCGATCCAGACGAGCGGGTTGAACCAGTAGACGGCGCAGACGATCTGCGCAACCATCTGGGTCAGGCAGTCGCGCCGCTTGACGTGCGCGATCTCGTGGAGCAGGACGACATGGCGGCGGTCGTCCGGCCAGGACGCGGCGTGCCGCGGCACGAGGATGCACGGACGCCAGAAGCCCGTCACCATCGGCGACGGCACGTCGGCCTCGGCGAACATGATCGGCCGCCGGACGCCGATCGCATCGGCAAGCATCGTCGCCTCGTCCACCCACCTGGCATCGGGCACACGCGACGATCGGCGGATCCACATCGCAGACGCCGTGCCGGCGAACAGAGACAACAGCATTGCCGCGGCGCCGATCGCCCAGACGGCCATCACGAGCACGGACGCCGACGGCACCTGCGCAGCGGGCGTTGCCGCCGCCGCGCGCGGCGCCCCCACGGCGGCCGTCTTCCCGGTCGCGGATGGCGATGTGACAGCCGGTGTGGTCTCGAGATTCGTCCGGATGACCGGCGCAAGCGCTGTCACCGGGGCCGGAGCCTGCATCTGCCATTTCGGGATCACGAAGGCAGCAACGGGAATCAGTGCGGCGACAACGATGCCGCACGTCCAGACGAAATGGCGGGTCGATGCCGCGGCCCGACGCATGGTGCGGGTAGCCAGCCAGACCGCACCCAGGACAACCGTCACCCGAACTGCGGCGTCGACCAGCACGGCGAGTGACTCGTTGAGCACGGCTACTCTCCTTCCTTCCTGGCGCGCTCGATCAACGCCTTCAGTCGATCGACATCTTTCTTCGGCAGTTCGAGGGAGTCCTCGTCGAGCAGCGCCGCCATCGCCTGGGTGGCGGAACCGCTGAAGAACGTGTTCAGCATGTGGCGCAGCGCCGATCGCTGCGCGCTCTCCCGCTCGACCATCGGGAGATAGACGTAACGATTGCCGTCCTGTTCGTGCCGGACGTGGCCTTTGTCTTCCAGGATGCGGAGCAGCGTGCGGACCGCGGAATAGCTGGGCGGGTCGGGAATCGCGTTCTGGATTTCCGCCGCGGTGGCACGGCCCGCCGCGTACAGGGCATCCAGAATCTGCCGCTCGCGGCGGCTCAAATCCGGCACTGCTAATTTTTTGGCCATTGATGCCAAATAATTAGCAGTACTCCTTGCCGCCTGTCAACCCGGGGCGTCGAGCGAGGCTGATTGCTCCATTAATGCCCGCACGCTTTGGCTCGCGGCGTCGCTGTCGTCGCCTGTTGGCGTAGACATTGACCGCGGTGAGAGCGGAGACGTCTCAAGGATTGCCATTCACGGGCGTCGTCGAAACAGACGGAAAGACGTTTACGTAAGGTGGGATATGCCCGTCAGGGTCCACCTGAGGTCGGGAGAACGCCGGGTCGTCCACGAGGCCGACGGGGCGCACATTCACGGCGACTTCTTCGTCGTCACGCAAGGCGCCCGGGACCAGGCTCGGACAGTCCTGACGTTGTGGGCACCAAGTGTCATCTACGCCGAAGTGCGGCACGACAGCGGCGGGATCAAGCTCGTCAAAGGCGCGATCGATGCGAGGTGCGGTCAGTGCGCGAACGGATGGATCTGCGAGCTGCATCCGTATCAGCCGTGGCCGCATGACGACTGCGAGGGGCCGCGGACGCTGTGCGAGAACCCGAACTGTCCACATCGCTGGCGCACCGTGACGCGCGAGGCCGCGCGTCCAACCGACCTGCGGTGCCGGTCCTGCCGTCAGGCGCTCGTGGTCATTGAGTTGGACACACCGCCGGTATTCGTCATGCGGTGCGACGGCTGCGGGCATCGGTGGAAGGCTGAAGAACCCGAGTTCAACCTCACTAGGAATTGTCGTCTGCTCACATTTTCGGGCATGCATTACTGGTGAACGATTCGTTCTTGATCAGCTGGCCATAGAATCTTCAAGTTCATGGCGCTCGTTGCATAACGCAACAGCATCGGACACGTAGGACACAAACAGGCTACAAGCGACACGAACCGACATCACGCCCCTCTAGCTCTCTATACGACTGAGCCTAGTCTAGCGATCTCTATCTCGCGCGCGTGAGCGCCTCGAACCGCCACGCTTTCGCCATCGTCCAGTCGCGCTTCGCCGTACCCATAAAAGCTCTTCCGCCGGAGCCGCATAGTGACGCTGCATGAATGCCCGCAGGCTCTGGCTGGCGGCGTCGTCTCGTCCCGCCAGGCCCCGAAACACGCCCGCGCGGTCGGCTTCCGATCTGTTCTGACTCAGTTTGAACTTCGACTGGATCGTCTCGACGGACAGATGAAAGCCGACGATGGCCAATTCGAGCGTGTTGCGTAGATTTTCGGGGATCCAGAACTGCCATGCCTCCGGTCCGCTCTCGACGGCCGCGGTCAGCGCTTCGAGGCAGCGGACGATGCCGGCGCGGTCCTCGATCAGCGTCACCACGCCGCGCACGTGCACGACGGCGTAGTTCCAGGTCGGGACCGAGTTCTGCACGTACCACGAGGGCGTGATGTAGGCGTTCGGGCCGTGGAAGATTGCGGTCGCCTGGCGGCCATCGAGCAGCTTCCAGTGCGGGTTGGCGCGCGACAGGTGGCCGATGCAGACGATGCCCTCCCCCTCGTGCTCGACGATGAGCGGGAGATGACTGACGAATGGATTCCGATCCTCGCCAACGGAGATCAGCGTCGCCAACGGATGCGCGCGCATCAAGGCCAGTGACCGGGCGACGTCGGTGTTTTCGAAGTGTTGTGGGAGATACACGCACCAGATCGTCGCACAACGGCGGATGGGGTTGAGCCCAAACCCTCAGCCGGTTTCCGGTGTCCAAGCAGCAGGCAGGAGGAGCCACATGACACGCTACGTCCCGATCGTGCTTTCCATATGCGTCGGGCTTCGTGGGCACGGCAGAGCAGGTCGCTCAGCGACGTCCCACAACGTGGACGCGACTATCAGCAGAGGGCCTCTGCGGGTTGCCTGCTGTCCTGCGTCGCGATGTGCTTCAATAGACGCAGGAAGAATTGAAGGGAGGCCGGCGTGCGCTTCGCAAGTGCCATTCTAATCGTCATGGCAACCTCCGCCATCGCTAACGCGCAGCAGCTGGAGCGGCCTCGCTCTCTCCGCCCGGAAGCACCAGTTCGCCCGTTGTTTCCAACCGAACCCGATGATCCGCGAGCGCCGGCATTTGGCCCGGTGCGTACACGTCCAGAGCCTTCCAGTGCATTCCTGCCACCGTCACCACCGAACAGATCCGTTGAATCGGGGGGCGTGTCCCCGCTGGGGCCCGCGAGACAGGGGGCGACGCAGGAATCTGGGAGGTGGCCGCGTTCTGGACCAGTGTGTCTAGGGGAAGTGCCGGTTGATCCGTCGATCGACATGTTACTTATCAGACCCATTCCGGATGCCATTGCGCAGAACTCGACGATGCGTCGCCTCGTCATGCCAGAGTGCGTGACCCTCGGCGCACAGCCGCCGCGCTAATAGCTGCAACTTTTCGGCGTGGGATACCGTACTGGCTGTACACATCGCCGACCTCGATCGCGTGATCGAGCATCGCAAGCACACCCTACAAAGCTATTCGGAGGGTGGCTCAGTGTTATTGGCGAAGGAACCGCCGTACAAGCCGACCTGCGATTCCTGCGCACCTAGCCGTAGTCCCCGTTGGTCCGCCGGCGCGATTCTACGCGCTCATGCTGCAGCAGCCGCTCTCGCCCGGAGTGCCCCATTCTGCGCCCGTAACTGTGTCTACGCAGTGATAGACGTTCAGCTGCCGGCGAGTCGAGCCACACTTCGATCCCTCACACGGACCATAGTCGTAGTGGCAAATGACTTCAGCACGCACGGGAACGTTGTGCACGAGGAACAGCGCACCGAGTGCGGCGAGCTTGGTGGGAAGGGTCAACGATCGGAAGCCGGATGCCTGCGACATTATTTGATGCTCTCTGTTGCTGTGCTCGGTTGCCTCAAGTCCTGGGGCGCGCAGGATGTCACGCGCTCACGACGTTGCAGCACTCGCCCCTTGTGGTCGGAAGGGTAAGCGGGTCCAAACTACCGCACGGTCAAGGCGCGGTCGAGGCATCGACTGCTGTACGTGTGGCTAGACTAGTTTGACGTCGGCAACTCCAGCTGGTCGATCACCAGGACGTCGCGGGTGCCGGTCTTTGGCGTGATCTTCAGACCGAGTTGCTCCTGAACGGCCGTCACAACCGAATCCGTCCGGTCAGTTGGATCGGTCGTCACAGTGATGTCGTAGAGGCCTTTCAGGCCGGTTTCGTCAACCACGTGTCGGCCCACGTTTCCAATGCTGACCAGGAAATCAGCCAGGTCCTGGAGAGGCACGCCGAGTGCTTTCACGCCACGGCCGCCTCCGCCAAGCATTTCGCATGGAGCTGGCTCACCGGGGGGCATCGGCTTCGGCGGGCCCGCCTGCGGACACTTCAACGTGGACGGTTTGAGGCCAGGGCCCAGCCGGCCGTCGCTCCTGCCAAGCACCAGCGCAAAGATTGGCATCTCCCGCGGCTCGGTGCGAACCTTCATCTTGAAGCGGTCCTGCAACAAGTTCCGCATCATCGGCCTAATGTGTGTGATCCAGGCAGCTGGCTGGGATGGCAAGGACGCCGCGTCGAATGTCGCCTCGATGTCGAACCGCGTGGCGAGGAGTTCCGGGGAGCCTCCGACCAGATGGTATCGGTTGACGACGACGTCAGGGTATGCGAATGAGATGAGGTCGCGCAACGACATCGCCGTGATTACGAGCCGGCCCGCGCGCAGGCCGCGGAAGTCGAAGCGCGAAGGAGCCCCATTGTGTTCGTCCCCGACCCAGCGCTTGACCGACGCCACCTCGAATCGGTACTCAGCTGGCTTGCCCTGCGCCGTGGCCTGCGCCTCGAGAGAGACCAGCAACCCACCGGCGATCGATATGCACAGTACGGACGCAAGCGGTGTCGATCGGCGAACGAGCATGATTCCTACCCTCGTGCGCCGTACGCGCGCGCGGTTCTGCTCCGCCGCCCGGTGCTGGCGCTCTGTCATGCTAAACCGTAATCGGGCCTGGCAGCACCCTCTGAGGTGCGGTTCCCCTCCGGTCGTGCTAATGGGTACGAGCGTGACCCGTTCGGTCAGACAGTAATCGGTCCACTTCCGCAGCAGCCTCCAAGGTATGGGTCACCCCACCATTCCGTGTCCGTAGCGGCGTCATAGCAATGGTCGGCGAATCGTTCGTGCCTTACACCGATACAAATCGGTCCCTGACAGTCCAGGAAATGCGAGTGGCAAACCGGGTGGGCGCTGACGCCCACGTTGTTCAATGCCAGCAAACTGCCCAGCGCGACAAGCTTGGCAGGAAGTGTCAGAGAGCGGTACGAATCTGCGTTCGTCATAGCTCCTCCTTGTCTCTAGAGGTGAGGGTATGCGACGCATTCCGAGTTCGTCGATACACCAACTGCCGTACTCGACCGTGCTGCGGTCCGTCATTCGCGCGCTCGGGACTGTCCCGCCGCGAGACCGCCGAGGCGAAGGGCTTCCCCGGTAATCACGGTGTTGGCGGCGGAACCGAGAAACACGATCGCCCGTGCCACTTCGTCCGGCTCGGCCATTCGCCGCAGGCCCGTTGTCTGCCCTGCGCATCCTTCGGGGCTGGCTGGCGCCCGATGAATGCGGGCGCGCTGCCAGGTTCGCCCACGTGGCGGATGCCGAGCGCTACACGGTGGCGCGCGCCGCACTCCGGTTGCTACTGAGCCGCTCTCTTGGACGTCACCCACGCGATATCACGTTCGAGATCGGCCCGTACGGCAAGCTGCTGCTGCCGCAGATTCAGTTCAACGTTGCGCATTCCGGCGACGTGGTGCTGTTGATCCTGCACGGCCAGCGAGCCGTCGGCGTGGATGTCGAACGCGTCAATGCAAACGCGGATATCGGCGCGCTGATGTCGCGGCATTTCACTCCCGCGGAAGGGCACGCCGTGGCGGCAAGCCGGGATCCATATCGAACGTTCTTCCGGATCTGGGCGCGAAAGGAAGCATGGTTGAAAGCCACCGGCTTCGGCCTGTCGTTCCCGTCCGCCAGGGTAGACCTATCGCGAGCAGGACACCCCGATGTTGCCGGATCTCCTCCATTTGAACGTCCACGCGTTGGAGAGTTTGCGGTCGCCGACCTTGACGTCGGCGGCGAGTACGCGGCAGCATGGGCAATCGCCGAGGACCACAACCCTCCGTCAATTTCCGGTGTCTAAGCAGCAGGCAGGAGGAGCCACATGACACGCTACGTCCCGGTCGCGCTTTCCATATGCGCCGCGCTGCTGTTCTCGGCTCGCGCGGTTTCGGGTCAGGCCACCGCCGACGTCTTCCGGATCACTGGCCCGACCACGGCCACCCTCGGCGACAAGGCGTTCACCGACCTGCGGCGGCAGTCCGATCCGGCGCTGGCCAGCCAGCTCGAGGAGGCGCTCAAATCGGGCAACCCAGCGGACGTCTGTCGCTGAACGTGGATGTCAGCTATTCGCAGATCAACAGCGCGGAGTACCAGGTGCCGATCGTCGTGCGCATCGCGCCGATCAAGGCCCTGTCCATCGGACGCGGCAATCGCAAGCGGATGGACTTCGCCGCCGTCATCACCGACGACCCGATGGGTCTGGTACAGCATCGGGTGGTTGACGCGTCGATTTCGCGCTCGACGCCGAAACGGCCAGGGCGCTGGCAACGACGCCAATCGTCTATCAGACGGCGGTCGTCCTGCTCCCTGGCAAGTACACGATCCGGATGCTCGTGCGCGATCAGGCCAGTGGCCGCATCGGCGCCACCGAGGTCCCGTTCACGATTCCGAATCTCAACAGGAGATAGGAGATAGGAGGTAGGAGGTAGGAGAGCCCCCGATCGAGAGGCTCTCCCGAGTCACACATCATCGCGACACAAGCAACGCGGCGCCGCAGGCGCCGTGGTTGCGGCAGATCAGTGCCGCACCGATCTGAAGCCCGCGCGCATCTCCTCGCTGAGGAACTTCGGCTGCTCCCACGCCGCGAAGTGTCCACCCTTGGGAAGCCGGTTGTAGTGAATCAACTTCGGATACGCCAGCTCCGCCCAGCTCCTCGGCAACTGGTAGAGATCGTCCGGGAACGCACTCACCGCCACTGGAACCTTCACGCCCTTCGGCGTGAAGAAGCCGAGCTTGTTCTGCAGGGCTTCCCAGTAGAGACGCGCCGCCGACACGGCCGTGTTCGTCAGCCAGAACAGCGTGGCGTTGTCGAGCACGTCATCGCGCGTGAGCCCCTCGGGCACACCGTTGAAACTGCGCGCGATCAACTCGAGAC
>JBOGIQ010000224.1:0-9742 GCA_050742535.1 Vicinamibacterales bacterium | reverse complement strand
GGTCGGCACGAGCGCGTGGTACGCGCCGGGTCAGGCCGCCGCGGAGATGTGCGAAGCCATTCTGAAGGACAAGAAGAAGATCCTTCCGTGCTCCGTCTTCCTTCAGGGAGAGTACGGGATTCGCGATCTCTTCGTCGGCGTGCCTGTGAAGCTCGGCGCGCGAGGCGTCGAGCAGATCATCGAGATCAAGCTGACACCTGAAGAGGATGCGGCGCTCAAGAAATCCGCGGCCTCCGTAAAAGAGCTCGTCGACGTGATCGGCATGTAGAGTCCGGCTTTAGCCGGATTGCTGTATCTCGTATACGATCGTTCCTTTGTGAAAATCCACGAGTACCAGGCCAAGTCAGTTCTCGCGCGGTTCGGCGTGCCGGTTCCGCGGGGCGAGGTCGCGTTCTCTCCAGCAGAGGCAGCGGACATTGCTCGCCGTCTCGGCGGCGACATCGTTGTGGTCAAGTCGCAAATCCATGCCGGCGGCCGGGGCAAAGGCGGAGGCGTCAAGGTCGCCCGTTCCGCGGCCGAAGGTGAGCAGATCGCCAAACAGATGATCGGGATGACCCTCGTCACCCATCAAACAGGCCCGGAAGGGAAGAAGGTCGGCCGGGTGCTGATCGAGGAAGGCCTTCAGATCGATCGCGAGTTGTACCTGAGCATCGTGATTGACCGGGCATCCGCCTCCCCGGTGGTGATCGCCAGCGCGGCCGGGGGAATGGACATCGAGGAGGTGGCGGCCTCCGATCCCGGCAAGATCCTGAAAGAGCAGATCGATGCGGGCACCGGTGTCGTGGCGTTCCAGGCCCGCAAGCTGGCGTTCGGCATGGGCTTGCCGGCGGCGTCGGTGTCGAAGTTCGTGAAGCTGCTCGACTCGGTCTACAGGGCGTTCATCGAAACGGACGCGTCGATGATCGAGATCAACCCCCTGATCCTGACGAAGGGGGGCGATCTCCTGGCGCTCGACGCCAAGGTCAGCTTCGACGACAACGCGCTCTACCGTCATCCCGACCTGAAGGAACTGCGGGACGTCACCGAAGAGGACCCGCTCGAAGTCGAGGCCTCGAAGTTTTCGCTGAACTACATCCGGCTGGACGGCAACATCGGCTGCATGGTGAACGGCGCCGGGCTGGCGATGGCGACGATGGACATCATCAAGCTCGCCGGTGGGGAGCCCGCCAACTTCCTTGACGTGGGCGGTGGCGCAAACGCCGACCAGATCAAGAACGCCTTCCGCATCCTGATGGCGGACAAGAACGTCAAGGCCGTGCTGATCAACATCTTCGGCGGCATCCTCCGATGCGACGTGCTGGCGCAGGGCGTGATCGCCGCCGTGACCGAGCTCGGCGTCCTCGTCCCGATCGTGATCCGAATGGAAGGGACGAATGTCGAGGAAGGAAAGCGGCTGCTCCGCGAAAGCGGCCTGAATTTCACGACTGCCGACGCGATGGGCGAAGCCGCAGAGAAAGTGGTCGCGCTGGCGGAGCATAAATAGCCTTGTCCGTCCTACTCGACAAGAACACACGTCTGATCGTCCAGGGACTCACCGGCCGCGAGGGCACGTTCCACGCGAAGGCGGCCGCCGCGTACGGCACGAGTGTCGTCGGCGGCGTCACGCCGGGCAAGGGCGGCACCGTCCACGAAGGCTGGCCGGTGTTCAACAGCGTTCACGACGCCGTACGTGAGACGGGGGCGAATGCCACCGTCATCTTCGTTCCGCCGGCGTTCGCTGCGGACGCCATCATGGAAGCGGCCGACGCGGAGATCCCGCTTGCCGTCTGCATCACCGAAGGCATTCCGACGCTCGACATGCTCAAGGTGATGACATTCATGGAAGGGCACCGGACGAGGCTCATTGGCCCGAACTGCCCCGGAGTCATCACGGCCGGGCAGGCGAAAGCCGGGATCATCCCGGGCCATATCTGCCGCGAAGGAACGATTGGCATCGTCTCGAAGAGCGGAACGCTGACCTACGAGGCGATCCATCAGCTCTCGAAGCAGGGGATGGGGCAGACGACCTGCATCGGCATCGGCGGCGATCCTCTGATCGGCACGAGCTTCATCGATGCGCTGACGCTGTTCGCGGCGGACCCCGACACCGAGGCGGTCGTGATGATCGGCGAGATCGGCGGCACGGCTGAAGAGGACGCGGCGGCGTTCATCAAACGCGCGTTCAACAAGCCGGTGGTCGGGTTCATCGCCGGCCAGACCGCGCCGCCGGGGCGGCGAATGGGTCATGCTGGCGCCATCATTGCCGGCGGGCAGGGAACGGCGGCGGAAAAGATGAACGCGCTCACCCGCGCCGGCGTCCACGTGGTGAAGAGCCCGGCGGACATGGGAACGAAGATGCGAGAGGCACTCGGACGATGAGCACTGCGGGAGTAGGCGCCGGGATAGGCACAGAGCGGACGTTCGCGATCATCAAGCCGGACGCGGTGAGCCGTCGGCTGGCCGGCAAGATCCTCGTCCGCATCGAGGAGGCCGGCTTCACTGTCCGGGCCATGCGTCTGCAGCACCTGTCGAAACAGGAAGCGGAAGGGTTCTACGCCGTCCATCGCGACCGGCCGTTTTTCGGCGAACTGACCGAGTTCATGTCCTCCGGACCGTGCGTGCTGCTCGCCCTCGAGGCGCCGGATGCGATCAGGAAATGGCGGGACACGATGGGACCAACCGACCCGGCCAAGGCGGCGCCGGGCACGCTGCGCCGCGACTTCGGCGAGTCGATCGGCCGGAATGCCACCCACGGATCCGACGCCCCGGAGACGGCCGCCTTTGAACTGGGGTATTTTTTCCGCGGGATGGAACTGATCTGAGACGCAGATGGGCCGGTTTCTCATCCTCGCCGGTTTGGTGATCGCGGGGGCCGGGCTCCTGATGACACTCGGGTTTCCGCTGGGACGGCTGCCCGGTGATTTCGCCGTCAAGCGAGGTAACTTCAGCTTCTACTTTCCCCTGGCCACATCGATCCTGGTGAGTCTGATTCTGACGCTCGTGATGATGTTTTTCGGGAAGCGCTGACGCTATGCCGTCGATTAAGGCCGATCGCTGGATAAAGAAGATGGCCCTCGAGCACGGGATGATCGAGCCGTTCGAGGACCGTCAGGTGAGAAAGGGCGTCATCTCCTATGGCCTCTCGTCCTACGGCTATGACATCCGCGTCGCCGACGAGTTCAAGGTCTTCACCAACATCAACAGCACCGTCGTCGATCCGAAAAACTTCGACGCGCGGTCGTTCGTGGACGTAAAGGCGGACGTTTGCATCATCCCGCCGAATTCCTTCGCCCTGGCCAAGACCGTCGAATACTTCCGGATTCCCAGGAACGTCCTGACGGTCTGCGTCGGCAAGTCGACCTACGCCCGCTGCGGTCTCATTGTGAACGTCACGCCGTTCGAGCCGGAGTGGGAGGGATACGTCACGCTCGAGATCTCGAACACGACGCCGCTGCCGGCAAAGGTCTACGCGAATGAGGGCATTTCCCAGGTGCTCTTCTTCGAAAGCGACGAAGACTGCGAGGTCTCGTACGCGGACAAGGCGGGCAAGTACCAGAAGCAGCAGGGCTTGACGCTGCCCCGACTCTAGTGGCCGCACGCACCGAGCCGGCGCGCGGCATGCGCGACTTCCTGCCGGAGGACGTGCGGCGCCGCGAGTACGTCATCGGCATCGTCAAGCGGGTGTACGAGCGCTACGGCTACGAGCCGCTCGAGACCCCCGCCGCCGAAAACCTCGAAACCCTGATGGGCAAGTACGGGGACGAGGGCAATCAGCTCATTTTCAAGATCCTGAAGCGCGGCGAGCACGAGGCAAGCGGTCAGGCGGACCTTGCGCTGCGCTACGACCTGACCGTGCCGCTGGCGCGCGTCATCGCGCATCACCAGAGCAAGCTGCCGCGACTGTGGAAGCGATACCAGATTCAGCCCGTATGGCGTGCCGACCGTCCCGCGAGGGGACGCTTTCGGGAGTTCTATCAGTGCGACGTGGACTTTCTCGGGTCAACGTCGCCGCTAGTCGAAGCCGAGTTGTGCGCGGCGGTTGCCGACGTCCTGCTGGCGCTCGGCTTCAACGACTTCAAGATCCGCATTAACCACCGACAGCTGTTGACGTCGCTGTTGACCGCGGTGGGCATTGCCGAGCCGCTGCACACGAGCGCCCTGGTCGCGCTCGACAAGTTGGACAAAATCGGACGAGACGGCGTCAGCGCGGAGCTCGCGTCGCGCGGTGTGCCGCCGGAAGCCGCGACGCCGCTCCTGGATGTCATGACCAGGCGGCCGGAAGACGGCCCGATTGGCCTGGCGCTGGACGAACCGGGTCAGCGCGCCTGGGAAAACGTGCGTGCGATCCTCAGTCTCGCCGGTGGTACGTCGGCATCGCAGCACCTCGACTGGGACCTGACGCTCGCCCGTGGCCTCTCCTACTACACGGGCGCGATCATGGAGATCAACGTCCCGGATCTCGCCGGAAGTCTCGGCGGCGGCGGACGTTACGACAACCTGGTTGGGATGTTCCTCGACCAGAGCGTCCCCGCCTGCGGGTTCTCGCTCGGGCTGGAGCGGATCCTGGTCGTGATGGGGGAGCGCGGGATGTTCCCGGCGTCCGTGGCCACGACCCCTGCGGATGTCATGGTGGCCGTATTCGACGCCGCGGACATGCCCTCCGCCATGCGGGTTGCCGCCAGCTTGCGGCACGCGGGGCTGCGTGTCCTCGTCTATCCGGATCCCGACAAGATCGGCAAGCAGATCAAGTACGCTGATTCACGAGGGATTCCGTTTGTCGCCATCCTCGGAGGCGACGAAATCGCGAACGGCACCCTGACGGTAAAACACCTCGCGGCGAAGACCCAGCACACATACGAACAGGACGGTGCCGGCGCGGCGATTCTGAAGGAACTGAAGCAACGTGGCTGAACAACTGGGGGAACTGACACGGACGCACACCTGCGGCGCGCTCCGGCCGGACGACGTGGGGGCCGATGTGGTGCTGCTCGGATGGGTACATCGCGTCCGCGATCTCGGCGGCCTCCTGTTCATCGACGTCAGGGATCGCGAGGGCGTCACGCAGATCGTGTTCGACAAGGACGACGAGGCGCTGATGGCGAAGGCCAAGCGGCTTCGCTCCGAGTTCGTCGTCGGCGTGACGGGACGCGTGCGCCGGCGGTCGGCCGACACCGTCAACCCCAAGCTTGCGACCGGGGAGGTGGAGGTGGTCGTGCGTCAGCTCGTGCTCCTCAACGAAGCGAAGACGCCGCCATTTCCAATTGCGGACGAGACGCCGGTGGCCGAGGACGTGCGCCTCAAGTATCGCTATCTCGACCTGCGCCGGCCCCGCCTGCAGGGAAACATGATCCTCCGCCACCGGGTGACTTCGGTCACACGGCGCCATTTCGACGAGAACGGCTTTCTTGAAATTGAAACGCCGATTCTGACGAAATCCACTCCCGAAGGTGCACGCGATTACCTGGTACCGAGCCGTGTTCACCCTGGCGAGTTTTTTGCCCTGCCCCAGTCGCCGCAGCTGTTCAAGCAGATCCTGATGGTCGCCGGAATGGACCGATATGTACAGATCTGCAAATGCTTCCGCGACGAGGACCTGCGCGCGGATCGGCAGCCGGAATTCACGCAGGTCGACGTCGAGATGTCGTTCGCGCGGCCGGAGACGATTTTCGGTGTCATCGAACCCTTGATGAAGCAGATCTTCGCCGTGATAGGCCGCGAGATCACGACGCCATTTCCACGCATGCCATACGCCGAGGCGATCGCCAGGTACGGGTCCGACAAGCCTGATCTGCGCTGCGGCATGGCGATCGAGGATCTGCGCGAGTTCTTCCGCGAGTCCAGCTTCCGGGTGTTCCGCGAGATCGTGGCGAACGGGGGAACCGTCCGCGGTTTCGTAGTCAGAAACGCCAGCGGCTATTCACGAAGCGAGGTGGACGGCCTGGTTGATCAGGCGAAGGGGCTCGGTGCGACGGGGCTCGTCTGGGCTCGCCGCCTCGACGACGGCTCGGTGACCAGCTCGATCATGAAAGCGATGGGCGAGGACGCCGTCGGCAAACTGCTCGACGAGGCCCGAGTCAGCAACGGCGAACTGCTGTTGATAGCCGCCGGCGAGCCCGACTCGACCTCAAAGCTGCTGGGCCAGCTCAGGCTGAACATCGCCCGTCGGGACAATCTGCTGCCCTCAGATGTGTACGCCTTTACCTGGATAGTGGACTTCCCCTTGCTGGAGTGGGACGCCGGGGAGCGCAGGTGGATTTACGTGCATCACCCGTTCACGTCGCCGCACGATGACGACATCGGCCGTCTCGAAACGGATCCGGGCGCTGCCCGGGCGAAGGCGTACGATCTGGTGCTGAACGGCAGTGAGATCGGCGGCGGTAGCATCCGTATCCACGACTCCTCGCTGCAGCGCCGGATCTTCTCACTCCTCAACATCAGCGACGAGGAGGCACGGACGCGGTTCGGATTCTTCCTCGAGGCCCTCGAATTCGGCACGCCTCCGCACGGCGGGATCGCTCTTGGCCTCGATCGCGTCATCGCCATCCTGGCGGCAGAGTCCTCGATTCGCGAGGTGATTGCCTTCCCGAAGACCGCTGCGGCGGTGGATCTGATGGCGGACGCACCCTCCCAGGTTGACCCACGTCAGCTCCGCGAGCTGCACATCCGGATCGCGAACACATGAAGAAGATTGCCGTTCCACAAGAAGGCATCGAGATCCTCTACGGTCCGCACGACGCCAACCTCAAGCACATCGAGTCGCTGATGGATGTCGAGATCCGGACGCACGGCGACGAGTTGATCGTGGAAGGTACCAGGAGCTCGGAGCAGCGCGTCGAACGGCTGTTCGAGCAGCTGGCGCAGCTGCGCGACTCGGGGTACGAACTGGCCAGCGCCGACGTCAAGACGGCGGCGGAGCTGGTGGTCGACGACCCGCACGTCGACCTGCGCGACTACTTTTCCAAGGAGGGTCCGAGCGCGGCCAGGCAGGCGCAGGGTACGCGCCGGCGGGTCAACCCGAAGAGCGCGAACCAGAAGAAATACCTGGAGCTCATCGAGCAGAACGACATCGTCCTGGGTGTGGGACCGGCGGGAACCGGCAAG
The DNA here is from genome assembly GCA_050742535.1 of Vicinamibacterales bacterium. Classification (GTDB taxonomy): domain Bacteria; phylum Acidobacteriota; class Vicinamibacteria; order Vicinamibacterales; family UBA2999; genus Gp6-AA40. The sequence goes on along the minus strand of JBOGIQ010000224.1, from coordinate 2,662 downwards.
ACGTACCTGGCGATGGCGCAGGCCGTCAGCTATCTGATGGCGAAGAAGGTCAGCCGGATCATCCTGGCCCGTCCCGCGGTGGAGGCGGGGGAGAAGCTCGGGTTCCTGCCGGGCGATCTGCAGGAAAAGGTCAATCCCTATCTGCGGCCGCTGTACGACGCGCTCTACGACATGATGGATACGGACAAGGCGTCGCGGCTCGTCGAACGCGGCACCATCGAAGTGGCGCCCCTGGCGTTCATGCGCGGCCGCACGCTGAACGACGCCTTCGTCATCCTCGACGAGGCCCAGAACACGACGTCGGAGCAGATGAAGATGTTCCTGACGCGACTCGGGTTCGGATCCAAGGCGGTCGTGACCGGCGACATCACCCAGATCGACCTGCCGAACCCGAAGTTGTCGGGCCTGGTCGAGGCGGTCAAGATCGTCCGCGAGATCGACGGCATCGGCATCATCTACTTCGACGACAAGGACGTCGTCCGGCACAAGCTGGTGCAGCAGATCGTCAAGGCCTATGACGCCTACTCGACGCCGCGCGCCGCCAAAGATCAAGCCTCGTAAGTTCCGCCGCCGGCTGACCGCTGAGATCGTGCTGCCGCCCGGTGTCCGCGCCCCTGGACTCGCGGCCTGGCTCGAGCTGGTCGCGCCCGCCCGCGGGCGGGGTACTGTCGCCGTTGCGGTGGTTCCCGACCGTCGCGTACGGGATCTGAATCGCCGTTATCGCGACAAAAACGTTCCCACCGACGTCCTGTCGTTTCCCGCCGATGAGCCCGGCCAGCTCGGCGATATCGTGATCGCGCTGGATGTTGCACGACGACAGGCCAGGGCGGCAGGGCATAGCCTGGCCACGGAATTTCGGGTGCTTGCCCTGCACGGGCTGCTGCACCTTCTTGGCTATGATCACGAGCGCGACAACGGCGAAATGAGACGACTTGAACAGCGCCTGCGCCGTGCGGGCGGATTGCGGGAAGGTCTCATCGAGCGTGAGGCGCCGCGCCCCGCTCGATGACGCCCCTCGCCATCTTCCTGCTCGGCTGCGCTACCGTCTTCCTCGGCGCGATCCAGGCGGCTTTCAGCGCGCTGATGCGGCTGTCGCTGCGGCTGATGGCGGAACGCGGCGGCCGCAGCGACCGGCTTGGCCACTACCTCGACGATCCGCTACAGCTCTTCGTCCCGCTGCGGTTGCTGCTCGGCATCTGCATCGTGGCGGCCGGCGTGCTCATCGCGCGCGTCAGCGACGTCCGTGACGCCACATCGATCGCCGTCTTCGTCGTCTCGCTGATTTCCTTCGTGGTCGTGTGCGAGCACGTGCTGCCGATGCTGATCGTGCGAGCCGATCCGGAGCAGGCGCTCGACCTGATGCTGCCGGTGTTCCACGTGATGGCGCGCGCGCTTCTGCCGGTGACGCTCACGATCATCCGGATCTTCGGGCCGCGCCGCGACCGGGAATCCGCCAACGGCGGCAACGGCAGCGAATCCGAGGCCGAGACGCCGCCCAACGCGACGGAGTCGGCGGCCGACGACGCCATTTCGGACGAGGAAGGGCGGGAACTCCTCCAATCGATCGTCGATTTCACCGAAACCGTGGCCCGTGAGGTCATGACACCGCGGCCCGACATCGTCGCCGTGCACGTCGATACGTCGCTGGCCGATTTGCGGGCGCTGTTTCGCGAGGAGCAGTACTCGCGCATGCCGGTCTATCGCGACAGCCTCGACAACATCCTCGGTATCGTGTTCGTCAAGGATCTGGTCGCGCTGCCTCCGGACGCGGCGCCGCCGATGACGACGCTGATGCGGACGGCTCACTTCGTGCCCGAGAGTAAGCGGGTGTCGGAGCTGCTCAAGGAGATGCAGCGTCGGCAGTTGCAGATGGCCATCGTCGTGGATGAATACGGCGGCACGGCGGGGCTCGTCACGCTCGAGGATTTGCTCGAGGAAATCGTCGGCGAGATCCGCGACGAGTACGACGTCGAGAGCGAGACGGTGACCGACGAAGGCAATGGCGTCTTTACGTTCAGCGGCAAGGTGAACGTCGATGAAGTTCGCGAACGTTTGGGCGTGGATATCGAACGCGAGGGCTTCGAGACGGTCGGCGGATTCCTGCTGTCGCAGCTTGGGCGGATGCCGTATGTTGGCGAGATCGTCGAAATCGACGAGCTCGTCTTCGAGGTGCTCGAGGTCGAGCGGCGGCGCATCACCAAAGTGCGCGTGCGGCGCCGATCGGAACCGGCCAGGGAGCCGTAGTGCCCACACGGCCGGATCTCGTCGTCCTTCACGAACACCCCGAGTGGCAGAAGCCGCTCTTCGCCGCCCTCGAGCGCCGGGGAGTCGCCTACGCGCCATTCGATCTCAAACAGGCGGCGTTCAGCACTGAGGAACCGGCGCTGGCGAGGCTGTATTTCAACCAGGCGAGCCCGAGTGCGTACGTCCGGGGGAATACCCGTGCCGTCCCTCTCGCGCTCGCATACATGCGAACACTGGAGCGGCGCGGGGCGCGTGTGCTGAACGGCGCAGAAGTCTTCGCGCTCGAGTTGAGCAAGAGCGCGCAGGCGACGCTGCTGCGTACGCTCGGCATCGACACGCCATGGTCGATCACGTTCAACGACGCGGCGGCACTCCGCGCGTACCAGGACACGATTCGCTGGCCGGCGATCCTCAAGCC
>JBOGIQ010000223.1:0-9776 GCA_050742535.1 Vicinamibacterales bacterium | reverse complement strand
AACTGGAGTGGCTGCGCATCGTCAACCTGCGCGTCGTCGACGCCAGCGTCGACCTGCTCCTCACCCGCCACGCGCATGATGTGGGAATCACGGTGCTGCGCCGGGACGGGGATGTGGAGGTGGTGGCCGTGAAATAGGGATCAGGGATCAGGGATCAGGGATCAGGGATCAGGGATCAGGGATCAGGGATCAGGGCGTTTGTTGGACTCCTCTTGTCTTCCTTCGCAACGAACGGCGTAGCCCGAACAGCACACGCCGTAGATCGCCTGCGATTGTATCGAGGTGCGTGAAGTCGTTCGGCCTCGCATAGTTCAGCCTTCGCGCGATTTCAATTTGCGTTTCACACTCGGCCACACTGCCCATCGCAATGACCACGTATCGAAGGTATGTTCGCGTCCCTTGCACGTGTCCCTCGCTGATATCGGAGGGAATGGCGACAGCCGCGCGCCGCAACTGCGACGTCAGTCCGTAGCGCTCGTCGCGCGGAAACTCCTCGGTGACCGCGTATATCGCCAGTACATACTCCATTCCAAGCTGCCAAGCCTGCAGATCGCGAAAGGACTGGATCGCCATGGCTGAGCAGCAAAGCAAGAACTATGACCGTCGACAATCCAACCGGAAACAGGTCATCTCTCGCGGCACGAGGGAACCGATTACTCATCGGCCTGCCGCGCCACGTCGAAGTGCGGGAAACATTGACCCGGCTCGACTACCCCTGATCCCTGACCCCTGACCCCTGACCCCTGACCCCTGACCCCTGATCCCTGCTCAGTTCTCCCTCGGCTGCGAGACGCGGTCGATGACCAGCACCTCCACCGGTCCCCGGTCTGAGTCCAGGCGCAACCCGAGCTGCTCGCGCAGTGCGGTCGGGAGCGGCGGGATGTCGCTGTCGCTTGTCGCGTCCAGTCCGCCAGGCGGTCGTGCCCCGACGAGCGCACTGCGATCGGCGGTGAACTGCAGTTCGAGGTCGTAGCGCGCGGTCAATCCGGTGCGGTCCACGAGCGGCCGATCGACGTACTCGCCCAGCGTCCGCGCAAAATCAGCCATCGTCGTGCCGCCTCCGCGCAGGCTGGCGCTTCCGCCGTTCTGGCTGACGAGCAACCCGCACTGGACCCTTCCGGCGACCATGCGCGACGGCGTGTCCGGCGCCGAGCAGTCGAACGCGGCCGGCTGCAGGCGCGGGCCGGAAGCGCCGGGTTTCGCCATGGTCAACACGAAGAGGGGCATCTCGCGCGTTTCCATATGCGCGGCCAGCCCGAACCGATCCGCGAGGAGCGCGCGAACCATCTGGCGCGTGCGTTCGCCCGACCAGCCCTCAACCGAAGCCGTTGCCGAGACGTCAAACCGGTCAACGCCGATCCATCCCGGCCCGCCGACGATTCGCGGCTCGGCGATCCGGTAGGACCAGCGGATTAGGAACCGCAGCGGCGTGTTGGTGGCCTGGAAGCGGCCGGGCGGCGTCTCGACGCTCACGCGCGCGCCGCCCAAGGGATTTTTTTTGATGGATGCAACGTCAAACTGTGGGGTCTGGGGCGCCGCCATCGCGGCGAGGACGACGAAGGCCCCGATTGCCGTCTTCATATCGCGTCTATCATCCACTGTTTCTTGCGGAGGCCCTTATGTCTGTTACGCGAAGGCAATTCTTAGCCCGCCTCGGCGCGGCCGGCGGCGCCTCGCTCGTCTACGAAGCCATGACGGGGCTTGGCCTGCTCGCGCAGGCAACCCAGGCGCCGTTCGGACTGCAGGGCCGCGTGTCGGGCACTCGCGTTCTCATCCTTGGCGCCGGCATCGCAGGGCTGACCGTCGCGTACGAGCTGGGCAAGGTTGGCTACGACTGCCGGGTGCTCGAGGGGCGTGCGCGGCCTGGCGGCCGCTGCTTCACCGTCCGGCGCGGCACGGTAAGCGAGGAAGAAGGCTCGACGCAGACGGCGGCGTTCGACGACGGCCTCTACTTCAACGCGGGACCGATGCGCATCCCGCACCATCACCAGACGACGCTCGGGTACTGCCGGGAGCTGCAGGTGCCGGTCGAAGTCTTCGTCGCCGACTCGGACAGCGCGTATCTGTATCAGACCCGATCGGCCACCCTGAGCGGGCGCCGGATTCGCATGCGCGAGGCACGTGCGGACTTCGACGGCTACACCGCCGAGCTTCTGAGCAAGGCGCTGTCGCAGCAGCAACTGGATCAACCGCTGACCAACGACGACCGCGAGAAACTGCTTGCGTATCTCCGCCGGCTGGGTTCACTCGACCAGCAGCGGACGTACCGTGGCTCGCCGCGTCGGCAGGGATATTCGTCCCGCACCGAGCCGCTGCCACTGCGCGATCTGCTCGGCGCGAACATTGACTTCTACCTGGGAATCGACTGGGACTCGCAAGCGCCGATGTTGCAAGTGGCCGGAGGGATGGATCGGCTTCCAGCCGCCCTGGCGGCCCGAGTGGGAAGCCGGATCACGTATCGAGCGACCGTTCGCGAAATCAGGCAGGGCGAACGCGGCGTGTGGGCGATCTATGCCGATGCCGATGGGCGGCCCAGGCGCGTGGAGGCGGACTACCTGGTCAGCACGATTCCACTGCCGGTGTTGAGCGGGCTGCAGAAGGATCTGTCGCAGCCGGTCCAGTCAGCAATCACCGCCTCGGTCTACGACGGCGCCGGCAGAATCGGCCTGCAGTTCAAGCGCCGCTTCTGGGAAACAGACGACCACATCTACGGCGGCAGAACGTGGACGGATCAGGAGATCGGGCAGATCCTGTATCCGTCGCACGGCTTCCACACGGCGAAAGGCGTGCTGGTCGGATTCTTCCTCGACTTCAACCGTCAGATGCGGGAGCGGCCGCCCGCCGAACGTCAGCGTCTGGCGCTCGACTACGGCACCCGCATCCATCCACAGTACGCCACGGAGTTCGAGACCGCCTTCTCCGTGTCGTGGCCGCGTGTGCCATGGAGCCGCGGCTCCTGGCGCCAGGAAACGCCGGCGGCGCTGAAGTCGCTGGCCGCGCTGCAGCAGCCAGATGGCCGTATCTACTTCGCCGGCGACTATATGACCGACCTGAGCTCGTTCATGCAGGGCGCATTCGAGTCAGCGCGAGCAACAGTGATGGCGCTCCACGCGCGGGTAAGCAGACCTTAGATCGTTAGGTCTGCGGCTTCATGGCAAGAATCATCCACAGCGTTCCAAATCGGTCTCTGAGTTGGCCAAACCGCGTGGCGAAGAAGGTTTCCTCCATGCGCATCAAGACCTGGCCGCCGTCCGTGAGCAGCCCCCAAATGCGCTCGGCTTCGGCGGCGCCGTCAACCGTCAGCGTCAAGTACGCGCTGCGCATCGGCTGAAAACGATCGGGCGGAACGTCGGAAGCCATCAGCTGCGTGCCGCCGACATCCATGATGGCGTACTGGATCGAGCTCTCCCAGCCCGGCCACGTGACCGGCTGATTGGGCTGCTCCGCCCGGCGCATCATCATGAGGATCCTTCCGCCCAGGTGCTGTTCGTAGAATCGCAGCGCCTGTTCGCAGTTGCCGCCAAAATTCAGGAAGGTGGTGAGTTTCATGGCGTCGCCGCGATCTGCATCGTTCCCGGAAACGTGAGCGCTGAGAGCTTCTTTTCCGCCAGCAGCAGGCCCAACCCTTCGAGCTTTCCTTGCGCCTGGCAGTTGCCGCTGCGGATCGCGCGGACCTCGCCGTTCTGCAGCTTCAAGACGAAGGCGTTCAGCGTGAACGAGGCGGTCACCGTGAACTTCAGCGTCTTCACCGGCGCCTTCCCCATCTGCACGGTGATATACGGGCTGTGACTGGTGGAGATGGTGTGCTCCGCCAATTCGACTTCAATCTCGTCGGCCGGCTTCTCCCGCGACTCGGCGAGCTTCTTCTTTACTTCCGCGGCCTTCTTCCACGTCGCCACGAGCAGCGTCGGCACCTCCACGTCGAGCAGCTCCGCAATCTTGACGGTCAGATCGGGCATCGACGCCTTCCACTTGATGCCCTTGACCTCCTCGCCAAGCTTTTCGCGGAACGGCTTCCACCCGTCCGGCAGCCGGTCCATCTCGTGTTCCGAGGGAAGGTCGAAGAGAGTGCGCAAAGTAGGTACGTTGGTCGTCATACGATCTCGGAATCAGCGATCAGCCGCCCGCTGGGAACGCTCAGTGTCGTCTGCACGGCATCTACTTCCCGGTGCAGCCGCACTTCGAGTTCCAGGTCGATGCCACCGTCGGCAGTCTCGATCTGCGAGTCGGTTTGACCGCGATGAGGCGTGAAGGTCGGCCGCGGGACGAAAAACGCCTGTTTAGCGCCGTAACCGAGGAGAAGAGCAACAAGCGCGATTGCGCCATACGGCAACCAGTCCCACTCGCCACCACCACCACCGCCGCGGCCACCATTACCGCCAGCGCGGCCGGGGCCGCCGCCGGGTGGCTCGGGAACAACAACGGGCACGGCGGGTACCACCAGACTGCGTACTGCGCTGGCCGCCACTCGCGTCACTCCTGCGTCTGTCACACGTCCGATTTCCGCGAATGGCTGGTACGTGCCGGCCGCATTGTAGGAGTGCGTGGTACTGGGATTGGCGCTCCACTCGCTCGCTGAACGATCGGCAAAGTTCACGCGATAGCGAAGCGCCGGATCGTTGCCGGGAAACTGCACGGTGAACGTGCCCGCGTCGTTGGACGAGAGCGACGCGGGCGCGTCGAGCGCCACTTCCGCTACTTGAAGCGAGATCGGCTCGGACCTGTCCCACGAGAAGTTCTGGCCATCGTCGAAGATACCGACCTCCATCGAGGTGGTGTATGCACCCGGGCTCGTGTAAGCGTGAGATGTCTGCACCTCCGGTATCCAGCCGGAGTCCGTGTTATCGGCAAAGATGAACCGGTAACGGATGCGTGAATCCCCGGGCCGGGCGGGCGTGGCAAACGTGATCGGCTCGCCGACGGCTGCAACGGCCGGCGTCGCCGAGAACGTGGTCTTCCGGACGGTCACGCCAACGCTGTTGCCGACCGTCGGCAACGCGTCGAATGTGGCCCTGATTTCAGGACGAATCGCAACCGACGCCGAGATGACGTACATGCCTGCCGTGCGGTATTGGTACTGTACCTGCGCGAACTGTGCGGGCACCTGACGTTTCTCTCCATCACCAAAGTCGACGGTAAAGAGCAGCTGCGACGCGGCCTTGATCCTCTCGACCGGGTTCAAGGTGACCGTCACGACCTCACTCACGTAAAGATCGTTTTGATTGACGGTCAGCGAGAACGTCGGCTTCAGCTGTGCCGCCGCCGCTGCCGCACGGGCGCGGCGGAGCGCATCCACGTCCTGAATACGAGTGCCCGTGGGGGGCGCCGGCGGTCGCTGCGCGGTGGCCGGTAGGCACCAGCAGCCAAGTGCCGCGACGGCAATCGCCACCGCCCGGCGCTGTCGTCGAGTCAGATGCATATTTCGCGGGCAGATTGTCGCACCGTCCGGAGGGCGCGATCAGCCGATTCGAAGCGGTTGCACAGAGTTTGCGAGGATGCGCGCAAGGGGCACGCGCACGGGATGGGTCACGGATTTGGAATCCCGGCAGGGGCCACCTCGAGCCACACTGACCCCTGCCGGGGAAGAGCCATGCAGTGACCGCGACGACACCGCACGAACTCTTTACGCACGATCCTCGGCCAGCTTTTGTGAGCTGTCTATCCAGTCAACGATTGAGATTCGCGGAATTGACCTGGGGTACCCCTGGGAGGTGGCTCGACTGCACCGCCAGCGCCGCGCCCTACGTCTTAGTTTGTAGCGTGCGGAGGCTGGCGTGCCCCGAAACGGCTCAGTCGCGGATCTTTCACTTGCTTTTCCGGCGACTCAGAGCGAAAACTGATCCCTATATCCCAGTTCGGAAAGGCGCATTACCCGTGTCTTCAATCGATCGCCGGACATTTCTCAAAGGGGCCGCCACGGCGGCGGCGGCCGTCCCGTTTCACACGCTCCTCGCACGCGCAGACCTGTTCGCGCAGACTGGAAACGTGCGCAACCTGCGCAGCGTGGGGTACGGCCGGCTGGTCGACGCGATCGACGAAGCCACGGGCCTTCCGCTCCTGAAGCTGCCCGAAGGCTTTCGTTACGTCACCTTCGGCTGGAAGGGCGACGTCATGGCCGACGGCCAGCGCATCCCGAGCCGGCACGACGGCATGGGCGCGTTCGACGCCGGCAACGGGCGCGTGCGTCTTGTTCGCAACCACGAAGAGGATTTCGGAACGCCGTTCAGCGGCGCCGCATATGACCCGACGTCCGCCGGCGGAACGACGACGCTCGAGTTCGACCAGAACGAGGGCCGGTTCATCTCTGCGCGCGCCAGCCTGGGTGGCACGGAGCGAAACTGCGCCGGCGGGGTCACGCTCTGGAACTCGTGGCTGACGTGCGAGGAGACAACCTCATTCACCGACCGCCCGCACGGGTATGTGTTCGAGGTGCCTGCGGACGGGAATGGCGATCCGCAGCCGATTCGCGACTTGGGCCGCTTCTCGCACGAGGCGGTGGCCTTCGATCGCGTCACGGGATACGTCTACGAAACCGAAGACGCGGGCGCATCGTTCCTCGGATTCTTCGGCGCCACCAACAAGTCGGGCTTCTACCGGTTCGTCCCCAACGTGAACGGCCGCCTTGCCGCCGGCGGGCAGTTGTTCATGATGAAGGTGAAGGGGAAAAACAAGATCAACCTGGGCGACTCGTACAAGAACGGCCAGACGTTCGACGTCGAGTGGGTGCCGATCGCGAAACCGGACAATCCCGATCGCCACGCGCCATCCGACCACGTCTGGGCGCAGGGACGCATCCAGGGCGCGGCGACGTTCCAGCGCCTCGAAGGCTGCTGGTCGGGCGCCGATCGCAAGATCTATATCGTGTCAACCAACGGCGGGCGCGGGCAGGGACAGATCTGGGTGTATGACCCGGCCGCCGAAAACATTTCGCTGCTGTTCGAATCGCCCGGCAAGGACGTGCTGAACAAGCCGGATCACATGACCGTCAGCCCGCGCGGCGGCCTCGTCCTCTGCGAGGACGGCGGCGGCGACGAATTCCTGCACGGTCTGACGACCGACGGCGAGATCTTCGCGTTCGCGCAGAACAACGTGAAGCTGCGCGGCGAACGGAACGGGCTGACCGGCGACTTCACGCACTCTGAATGGGCCGGCCCCTGCTACAGCCCGGACGGAAAGTGGCTCTTCGCCAACATCTTCGAGCCGGGGATCACCGTCGCGATCACTGGTCCCTGGCAGTCCGGCGCGCTTTAGGCAGCCAATTCAGCAAATCGGTGTCTGACGCGTCGATGCCCTTCGCTCGGCGCCGGCTGTCGTACGTCGTTCTCGCGCTGGCTGCCTTCGCGATCCCGCTGTCAGGACAGAGCACCGAGGTCCCTGCCTTCGAGGTTGTCTCGATCAGGCCTCAGGAAGGCGACCCGGGATTCGTTCCCTCCTCACCCGAACGATTCATCGACGTCAACGCGACGCTGAAGTCGCTCGTCACCTGGGCGTGGAACGTGCGCGACTTCCAGGTCAGCGGCGGTCCGTCATGGGCGGACTCCCGGCGATTCGACGTGAGCGCGCGGTCGCCTCGCCCGGTTTCCGAGACAACGATGCGATTAATGGTGCGGCGCCTCCTCGCAGATCGCTTTCAGCTGCGGACTCGCAGTGAATCCCGCCAGATGCCTCGCTATGTATTGCGAACAGCACGGCCCGACGCCACATTCGGTCCGGGGTTGAAACCGGCGCCGATCGATTGCGCTGAAGTCCTCGCCGCGCGCTTTGGCGCGCCAGCGCCCGCCGGCACCGAGCCGCAGTGCTTGTGGCGCGTGGGCATCACGCCACCCGTTGCGCGAATGTTCGTGGACGGCGCGCCGATTTCTCAATTCGCGGGGCTGCTCGAGCGGCTCCTCCGGCGAAAAGTCATCGATGCCACAGGCCTGAAAGGCGCCTACGACATACGCCTCGAGTTCTCCTCCGATCAGCTCCCGATGGCGGTGCCATCCGGAGACGCGCCAGTTCCCCCGCCACGCGACGGCCTGTCGGTCTTCACCGCCCTCGAAGATCAACTCGGCCTTCGGCTGCAATCCGAAGAGGGTCCGGTGGAAGTCATCGTGATCGACTCAGCAGAGCTACCCGCGCCCAATTAGACCTCAGCCGGATTCGTGGCGGCCGCCTTGCTACGCGTGAAGGCAGAGGACGCCATGCCGCAGCACACTTCTGCTCCGCCGCGCACTACTCCTTATTGGTCCGACTCCGCATCGATGCCGGTGTTTCCAAAACTCGGCAGCGACCTGCGCGTCGATGTGCTCATTGTCGGCGGGGGCCTGACGGGTTTGACGACTTCATATCTTCTGGCCGACGCGGGCAAGACGGTGGCCGTCGTTGAACGCGAACGCTGCGCGCAGATCGACACCGGTCACACCACCGCGCATCTGACGATGGTCACCGACGCGCGGCTGAAGGATCTGGTTGATCGCTTTGGCCGGGAGCACGCACAGGCGGTGTGGGACGCGGGGCTGGCCGCAATCTCTCAGATCGACGACATCCAGCGGGACCATTCCATCGACTGCAACTTCGAATGGGTGGACGGGTATCTCCACGCCCAACGCGGAAATGTCCCCGAAGCAGATGTCGCGGATCTCAAGAGGGACGCGGCGCTTGCGGCGGACTTCGGCTTCGACGCGGCGTTCGTGGACGAAGTTCCGCTGATGGCCGTACCGGGAATCCGGTTCGAGAACCAGGCGCGCTTTCACCCGCGGAAATACCTCGCGGGCCTCGTCGGCGCCCTGCAGCAGATGGGCGTTCAGATCCACGAGCACAGCGTCGCGGAAGAGTTCTCAACCGATCCGCGCTCGGTCAAGGTCAATGGCCACACCATCACCTGCGACGACATCGTCATCGCCACGCACAACCCGCTGGTCGGCGTGAAGAACATCGTCACGGCGACGGCGTTTCAGACGAAGCTGGCGCTGTATACGAGCTACGTCGTCGCCGGACGCGTTCCCGCCGGAACAGTTCCGGATGCGTTGTTCTGGGATACCGCGGATCCGTATCGCTACCTGCGTCTCGATCCGCATCCGGACTTCGACGTGGTCGTCTTTGGCGGAGAGGATCACAAGACGGGCCAGTCGGCGAATCCATCGGAGTGCTACAAACGGCTCGAAACACAGCTCACCGCGCTGCTGCCGAAGGTCGAGATCACACATCACTGGTCGGGGCAGGTCATCGAGACTCCGGACGCGCTTCCCTACATCGGCGAGATGGCATCGCACCAGTACGCCGGAACCGGTTTTTGCGGGAACGGAATCACGTTCGGCACCCTCACCGCGATCATGACGACGGATGCGATTCTCGGACAGAGGAATCCCTGGGCCGAACTGTTCGATCCCGGCCGGACGGCGATCCTGCGCGGCGCGTGGGAGTACATCAAGGAGAACAAGGACTACGCGTACTACCTGCTCCGCGATCGCTTCGCAGGCGCGGAGGGTCGATCGCTTCGCGCCGTCAAACGCGGCAGCGGCAAAGTGATCGACTACAACGGGCAGAAGGTCGCCGCCTACCGCGACGAACACGGCGACATGACGTTGCGCTCGGCCACCTGCACCCACCTGGCCTGCATCGTCGGCTGGAACGACGCCGAGCGGACGTGGGACTGTCCGTGCCACGGGTCGCGGTTCAAGCCGAACGGCGACGTGATTTCAGGACCGGCGGAGTCGCCGCTGCCGAGCGTGGAGTAGCGGCGCAGGGCACCGCTACGTAGGGCACCGCTACGTAGGGCACCGCTACGTAGGGCA
>JBOGIQ010000222.1:0-9821 GCA_050742535.1 Vicinamibacterales bacterium | reverse complement strand
AGGCGATGGCCTTGCCGCGGCCGTAGGGTTGCGACGCCAGCACGATGCGCGAGCGGCCCGACTCGTCGGTGCCGTTCAACAGAACCGTGGCACCCGGCTTGGGCGCGAGCGGCGCGTTCACCGCCGTGACCTGCGGAAGCTCGTTCCAGCGGGCGATCGAGGCGGCCTCCGTCGGGAGCAGCTGGGTCGCGGCATGGGTCTGGCCAGCGCGGGTCGGCGACACCTTCAAGCGGGCGAGCGGCGCCGGTTCCGAAGCGCGCGTCCGCGGATCGATGACGAGCGGCAGGGCGTCGGCGACAGGCGTACCGCCGTATCCGCCTTCGGCGAGCGACCGGGGTCCGCCAAGTACCAGCAGCCCTCCGCCCCGGCGGTCCACGAAGTCCGCGATCATCTGCAGCTGATCGCCCGTGAAGAGACCTGCCTCAACGCTGCCGATGATGAGGCCGCGATACTTGAACAGCTCTTCGCGGGTCTTCGGGAAGCCGCCGACGATCTCGTCCTCCTCACCGCGCAGACGCATGTACTTGTTGTCGGCGGTCCGCTGCAGCGACACGCTCAACAGGTTCTTGTCCTCGGTGACGGCGCGGTTCAGGAACTTGAACTCCCAGCGCGGCTCGCCTTCGAAGTACAGGATGCGCTCGGTCTCGTCGCGCACGCTGACGATCGACTCGCGCACGTTGTTCTCCCGGACCACTTCGCCGTCCTGCGGCGCGACCCTGAACCGGAACAGACGGGCACCTGGCTGCGAGGCCTTCGCACGGATACGCACGGTCGCCGGCGATCCGTCCGCCGGCAGCTCGACCTTTTCCGAGCCGACGATCTGCCCTTCGTCCTCGACGTCGACCGTCACGGTCTTTCCGCCGTAGCCGGTCTGGCGGACGATCACGTCGAGCAGGAGCGAGGCGTTCTTGAGGACGGTGCGCGGCGTGCTGACCCGGTCGATCTGGATGTCGCGGGGCAGCCGTTCGCTGCCGACGCCGACGGTAAACACCGGCAGCTTCTCGGCTTTGAGGCCGAGCAGCGCATCGCCAATGGCCGTATCGGTCGTGTCGGCACCGTCCGAGACCAGCACGACTCCCGCCACCGGAAGTCCGGCCAGCTCTTCGCGGACGCTCGTCAGCGCCGGGCCCAGCTTCGTCTGGGCGCCGTTGAACTGCATTTCCTCGAAGGAACCAAGACGGCCGGCCGTCGAAGAGAACCTGAAGACCCGCACCAGGAACTTGTCGGTCAGCGATTTCTGCAGCGCGCCATCCGGCCCGAACTGGGCGCGCAGGTATTCCGCCCGCGCCTTGCCGTCCTGATCGGGAATCTGCATGCTGCGCGAATCGTCCAGGAGCACCGCGACCACATTCTGTTGATTGACGGCGGCACGGACGACGAGCGTGGGACGGAAGAGGCAGAAGAGCACCACGGCGAGCGCCAGGACACGGAGCGTCGTCAGCACCACGCGGTCGCGCACGCGTCCGTCGTTCACGCGCACGCGCTGGTACGTGAGCACCGCACCGGCGGCCACCACGCCCACCAGCGCCGCCGCCGCAAACGACCCGGTCGTCAGGTCGAAGCGGAACGTGCCCTGCTGGAAGACGAATGGGCTGTAAGAGAAAAGTGCCTCAAAAATCCTGTCAAACATGGCTGCGATACGCCTGAACCGCGATCAGCCGACCGTTTCGGAAGCGCAGATCATACATGGACCTGCGGGAGATCACGAATCTATGTCAAAAGCGTGACGGAGTGCATTAAGACGATGTAATGAAGCGAGGTATCGGTGGCCTGCCGCCTACAGAAGCCACAACACAAGCCCCGCGCCTACCACATAAGACATGATGTGGGCGGCCCTCGGCCGGACGTGCTTGAAGCCGTTCCAGTAATAGGCCAGCGCGGCCATCGAGCTCACAACAAAGACGACGAGCACAATCGTCTGGCCGGGCGTTCGCGTTGGGCCGTACAGCTGGAGCAGGCCCGGGTTCCAGACGGAGCCGTAGACGATACAGAGGTGAACGAAGTAAATCAGCAACGACTCCTGCGCCACCGCCCCGAAGATGTGCGGCAGGCGGTTGATGCGACGGCTGAGGTGCGCGAATGCCGCAAGGATGATGAGGCAGGCACCAATGCGCAGCATCACCTCCGCTGGCACGAAGGTGCCGGGGCCCGGCCCGAAAAGCGCCTCCTCCCGTGACTTGAGGACGGTGCCGGCAATCACCAGGGCGACGCCCGGCGCGATCAGGGCGCGCTGGGCGAACGCGGAGAGGTCGCTCGCCCCCCACCGCGCATAGAGCTGTCCGAGGCCGGCCCCCAGCAGAATGAATCCCATCCAGGGAAAGAGCGGGAACTGCGATCCGGTGGCCTGCGACATGTACGCCGCCGCGAACGGAGGCATCGCCTTCGCCCAGTCGATCGTCCAGACAGCCGGCGTCGCGAAGATCGCAAAAACCGCGAGCGCGAGGGTCGCGAACATGAACGCGCGGCGTGACCGGGCCGCCAGAACGAGCAGCTGGATGAAGATGAAGCTGACGCCGATCAACTGCAGCACGTCGACGGCGAGAAACGCGCGCCAGCGCTCGGCGTCCACGTACGGCAGTTCGGCAAGCTGACTGCCCGGAAGGTGCAGCGCGTAGCCAAGCAGGACGAACAGTCCGAAGCGCCGCACCCGCTTCACCCACGCCGCCGACGCTCGCATGTGCGACGTCCAACGGCGGCTGGTCGCGATGCTGAACGCGAATCCGCCCAGCAGCAGAAACAGGCTCGACGTCAGCCCGCGTTGAAACTGCCAGATGTCGAACCAGCGACCGGTCTGATACCGCGGCGCCAGCATCGCGCTCGTGGTGTGGCCGTACAACATGAACGCCACGGCCAACGCGCGCGCGAGGTCGATGAAAATGACCCGCCGGGCGCCGTGGGAAGTGGAAGAAGTGGAAGAAGTGGAAGAAGTGGAAGAAGCAGCTGTCGGCAAAGTGTCCACGCCTCTACTCCTACTTGTCTACCGTTCCACTTTTCCACTTTTCCACTTTTCCACTTTTCCACTTACGGAAGTTTCACCTCCGCATCCCGTCCCACAACGGTCGTCCATTCGCGGACGCGCCAGCGCGTGACGAGGCCGTTCTTCACGTACGGGTCGGCCGCCGCAAAGGCTTCCGCGGCCGCCGGCGAGTCGCCGCGGAACAGCAGGATCGCTTCATCCGCAGGATTCGCGAGCGCCCCGCCAAGAACGAGCTCGCCGCGCGTTTCCGCAGCACGGGCGAGCGCGATGTGCTCCGATCTCAGCGGCGCGCGCCGTTCGAGGTAGTCGGATGTGAGGTCGTAGATGAGCAGGTAATGCATTGGGCAGGCCTCAGGGATCAGGGATCAGGGATCGGGGATCGGGGATCAGGGATCAGGGATCAGGCCTTCGTTAAACTGTACTTGTTATGCGCTATGACAGACTTCTCTGCGCAATGTTAACCGTTGCAACCGCCGCGTGCTCCCGTCCGGAGCCTGCCGCCACCGATACGGCGGTGCCGGAGCGCAAGTACCTCCTGGAGCGCATCGACGACGCGGCGGTGGTGCAGGTCTACGCGGACGGGTTCGAATCGCTGCCGCTGCGGGAGAAAACGCTCATCTGGCATCTGTATCAGGCAGCGGTTGCGGGACGCGACATCTTCTATGACCAGCGTCATCGCCACGGAATCGAGATGCGCCGCATTCTCGAAGCGGTCATCACGCATCCCCAGGGCATCGACACGGCGGCACTGGACGAAATCCGCCGCTACACCAAGCTGTTCTGGCTGAACACCGGCCCCTACAACAACCACACGTCGCGCAAATTCGTCCTCGGTGTTCCGCCGCGGACGTTTGCCGCCGCCGTGAAGTCCGCCGTCGCGAGCGGCGCCACCATCCCGACGGCCGGCGGCGAGTCGCTCGAGGCGATGCTCACGCGCCTGGAACCGATGTTCTTCGATCCGAACGTCGATCCCATTGTCACCAACCGCAACCCAGGCTCCGGCCGCGACATCCTGACCGCCAGCGCGAACAACCTGTACGCGGGCGGAGTGACCACCGCGGATCTCACAGGCTTCACCGAACAGTACGGCTTGAACTCGCGTCTCGTGAAGCGCGATGGGAAGCTGATCGAAGAGGTCTACAGGATCGGCGGTCGCTATTCGAAGGAAATCACCGAGATCGTCCGACATCTCGAGGCGGCGATTCCGTTCGCGACGGAGCCGATGGCGAAGGCGCTCGGCGCTCTGGTCAAGTTCTACCGCAGCGGCGAAACGGCGGACCGGGTGCAGTACGACATCGCGTGGGTCGCCGACAAGGCGTCCCCCGTGGACACGATCAACGGGTTCATCGAGGTCTACATGGATCCGCGCGGGATCAAGGGGTCGTGGGAAGCGCTGGTCTTCTACGTCAATCCGGAGAAGGCGAAGCGCATCAAGGCCCTTAGCGCACAAGCGCAGTGGTTCGAGGATCACATGCCGTTCGATCCGCGATTCCGCAAGCCGAACGTCACCGGCATCGTCGCCAACGCGATCGATGTCGTGATCGAAATGGGTGATTCCGGCCCGATTACGCCCATCGGCATCAACCTGCCGAACGACGAGCAGATTCGCGAACGGTATGGCAGCAAGTCGGTGGCGCTGGCGAACGTCACCGAGGCGTACGACAAGTCGACGCCGGAAGGGCTGACGTCGGAGTTCACCTGGGACGCCGCCGAAACCGCGCGCGCCAAGCGCTTCCGGTCGTTCTCGGACGAGCTGCACACCGAGCTCCACGAGGTCCTCGGGCACGCGTCGGGACGCCAGGCGCCCGGATTCAAGGGGTCGCCGGACGAGATCATCAAGGAGCATTACTCGGCGCTGGAGGAAGCGCGCGCCGATCTCATCGCGCTCTACTTCATCGCCGATCCCAAGCTCGTGGAGCTGGGCGTCGTGTCCGCGGCGGATCACGATCAGATGGTTCGTGCGCAGTACGACTATTACACCCGCAACGCGATCGTGCAGCTGCGGCGGATTCGCGAAGGCACCCAGATCGAGGAAGCGCACCTGCGCAACCGCCAGATGATCATTCACTGGCTGATGGCCAACACGAAGGCGATCGAGCGGCGCCAGCGCGATGGCCAGACGTTCAACGTGCTCGTCGATCAGCAGGCGTTCCGCGACGGCGTCGGCCGGCTGCTTGCGGACGTGCAGCGCATCAAGTCGGAGGGCGGCGCCGCGGCCGCGGCGAAGATGTTCAACGACTACGGCATTCACTTCGATCCGAAGCTGCGCGACGAAGTCGTCCGGCGCGTGGACGCACTGAAGCTGCCGTCCTACACCGGATTCGTGATGCCGAAGCTCACGCCGGCATTGGACGCGGGCGGCAACATCACCGACGTCAGGATCTCGTATCCGCAGGACCTCACCGCGCAGATGCTCGAATACAGCGCGGCGACAAGGTAACCGCGAAGGCCGCGAAGACGATTCGCTCCTCCGGGTGGAGTCCGGCTTCAGCCGGATAACCGGAGCCTGGCGGTCAACGCCTGGTGGATGACTTCGTCGAACGCGACCAGCGCGACGTGCTCCGGCAGTTCGTGCGCGCCCAGAAACGCACGCGCTTCCCGCACCGCGATCTCGGCCGCATCATCGACTGGATAGCCGTAGACGCCGCAGCTGATCGCCGGAAAGGCGATCGCGCGCAGGGCCTCTCCGCGGGCGAGTTCCAGCGAGCGGCGATAACAGCTGGCGAGCAGCTCAGGCTCCCCGTGCGCGCCGCCGCGCCAGACCGGGCCGACGGTATGGATGACACAGCGCGCCGGCAACCTGAAGCCGGGCGTAAGCCGGGCCTCGCCGGTGGGACACCTAACGCCCGTGCGCACCTCGGGTATCAGGCGACAGGCAACCAGCAGCTCCGGTCCCGCGGCGCGATGAATCGCCCCGTCGACGCCACCGCCGCCAAGCATCCGTTCGTTCGCGGCGTTGACGATCGCATCGACCTGCAGTCGCGTGATATCGCCACGAACAATCTCGATCGGCATCGCTCCCTCTTCGCGGCCCTCGCGCTCTTCGCGCGCTTCGCGGTCACAGATTGTCGATCTGAATGGACGGCAGCGGATCGGCGGGCGTGAACCCGAAGATCGCTCCGTAGAAGTACAGCTCGGCTTCGAGACTCCGCACGATCGTCTGCGATTTCCTGAACCCGTGCTGCTCGCCCTCGAACGCCAGATACGCGACCGCCAATCCTTTCGTGCGGGCGGCGTCCGCCATCATCGCGGACTGATTCGGCGGCACGACGCGGTCCTCGAGTCCCTGAAACAGGATGATCGGGCTGGCCAGTCGATCGACGAAGTGAATCGGCGAGCGGGCGCGATACTCCGCGCGCGCCTCGGGATACGGACCGATGAGGCGATCCAGGTATCGCGCCTCGAACTTGTGCGTGTCGCGCGCAAGCACCTCGATGTCGCTGACGCCGTAATAGCTCGCTCCGGCTTTGAAGACCCCGGGCTGAAACGTGAGCGACGCAAGCGTCGTGTAGCCGCCGGCGCTGCCGCCGCGAATAATCAGTCGCGATGCATCGGCCAATCCGGACCGGACGAGATGGCGCGCCGCCTGTGCCACGTCCTCGACGTCCGCGATTCCCCACTGCCCGCGCAGCGTGTTGCGATACTCGCGCCCGAACCCTGAGCTGCCGCGATAGTTCACGTCCACGACGGCAAACCCGCGGCTGGTCCAGAACTGGATCTTCAGATCGAGCGTCGCGTTCGCCGCGGCCGTCGGCCCACCGTGACTGATGGCAATGAGCGGCGGCCGTTCGTCCGGTGCTGCATGGATGCGTGCATTCGTCGGCGCGTAGTACAGCGCATGCGCCGTCTCGCCAGCGGCGGTTGGAAACTCAATCGCCGCCGGCACCGACACATCGTCGCGGCTCACGACGATAGACGAGGAAGCCCGCAAGACGTCCGTGCGTCCGGATGCGACGTCGAGACGCACAACCGCGTCGGCGTGCGTCGGCGACGCCGCAACGAGTACGACCTGCCGTTCGTCCGCCGCCATCCAGTCGTGCGGCTCGAACGCGGTGTCGATCGTGCGCCAGTCGCCGGTGTGCGTGTCCACGTCGGCAAGAAACCAGCTCCCGCGTCGCGTGTAGGCGGCGAGCATGCGAGATGAAGAGACAAATACCCAGGTCGCAGTGCCAAAGGCCCACTGCGGCCGTCCGAATTCAGCCTCGGCTGGCGGGTTGTTCAGAACCGCTTCGAACGTCGAACGATCCGAACGATAAATCTTCCACCATCCGTCACGATCGCTGACGACGTACAAACGCCCATCAGGCCCCCAGCCCGGCTGATAGATCGACTCGTCGTCGCCGCCAGCAATCCTGCGGACGTTCGACAACGCGCCGTCCCCGGCAACGTCCGCAAGCCACAACTCCGTTCCGTCCCACGGCATGTTCGGGTGACGCCATGCCAGCCACGAAAGCTGCGAACCATCGGGACTGAATCGCGGCGTCGAATAGAAATCGTGCCCGGCGGCAATCACCTCTCCAGCGGAATGGCCGCTCAACGGAATGCTCACCAGCGTGTTGACCGCCTCGCCCGCGCCGGAATGGTCCTCGCGAACACCGATCAGGCGACTTCGCCTCGGGTCGACCGCGTAATCCGCGTAGAAGTACTTTCCTTCGGGAGTCAGAGGAACAGGTTGACCGGCGTGATTGTCGGCAGCAACCAGGTAAATCCGTTGATCAGTGAAGTTCGAAAAGTAGACGTTCCCGCGATCGACAACGTAGGCACCGCCGCCGTACTCGTGCACGCGGGAGCGAACGTTGAAGCCGCCCGGCACGAGGTCGGCGGTCGCTCCATTACCACGCCGCCGGACGAGCACGTTGCGCCCGCCTTCCTGCGGGCGCCCTTCCAACCAGTAGACGTCATCGCCGTCTACGGCAACCGCGCCGAGACGCACGCTCTGGGACGCGACACGTTCCGCGGAAATCGGGGAAGGCCAGGTTCCGTAGGGCAGCACTCGTCTCGCCGAAGCCATGGCGGAGTCGGACGTCAGCGGCGAACGAGCCGAAGGGTGACGTCTTGCGACTGTCCCTCGCCCAGCGTTATTCTGCCGGCATGGGATGAGAGCGAGTCGAGCAGGTCGCGATCGGGAGTGAAAGCGCGGCGCTCGACCGTACGGTCCGGACGCTCGACCGCCGCGATCCAGTAGTCGCCGGGCGGCAGACCGGTAACGGTGAAGGTCCCGCTCTCGTTCGACCACTCCACCTTGACCCATCGGGACCCGTCGAACCATCGGTCGCGCGACGTCGAAAACACCAGCACGGCGGAGTCGCGAGCAGGTGCGCCGCGATCGTCCGTTACCCGGCCCGTGGCGGTTGCTCCAAGTGCCGAAATCACCACTTCGACATCCCGGAATGTTCCGTCCGCGCCAAAGTCGAACGCGGTGTCCGTGAGGTCCTGGCCCTTGAACACCACCGATTTCAAGTACCAGTCATTTCGCTGCGGCTGTGCCTGAAAAAGCCCGGGGCCGAACACCCCTGTGAACTCGAACGAGTTATCCGCCTGACGCGAGAAGGTGGTCGAGCCGTACGCCCGCAGCGGACTGCGATCACGATCGGCTGAGCGAACCGTGAGCGTGAGCAGAGGTGGCGGCCCAGGCGGAACACCCTCGTAGCGGACGCGCCCCGATACCGTCGCACCCTGCGTCATCCTCAGCTGAACGGACGGCGGATCGGCCGCGACGACCGTCACGAACGACGTACTGAATTGCGTCTGCGTCGTGGCGGGGGGGCCCCTGTTGACGACCACCCCGCCGGCCTGGACAACGTAGTCGCCAGGCGCCACGCCGGTGAACTCAAATGATCCGTCTGCTTTGAGTTCAGTGCTCGACATTTCCGTCTGAACCGCACCGGAACGCTCGCTTACCGCCAGGAGCGCCTCGCCGCGGCCGGGCTTCCCGCTTGAATCGGTGGCCAGCCCGGTCACGCGGTAAGCGGGCGTCGGAACGAGGGCGATATCGATGCCGGTGAGGGCTCCACTAACGTCAACTTTCGCTGGCGTTGCCTGATCGATGGTCGGTGTGCCGGGATAGAAACGAGGTAGATATCCGGCCGATCCGGGCAAGGCGTCCCGCACTACAGCCCGCACGAAATAGGTGCCCGGTTTCATCCCGAATAAGCGATATTGGCCACGGTCGTCGGTTCGCGTACTGCCCATGACCGAGGCATGGACCATGCGAGTTCGACCATTGACGACCTGCATCTGTAACGCGTTGATCGCAACATCCTGCATCGGCTCGCCGAACTCGTCCACGATCGTTCCGGCAATGGCGCCACCGCGCGTCAACGTCATGTCGATTGACTCGATCGCCTGGCCGTTCCTTAGCGTGACCGCCCGGCCGCGCGTCGTGTCGAACCCATGCTTTCGTGCGTCGACGATGTAATCGCCGGGGCCCAGCCGATCGATCCGATACTGTCCGCGCAGGTCTGTTTCGACCTGCCGTCCCGCGACAAACGGACGATAGGCGTGCACGACGGCACGCGCGATCGGGAAACCGTCTATACCGATCACGCGTCCGCTCACCGACCCAGTTGCCTCAGGATCGGAGCCGATTGCTCTGTCCCGATCCATTTCGGACGGTGGATCGAGCGTCAGATTGATATTCCCGATCTCAGCGGCGTTGACGTTGATCGCGGGACTTTCCATCGCGGCCGCATCGATGAGTTTCTGTCGATCGGCGATGTCCGCGCCTAATGCGAACAGCGACGGCTGCGCCGTGACGACATACCGACCCTCAGCCAGACCGCCAAACCGGTACTCCCCGATGTCGTTGGTCGTGGTCGTCAAAACTGGAGTGGCGGCTCCGGCA
>JBOGIQ010000221.1:0-9864 GCA_050742535.1 Vicinamibacterales bacterium | reverse complement strand
GTTGTGCGCAGATGACGCAGACCACATGACAGCCCTCTTGCTCGTTGATCAGGTCGTGGCGAAACAGGCTGAGCGCCATGTCCGACGCACACAAATGCTGGTTCGCATGTACCGCGTGTTAACGCCCAGGCAGCGCGAAGCACTGCGGCACAAAATTTTCTCAACTGGCGTTCTGCCGGTCCGCCACCCCTCTTGTTGATCGGCGCGATAGGCTCTCGCCTCCGGCGATCGACCATCTGCTCGTCCTATCGCGCCACCGCTGACGTCTTCCGCAGCCATCCTAAGTAGAAGAAGGCTACGCAGAACACCACTCCCACGGCGGCTCGGAGGCCAAACACCGCCGGTGAGATTGTGTAACCCATGAAGGGCAAGGACGCGCCGACGAACCAGAGGTACCCGTTCGCGATGGAGCCCGCGAACGTCGCCCCGGCGAGAAACTTACACACTTCGCGCCACATATCTACATCTCCACCTGTACGCCAAGTTCAACGACACGTTCGGGCGGCAGTCGGAAGAAGGCCGTCGCGCGAACGGCGTTGCGAGCCATCAGGACGAACAGCTTCTCCCTCCAGATCGCCATTCCCTTCCGTCTAGCGACGATGATCGTCTCGCGTCCGAGGAAGTACGTGACGTCGTTGAGATCGACGTCCAACCCTTCCTGTCGCGCCTGCGTCAACGCCTCCGGTACGTCGGGATCCTCCATGAACCCGTATTGCACGCGCACGTTGAACATGTGGTGCCCAAGCGGCTCCGTCGCGACTCGCTCCTCCTCGGCTACATGCGGACGCTGCGCTGTGGATACGGTGAGGATGATCACACGCTCATGAAGCACCCTGTTGTATTGCATGTTGTGGACAAGTGCCGGGGGTGTTCCAGTCGGCTGTGCGGTCATGAACACTGCGGTACCTTGCACACGGACCGGATGTGTCGCCTCAACCGTCGCAACGAATTCGCTCAGCGGCAGCGCTCGGGCGGCCAAACGCTCGGCAACCAGCCGGCGACCGGTCCTCCACGTCGTCATGAACGTAAAGAGAATCGTCGCGACTGCGAGCGTGACCCATCCGCCTTGCAGCAGCTTCAAGGCGTTCGCGCCGAAGAATGCCAGGTCGATTGTCAGGAAGAGAAGCATGACCGCGAGCGCTGCCGGTTTGGGCCAGCGCCAGCGCTCAGTCATCACGATGTACAACAGCAACACCGTGATGACCATCGTCAATGTGACGGCGATCCCGTACGCTGACGCTACGGCGCCCGACGATCCGAAGCCGATCACGATGAGCACCGTCGCCATCATGAGCGCCCAGTTCACCTGCGGCACGTAGATCTGTCCCATTTCGCGTGCCGAGGTGTGCTCCACGTCCAGGCGTGGCGCCAACCCCAGTTGGATCGCCTGGCGGGTAATGGAGAACGAGCCAGAAATCAGCGCCTGCGACGCAATGATGGCGGCCGCCGTTGAAATGCCGACGAGTGGCAGCAATGCCCACGAGGGAGCCAGCCGGAAGAACGGGTGGTCGGTCTGGGGATCGAGCAGCACCAGAGCACCTTGCCCCAGGTAATTGATGACCAGCGCGGGGAGAACGAGCGAGAACCACGCAAGACGGATCGGCCTCCTGCCAAAGTGGCCCATGTCGGCATAAAGCGCCTCGCCGCCGGTGACGACCAGAAACACCGCCCCAAGCACGGCAAAACCCGCAAATCCGTTGGCCTCAAAAAACGTCAACGCGTGACGCGGATCGAATGCGCCCAGAACCGCCGGGGCACGCACGATCCAGGCGATCCCGAGCGCGGCAATGGTGAGGAACCAAATGATCACGATGGGCCCGAAAAGGCCGCCGACCCGGTGCGTCCCGAATCTCTGGATCGCAAAGAGGCCAACAAGAATTGCCACGGTGATTGGCACGACATACGGTTGGAACAACGGGGTCACAACCTCGAGACCTTCGATCGCACCGAGCACCGAAATGGCAGGCGTGATCATGCCGTCGCCGTAGAGCAACGCGGTCCCAAAAATGCCCAGCGCTATCAGTATCGGCCGCCCGACGGCCAGGCGCGAGGCGCCAATGCGCTCACGCCCTTTGCCCGGCACGAGCGCGGTCAACGCAAGAATGCCCCCCTCGCCTTGATTGTCTGCACGCATCACGATCAGCACGTACTTGATCGAGATGACGAGCACCAGCGCGTAGATGATGAGTGACAGCACACCGAGCACGTTTTCGACGGTTGGCGCTACGGCGTGCGAACCAAAGAAGCACTCGCGAATGGCATACAGCGGACTCGTTCCGATGTCCCCGTACACGACGCCAAGGGCCGTGAGGGTGAGCGGCAAGAGTCGGGTCGGCTCGGGGGTTATGTGTGGAGAGGTCTTTGGTTCGGAAGGCGTGGAATCAGCTGGCACTCGACCTCCAGACGCCGACGGGGTTAGCTGACGGGCTCGAGGTTGGAGTCCTCTACCGGCCGACTGCCGGATACGCCCCAGGAGCTCAAACGCACTCCGGTGGTTCCCCCGCTTCGCGAACGCGCGAATTTGGCAACTTCTCGATTATGGGAGGAGGTCGTGAGGCAAACGGGATGCGGGCGCCCGTACTTATGAACTTTTTATGACTTTCTTACGCCCGAGGCGCGACGACACTCCGGGCGCCGCTGTGAGCTCGAGGGAACGCGCGAGTCGGCGGTCGTGCCTCAACTCGGCTACCCACGCCCATGCCGGAGCGACACTGCACAACCCCACCGCGGCCCACGCCCCTGCCATCGGCAGCCAGTGAAGGCCGAATCCTACGATGGCAAGAGTGAACGCGAGCAGACCAAATCGAGTCACAAACAACCGGCGATAGGTTCGCGCGTGTGCGAGTGCGAGATACTCCACGGCGATGGCATTGATTAACTCGGGCTCGACGGCGGAGGCGCGGAACGACGTAACAGTCTGCATGCCCGTTCACGTCACCGTACGTCCCGCCCGCGTAAAAAAAGCATAAAGAGTCCGTAAGAAGTTGACGAGCGCGGCGCGGGCGCGGGCGTCCAAGTGGCAGAATCTGGTGTGAGTTGATGTTTCGCCAAAGCCGGGCACACGAGATCGTCGTTTTCGGTAGCAGCGTCGGCGCGATTGGGGCGGTGACCGTTGCGTTGAAGGCGCTACCGAACGTCAGCCCAACGACGGCGGCACTGGCGCTGCTTCTGTCAGTACTTGCCGCTGCCACACTCGCCAGGCTGAGGACCGCTATCGCTGTTTCGCTTCTGGCGATGCTGGCGCTCAACTTCTTCTTCCTCCCTCCCTTTGGCACGTTCACCATCGCCGATCCGCAGAACTGGATTGCCTTGGTCGCCTTCATCGTCGTCGCGTTCATTGCCAGCAATTTGTCGGCGGCCGCCCAGGATCGCGCACGGGACGCGATCGCCCGGCGGGACGAGGTGACCCGTCTCTTCGATCTGACCCGAGATGTGCTGCTGACCACGGAGACCGCTGGTGCGATCGAGGTGCTCGCCGGCCACGTCGCGCGTCGATTTGAGCTGGCCAGAATAGCTGTCTGCCTCCCAGACGATCAGGGCTGGCTCATCTATCAGGGTGGCCGCACGGAGCTTGTGCTCGACGTGAGCACTCTCAACACTGCGCTTAGACAAGCACGCGGGACGCTCGAGTTCGATGCCCGTCAGCGCGCGTACGGCGGTCATCTCCGTACCGGCGATCGCGATGAGGTGGTGGTCATTCCGCTCAGACACGGAACAAAAGCGGTC
Organism: Vicinamibacterales bacterium; assembly: GCA_050742535.1. Taxonomy (GTDB): domain Bacteria; phylum Acidobacteriota; class Vicinamibacteria; order Vicinamibacterales; family UBA2999; genus Gp6-AA40. Next base: position 6,138 of record JBOGIQ010000221.1, on the reverse strand, counting down.
GGGCTCCTGGCCGCTGCGTCTTCGACGCTCGATATCGGCACACTCGACGCGGTTGCGGGTGTTGTCGCTATTGCGATCGAACGGGCCCAGTTCCTGGCTGAGCGCGATGCCGCAGCGCTCGTCCGCCAGAAGGCGGACTTGGCGGCCACCCTTCTCGCGTCGCTCAGCCATGATCTGCGCACGCCTCTTACGGCGATTACCGTCGCCGTGGAGAATCTGCGCGGCGACCTTCCGGAGTACGAGCGCCGCGCTCAGGTGGCTGCAGCCATGTCCGAACTCGAGCGGTTGACGCGTCTGTTCCAGGACATCCTCGACATGGCGCGAATCGACGCCGACGCGATCCGCATCGAACGTCAGTGGGTCACCGCGGCAGACGTCGTCGATGCGGCGCTCGCGTACGTGCGGCACGCCGTGGAAGGACACGCGCTCCGTGTCGAGGCTGATGCCGAGATGGAGGTGGAGATTGACCCACGCCTGACGTCGGTGGCCCTGGCGCACGTCATCGAGAACGCCGCCCTCTACTCACCGGTCGACAAGCCGATTCTGATTCACGGTCGTGTGGCAGCGGATGGTCTGCACATTTCGGTGACCGACCAGGGTCCGGGCCTCGATCAGAGCGAGCTTGAACACGTGTTCGAACGCTTCTATCGCGGCCGCGCGGCGCGACACGCCACCTTTGGAACCGGTATGGGCCTCTCCATCACGCAGGGGTTGCTGTCAGCTGCTGGCGGCCGGATCCGGGCGGAGAATGCGCCGGCGTCTGGTGCGATCTTTTCACTGACGATTCCTGGGGCCGTGCGCGTCGCAACGGTCGCCTCCTAGTCATGGGGGCACGCATTCTCATCGTTGACGACGAACCAAACATCATTGGCACGGTCGCCCCGCTGCTGCGCGCGAAAGGATACGACGTGTTCTCTGCGATGACCGGGCGTGCCGCGCTCGAGACTGTGGACCGCGACAAGCCAGACGTGATCGTCCTGGATCTTGGCCTCCCGGACATCGATGGCGTTGACGTATGCGTGGCCGTGCGGCAGTCGTCGAGCGTTCCGATTCTGGTGCTCTCAGCGCGAGGCGCCGAGGGAGACAAAGTACGCGCGCTTGATGCTGGAGCTGACGACTACGTCACGAAACCGTTCGGGGCCGAAGAGCTGCTCGCGCGCATACGCGCCTCATTGAGGCGCGTGGAGAGTCCGGCGCCGGCGAGCGAACCGATCGTCCGCGGAGAGCTGGTGATTGATCGCGAGCGCTTCCGAGTCCTGCGTAATGGCGACGAGGTCCGCTTGACCCCGAAGGAATTCGAGCTGCTCACGTATCTGGCGCAGTCTCCGGGTCGGGTCCTGACCCACCGCACGCTTTTGAAAGCCATCTGGGGACCGCACGCGGGCGATCAACCCGAACACCTGCGAGTCTTGATCGGCTCGCTGCGCAAGAAAATCGAGCCCAACCCGGCATCGCCGAAATACATCCTGACCGAACCCTGGGTCGGCTATCGGTTCGCTGATTTGTAGGGACGACGCCCCAGGTGGACTGAAGTTGGGCAGCTAAGGAAGTCCTCAAAAAGCCGTAAAGAGTTCATAAAGAGAGCGCTGACAAGCAACGGCGAGCGTTAGGATCCGCTCGTGGGTGACGCGGTACGGAGTACGCCGGAGCGTGTAATGGTGTGTATGAGTTCAGCGGCGGACGCGCCGCGTGTGATCCTTGCGGGCGAACGCCTCGCCAGTCACCTGGGCGCTCGCTGGTACGCCGTGTATGTCGAAACGCCACGTGAAGCGCCCGGCCACATTCGGCCTCGCGATCGGGATGCCTTGCACCGCAACATTGTCTTGGCTGAACAACTCGGCGCCACGATCGTGCGGGTCAAGGCAGACAGTCCCGCGGATGGGCTCATCGCTTTCGCGATGCGCGAAGGGATCACGCACGTGGTGTTTGGACAGACGGCACGACGCCGCTTGGAGATCCTGATAAAGGGTTCGGTATTGAATCGATTCGTCGACGAAGTGCGCGACGCCGCCGTGCAGGTGGTTCCGTTCGGCGAATCAGCGGCGTAAGCGCCATCAGCACGTTCTCCACGTACTGCTCAACCCGCTGACCAACAGGTCTGTCTAGGCTAAGCGGTCTCCGAGCAGGTCGAGACATCCTGGCCCGCTGGGCCCGCGACAAAGACCGTCCGAAGTGTTGGCCTCAGGATTCCATCTGGTGCGGCGCCGTAACCTCCGCAGACGCCGCCATACGAGCGCTGTGCTTCACAGCGAGATATCGGATCGGATCGCCCCTTAATCGTTTGATATCGAAGGCGTTGGTGGCCTCTCGCGTCGTGCAGTACTGCAAGTAAATGCACAGCCGGAACGCACCGGGCCGCACTCGGCTTCCGAGGTGCAAACACCGGGACGTATCGATCGCGACGCCGGCGCCACGTGGACCCTTTGATGAAGAATTTGACCTGCGTGAGGCCTTCCGGATCCACGTGAAATAGTTGGCTGGCCACATTGTCGTCCGCCCCGCGCGGCACTGAATACAACAAGTCAACACGGTTTAGATACGGAAGCGTCCCGAGGTACCGAGCCGCTAGGCCGAGCGTAGCGTCCTCCAAAGCGAAATCCACCAACGCGGGGTTTCTTCGCAGGTCGTCGTTGCTGAGCAGATTCCGAAGAAACTTCCGTTTGGCCTTCTGATATTTCTCGCGTTCCTGCTCCGTGCCCGACAGGATGTCAGCGACTTCCCGTGCGACTTTGGCGCGCTTGACCTCAAACAGTCGCTCGAACTCGGCAGCAATACGGTCGAAGTCCCTGACGTAACGGATCGTAGCCGCGGGCCAGAAACATGGCACTCACGAGTTGGAAGGCAGCGCCGACGCTCGGAGGTGAGAATCGAAATACTTCCCAAGCCTCGGCTTCGCGGCTGGGAGAAGTTGTAACAGCCGGCTCACTCAGCCACGTTCGCGGCACGTGCAACGCCGCACCATCAATTCAGATGAACGGTTGAACGAGTGAGAAATCGTTCTGCAGCTTCGGAATGTCCGTTTCGTCCCACGCCGACACCAGAACCAGCGGAACGCCATGACTCGCAAGGAATCGCAGTGGAGCACAGGTCGCATCGGAGGCGTCTGGTGTTCGTTCTCGGAGCAGCCCTTCGACACGCGTGAAGATAACCAGAAACCCGGACTCACGGTTTCCATCCGCATTCCCGCTCTTCGAGTTCCAAGACATGTTCGGAATGTACGAGTGCACTCAGGAAGTCGCTATCGGGTCCCGATGGGAGAGTTCTCCCGTTAATCATGGTCGGCTGGCACGAGCCAGCGCAGATCAACGCAGCGGCCGGACTTCCGGTTCGTAGCGGAAGCCCGGCCCACCCGGGAGTAGCTGGCTCTTGCCGGTAACGCATAGTGTTCGGGCGCCCTCCGCGCGTACAACCCAGGGCGCCAATGTCCTGGCCCCGCCCAATCTGTTGCGGCAGAATCTCGTGCCGCGCCCCACACGCTCGTGTAACGCGAGGTTCTCAACATGAAGCACCCACACATCGCGGCACTGGTCATCCTCATGTCGTCCCTGTTCGTCCTCAGCGCGGCGCGTGCCGCGCAGGATAAGTACGCGGTGAAAGTCCCGGGCGGGCTCGCCTTCTCCGAGTTCAAAGGATACGAAGGATGGGAGACGATTGCCGTGAGTCACAACCCCAAGGTGATGGCGGTGATCGTCGGCAATCCGGCGATGATCGCCGCGTATCGCGCGGGCATCCCCGCCAATGGCAAACCTGTTCCAGACGGGGCCAAGATGGCCAAGGTCCATTGGAGCCCGAAGCCGAACGAGTTCTTCAAAGAGGCAACGGTACCAGGCAACCTGGTGAACGTGGACTTCATGGTGAAGGACAGCAAGCGATTCGCCGACAGCGGCGGATGGGGATACGCCGTATTCGATTACAACGCCGCGTCCGACACCTTCACGCCCGGTACGACCGCGGGCACACCGCCGCAGGGAAACGACGCGACGTGCGGGTTTGCCTGCCACACGGCAGCAAAGGCGAGAGACTACGTGTTTACTGAGTACGGGAAGCGCTGAACGAGGCGGTATGCGAAGGCCGGCAGATCGTTCGATGACGCTCGGCAGCGAGCACCAGAAGGTGACCGACAAGGAGACGCACTCATGCCTACACCATCAAAACGTCCTGATGCGATCGTACTGGTTCATGGCTTCTGGGTGACGCCGCGAAGCTGGGAGCGCTGGATTCCGCGCTATGAAGCCCAGGGCTACCGGGTGCTCGCTCCAGCGTATCCGGGGTTCGAGGTCGAGGTCGAAGCGCTCAACAGCGATCCATCGCCCGTCGAGCGTCTCACGGTTCCCGCGATCATGGTGCACCTCGAAGCCGTTGTCGGGCGATTGGACACGCCACCGATCCTCATGGGTCATTCGGCGGGTGGCGCCTTTGTGCAGCTACTCCTCGATCGTGGCTATGGGGCAGTTGGCGTGGCGATCAACTCTGCACCGACGGAAGGTGTGCGCGTCACGCCGCTGGCGCAGCTCAAGTCGACGTTCCCGGTGCTGAAGAATCCCGAGAATCGCCACAGAGCAGTGGGGTTCACCTACGAGCAATGGCACTACGCGTTCACGAACACGTTCGACGAAGCGGACGCGCGCGCCGCCTACGACCGCTATCACGTCCCGGCTTCAGGGGGCATTTTCTGGGACAGCGTGCTGGCGAATTTCATCCCGGGGCCCCAGGACGTCGCGGTCGACTACAAGAACGACGCCCGCGCGCCCCTTCTCTTCATCTCCGGGAGCGAAGACCACTTGATGCCGCCCGCCGTCCAACACTCGAACGTGAAGCACTACAGGTCGAACACGATCACGGAGATCAAGGAATTCAAGGGACGCTCGCATTTCATGCCCGCCCAGCAGGGGTGGGAAGAGATCGCCGACTATGCACTGGCGTGGGCCGAGAAGCATGGTACGCGCCAGCCGCAGGCCGCTTCGACCACACAGGGGTGATTCCATGACACTCGAACCTACGACGAAGGCGAGGCGTACGCGGACAAGCTGATGAGGGCGGGCGTCCGCGTGACCTCGGTGCGGTACAACGGGACGATTCACGACTTCGTCATGTTGAACCCGCTCGCGGGCACACCGGCCACGCGAGCGGCGATCCAGCAGGCCATCGACGCATTGCAGGCCGCGCTTGCCTGACCGATCGCGGCGCGAATCAAGCTGAAAAGGAGTATTCGATGTCACCTGGAGACGTTGAGGGCGTCAGAAACGTTGTTCTCGTACACGGAGGGTTCGTCGACGGGTCCGGCTGGCAGGGGGTCTACGACATTCTCAAGAAGGACGGTTACAACGTCTCGATCGTCCAAAATCCGACGACGTCGCTGGCGGACGACGTCGCAGTGACGAAACGCTCGCTCGCCGCGCAGAACGGCCCGGCGATTCTCGTTGGCCATTCGTACGGGGGCATCGTAATCACGGAAGCCGGCAATGATCCAAAGGTCGCCGGTCTCGTGTATATCGCGGCGTTCGCACCGGACAAGGGCGAGTCTGTGTCCGCGTTGATCAAAGATCCGCCGCCCGGTGCGCCTGTGCCTCCGATCCTGCCACCGCAGGACGGTTACCTGTTTCTCGATCGTGCGAAATTTCGGGCGTCGTTCGCGGCGGACGTGAGCGAGGACGCCGCGGCATTCATGGCGGACTCGCAGGTGCCGTGGGGCGTCGAGGCGCTCGCCGGTGCCGTCAGCGAGCCGGCATGGAGGTCGAAACCCAGCTGGTATCTCATCGCGACAGACGACCGGATGATTCCGCCGGCCGCACAGCGCGCGATGTCGACGCGCGCCGGTGCGACCGTTGCCGAGGTTGAGGGCAGTCACGCGGTCTATGTGTCACAGCCGGAGGCGGTTGCGGCGCTCATCGTGAAGGCCGCGAGGAGCGCAGCTTTGGCAGCGCGGTAGACGACCCCGACTATGTTGACGCAGGACGACGGCACGCACAGTGACGTGCCGCCCGGATGGCGGAGTGTCGGTCGGCCGCCGCCGCTCTGAGCGTGTGCGGAACACGATCGCCTCGCTCATCCGCCCTGGCGCGCAAGGAAGAGCGGAGTTGCCGTCCGCATTGGCGTAGGCCTTCGCCACCAGATCGTACCGGTTCAATGACAGCCAAT
>JBOGIQ010000220.1:0-9929 GCA_050742535.1 Vicinamibacterales bacterium | reverse complement strand
CGTTGTAGTTGCCCGTGCCGAGATGCACGTATCGGCGGATTCCTTCGGGACGCCGCCGCACGATCAGGCAGATCTTCGCGTGCGTCTTGTAGCCGCGCAGACCGTAAATCACATGCGCGCCGGCCTCCTCGAGCGCGCGGGCCCAACGGATGTTGCGCTCTTCGTCGAAGCGGGCGGTGACCTCGACCAGCACCGTGACCTGCTTTTGACGCTCCGCGGCCCGCTGCAGGCTCGCCACCAGCCGCGAGTGGAGGTTCGTTCGATACAGCGTCTGCTTGATGGCGAGCACATCCGGGTCATCACGCGCAGGTCGAGCGGACCAGGCACGGAGTAGGTCTCGTCATGCTCGACTTCGAACTGCTCCTGGAGCAGCGCCAGCAGCTCCGGTGACGCGCCCGCCTCGATCTCCAGACGCACGACATCGCTGCTGCGCCGCCGCCGCAGCTCGCGCTCGACGAGCTCGATCTGTGTGCGTCCCCCCTCGTCGTCAACGTCGAGCTCGGCGTCGCGCGACACGCGCAGGACCGCCGACTCGAGGATCCGCTGGCCCGGGAACAACTGCGGCAGGTGTGCGCGGATGATCTCCTCCAGCAGGACGAAGGCAAAACGGAGGTCCGGGGAGACCTGGACGAGCCGCGCCTGCCCGGCCGGGACTTGCACCATCGCCAGTCGGGCCTCCGTTTCTCCGGGTACGGGATCGAGGCGAACGGCCAGGTGCAGACTGAGAGACGCCAGCAGAGGAAATGGCCGCGAGACGTCGATGGCCAGCGGCGTCAACACCGGCAGCAGCTCGGTGCCGAAGAACGCGCGGAGAGCGACGCGATGCCCCTCGTCGATCTCGTCCCACTCGAGCAGGCGGATGCCATGTGCGGCGAGATCCGGCAGAAGGGTGTCCCGCGTCAGGTTGTAGATGGCCGTCGACAACGCATGCGCACGCGCGCCGATCAACTCGAGCTGACGTGCTGGCGAGAGTCCGGCCGGGTCGGGCGCGGTCCGGCCGTCCGCGATGGCCTGCTTCACACCCGCGACGCGGACCATGAAGAACTCGTCCAGGTTGCCGGCGGCGATGGCAATGAACCGGGCACGTTCGAGGAGCGGCGTCGTCCGGTCGGCCGCCTCTTCCAGCACACGCTCGTTGAACGCGAGCCACGACAGCTCCCGGTTAATGAAGGACTGTGTCATGCGCGCCGGACGTTCATGGCTGTCCGTGCTGCCGGATCACGACCTGCCGGCCGAACGTGTCGGACAGCATGTCGGCACGCGCGTTCGCGGCCATCTCCTCCATCGTCGCGTCACCGGTGGCGTCGTACTCGAGAATCCAGGCGTCGCGCCGCGCCGTGAGGCGCACAGTCCGCACCTTCTGCAGGTGTTCCGCGTCGAGCGCGTTGGCGACGCGCAGCAGTGCCGACAGCTTGTTGACGACCAACCGTTCCTGACGATCGAGCGCCGCGTAGGGAATGTGCGTGCGCTGGGGCGGCCCACGCCGGTGATAGCGCGCCACGTTCGCGACAATCGCCGTCTCCTCGTCGGAGAGCCCGAAGATCTGTGACGCCGCCAGAATGTACTGCGAATGCTTGTGATGGGCGCGAAGGCTGACATAGATGCCGATGTCGTGCAGCAGCCCGGCCACCTGCAGCAGCAGGCGCTCGCGCTCGCCCAGCCCATGCTCGTCGGCGAACTCATCGAACAGCTGCGCGGCCAGGTACGCCACATGACGGCCGTGCGGCGCGTCGAAGCGGTACTTCTGGCCCACGGCTTCCGCGCTGGCCAGCACGTGCGCCTGGAAATCGGCAGCGCTCAGGCGCCCGCCGGCCGCGAGATCGAGCAGCACGCCCATCCGGAGCGAGGCGTCCGACACGACGAGGCCGTGCGCGGGGGTTTCCGCAAGCAGCGTCCGGTAGATGAGGAGCGCGGGCACGAGCGTCTCCGCGTCGCCGGCATTCACACCGAAGCGCTCGACGACTCGATCGGCGTCCAGCCCTTCGATGTCGTCGCAGAATGTCAGGAATTCGCTGCGCGAGATCGACGCGTCCTCGTCGTCGCCGAGCTGCGCCGCAGCGAACCGCACGTCGCCACCCGTGGCGATCATGTCGGTGATTTCCGGCAGTGGTATCTCGAGCCGGATTTCGTCCACCACGTTCGCGATCTGCCGCTTGAGCAGGACCAGCTGCAGCTCGTGCGGATGCTTGTAGAGCTCGAGCTGCTGGCGCAGGCGGATCGCACCCAGCGCGTAGACGCCCGATCGCACCGGTTGGCCGCGGCGCAGCAGGGTCAGGCTCGTACTGCCGCCGCCGACCTCGGCGAGAAGCGTCCATTCACCATCGAGCGTGCCCTGCCGCGCGGCAGCATGACGCACGGCGAGAAACGACAGCCGGCTCTCTTCGGCCTCGTTGATGATGTCGAAGGCGATGCCGGTCCGATTACGGATGCGATCGAGAAAGGCGTCTCCGTTGCGCGCCTCGCGGACGGCGCTGGTCGCCACGGCACGGATGTGCTGCACGCCGTAGCGGTCGATCACCGTGCGGAAACCGTCGAGCGCCGACAACGCGGCCTCCGCCGTTCGCGCTCGAATCGTTCCAAAGGCGAAGGTGTCGCGGCCGAGGAGAACCGCGCGCGTCGCTTCTTCGGCGATGCGGATCGCGTCACCGTCGTCGATTTCCGCGATCACGAGCCGGATCGCACTGGCGCCCATGTCGAGCACGGCCGCCAACTGAGGTCCCCGCGTCAGATCCAAACAGCGAATCGTACCAGCCGAACCTCACCGGAGGGGTAACGTCAGTGTAAACAATGTAACGAAACGACGGATACAGGCCGCAGGATCGTCGTTTGCACTTTGGTTACAGAAACATGGTCACCCCTTCGCAGCTCGTTCGGCGGCACTTCGACGACGTCCTGACGCACCTCAAGGGTGCATTCGACGGCGACGCGGAGAGCGTGCATCAGGCGCGTATAGCCACACGCCGCCTGCGCGAAGTGCTGCCTCTCGTCGACAACGAACACGTCGAGCGCGCCGCCGCCGCCGTTCGCACGGCAGGGCGACAGCTCGGCCGCGTCCGCGAGCTGGATGTGGTGGGCGGCCTTTTGCTCTCGATGGGTGACCGGTTACCACACACTGCGGCGACAGAGTTACACGCGCTGCGCCAGGCCATCGATCAGCATCAGCGAGAGGCACGGCGGCGGATGGTGAAAAGGATCGAGCGTCTGGATCTACCGGCGCTCCGGGATGCGGTTACCGAGGACAACGGTCGATCGAGGCTCGGGAAATGGCTGCCACGGATTTCCGGACGCGTGTCGTCCAGCTGGTCCGAACCGATTTGGGCCCGCATCGTCACCCGCAGCCAGGAAGCAGCCGCGGCTGTAGAGCGGACGCCCGCGATCTATTTTCCGAATCGTGCACACAAGGCTCGGATCGCCATCAAGAAGCTGCGCTATGCCGTTGAAATCGCGGCGGAAACGGGCATCTGGCGGCCGGACCGGATCCTCAAGGACCTCCGGAAGCTCCAGGGCATTCTTGGTGACATCCACGATCTCCAGGTTCTTGGCGACTTTGCGGCGCAGCCGTTGTCCGGTGAGGGCGCGACGGCAAGCGATCGGTCCGCAATCAGCGATTTGGTGGACAACGAAATCATCCGTCACTATGCGGAGTACAGCAGAAGACGGCAGTGGGTTGGTCCTCTGGCGGCAGCGTGCACGCGTGCCGCCGCGCACCGGCGATGGCGAATCGCACCACCTGTACCGGTGCTGGCAGCCTCGATGTTCACGGCGCCGCTCGTTCTCGAGGCGATCCTGCCTGACCGTCGGAACGACACGTTACTGACGCATCGCCGTGACAAGACCGTGACAACACGGCCCGCAAGCCGAGCGCGCCACTGATCGGTCGAGCAACCGAACCAGCACGGCGACAACAACGCTGCGGCTGCAGGACGGCGCGTTCCGTCTCGGGACGGACGAGGGCCGAATCGTGCTGAACGGGCATGTGCGTCCCACGTCTCTCGACCTGATCCTGACGCGAGGACCAAATCGGGGCCGAGTCGTCCCCGCGATCTACGATTTGAATGAGGGTGGGCTGCGGCTCTGCTGCGACCTGTCTGGTGCGTGCCGGCCCGACGCGTTCACGGCGCCCTCGGGCACGCGCCGTTTCCTGATCTGCTAACGACGAACCTAGAAGTCCCGCCTTACCTGCCCTTGCAGGCGACGCGAACCGACTCGATGTGTCCGGCGATTCCGCCCGGGAGCTGGCGATGCGCGGTGTCGGCGTGGAGCTGCAGGGTGGCACCGCGGAAATCCTCGTCCGCAAACGCGGTGACCGTCGCCGTGGGACCAACGCGAACGCTGACGATGCGGTTCTGCCAGCTCCGGTTGTTCGGCATCCGCCGCAGGCTTGCGTACTCGCGCGGGCCGTTGATGTAGTCGGACATCCCGGCGTACTCCGCCGTCTCCCACACCTGCATGTAACAGCCGTCCGGATTTGGCATCGTGCGGAAGATCGAATCAGGCGGCCGCAGGGGCTGGCTGTCCCCCCTGCCTGCGCATGCAGAGACGAGCAGGAGAACGGCGACGAGATACGGACGCAATGACATCAATGATGACACGATCCGGCAAGCAACTCCTCGAGCCGCTGACGGGTACCTTTCGGAGACTCGTCGAAGTCGATCTGGAATCCGAAGCCGCGGCCTGGCTGCACGTGCGCGATGCTGCCGGACAACGTCACCTCGTTGCCGGCAACCATCGCGACGAGCGTCAGGCGCATGCCGCGCGGGAACTCCGCCCCGGTCGACACGAAGCAGCCGCCTTCGCTCAAATCGGTCAGCCGCATCGCCGCGTGCGAGAACGCACCTTCCGCCCTGCACGTGATCAGGACGGGCCGCCGCTCGTACTTTCTCCGTTCCGCGTGTCGTTGTGCCATGCCAGTGTCTTCGGCAGAGCCAACCAGCCACAGCAGTGGTCGTTTGCACGAAAAATCGGCCGGATCCGGCGGCGGTGGTGCTCCAGATGACACAGGCTGACAGTAACGCCGGGGATGCCTTGATCGGGATCAATCGCCGCGAAACCACGCGGATACCAGCCGGTGGAAGGCACATTGCTACTCGAATGCGGGTACACATCGCTGCACAACCGTCATTGACGGTCCCGGCTCTCAGTAATGTGGCACTTCGCGGAGACGAGCAATGTCAGAACGGCAGAATGAACGGCGCCGGCACCCGCGGCGCGGGGTTCTCCTCGACTGTCGCATCGAGGGCACTTCTGCGCACGCCACGCTGCGGATCACCGATCTGAGCGTTGGCGGCTGCTACGTGGATTCGCGATTTCCCGTGTCAATCGGCTCGAAGATCACCGTCAGAGTGCTCGCCGATCCCGAGGTGCTCTTGCCGGGGCGGGTCACGAGCGCGCAGCCGGGGTTCGGCTTCGGCATCGAGTTCGACGAATTGCCCGACGCCACGTGCACCCAGCTGCTCGCGCTGATGGCGCGCGCCACGCTGCAGATGTCGTATTGATCACGCCGCTGCCGCCAGGCGCGTCCCGAAAAACTCAGAAGAAAGGTCTCAGAAAAACAGCCCCATGATTGTCGATCCCCGACCAGCCAGATGCCCGTCGTGCGGCTTTGGCGCCGGCGTGTACATCGCTGAGCGGGACCGGCGCGCCGCGTCGAGCCCGGTGCGATGCTTCTCGTGCGAAAAGGAAGCATCCAGCGCCGAGTGGTTTACGGCCGGAGCCGTCGAGCGGCGCCAGAGCACGCAGGATCGGCGACGTACGGTGAGAAGCGATCGACGCCAGAAATAAATCCGGCAGCCGCACCTGCCCCTGGTCAATCGCCGAATCGGCATATCGCCATTTCAGATCATCGATCCACTGACCAACCCGACAGATCACGGCGGCAGCGCGTCGGACGCCTTCCACGTGGTGATCCCGTCGATGGCCGGCTACGGGTTTTCAGGCAAGCCCACGACTCCCGGTTGGGACCCCGCTCGCATGGCGCGAGCGTGGGTGGAGCTGATGACACGCCTCGGGTACAGCCGATTCGCGGCGCAGGGCGGTGATTGGGGTGCGTTCGTCACGAACCTGATGGCGCAACAGGCACCTCCGGAGTTGATCGGCATCCACCTGAACTTCGCTGGTACCGCGCCTCCGGACGTCGCCAGGGCGCTTCAGTCCGGTGGGCCGCCGCCGGCGGGGCTCTCGGCCGAGGAGCAGCGGGCATACGACCAGATGGCGTTCCTTTACCAGCACGTCCCGACGCAAATCATGATGGCCGCGCACCCGCAGACGCTGTACGGGTTGGCGGACTCACCCGTCGCCCTTGCCGCCTGGATGATCGACCACGACGTCGCCAGCTACGGGCACATCGCGAAGCTCTTTGTCGATGGGGAGCCCTACGGCGACCTCACCCGGGACGACATCCTCGACAACATCACCCTTGCCTGGTTGACGAACACGGGCGTGTCCAGCGCCCGGCTCTATCGGGAATACAAGGGCGCGTTCTTCAACGACTTCAACATCTCCGTTCCGGCCGCCGTCAGTGTTTTCCCTGACGAGGTCTACCAGGCTCCGCGGAGTTGGACCGAGCGCGCCTACCGCAATCTCGTCCACTTCAACGAGCTCCCCAAGGGCGGCCACTTTGCGGCCTGGGAACAGCCAACGCTCTTGTCGGAAGAAGTTCGGGCGGGGCTCAGATCGCTGCGCGGATAGCGATCAGGAGCATCGCTTCAAAGCTTGACACGCTGCGATGTGGTGTTCGTGCCGTGCGGGCTCCTGCTGGTCGGCGCGGTGGCCGGTGCGTGGCGCAGGAGTCCGGTTCTACCTGAGCGGAGAGCCGGATACGACAAGTGGGAATACAACTACCCGGGATGGACCATTCGACCGTCGCTGGCGATCACGGCGGGGTTTTGAAACTCCAGCGAGTTACAGGGGGGTGTGAACAAAGGAGGGCCCGGTCCTCCACTTTTTGCATTTACAGGATGCGCTCGATGCCCCACGTGATGGCGAACGTCACCACGAAGGTAATCGCACAACCGGCGACGTGCCGCTCCATCGAAATGCCCGCTGGTCGCCACGTCAGGACACCAGCTGCTGCTCCAGCGGCCATACTCAGGGCTTCGTAGACCGGCGTGTCAGGCAGGAGCAGAAATGCTGCACCCATCACGATCCCGCCGACAACGCCGCCGATGAGTATTATCCGAAGCGTGGACATGACAGACCTCCCTAATTGGAGAAGATACACCTCGTCCCGTATCGCGTGGCGCCCGGAGGGCACCCCGTCTGCCCGTCGATAGCCATCTGGATATACGTCCCGAATACGCAGGACGCGACGGCGATCCCGCAGTGAATCAGAATACAGTTCATGGTGAACGGTCCCGTGAAGAAACACTTCAGACCGCTGCCGATGCAGCCTCCCGCTGAACAGCCAAGCACCTTCCTGATTCCGTTGTTGTAGGCCGTTGCCCCGTCATGGAATCCGGGTTGGGTCACGTTGCCGGAACTCCACACATTAGCGGCATCGACATCTCCCGTGTCGTTCCGCATCTGTGTGCCGCCCTCTCCGTAATTGCCATAGGCGTATTCATGCACCCCCAAGACACCTTCCCATGTCGCGGGGTCACCGTCGTCCCAAGCCGACGACCAGATCACACCCTCTGCGGTATACAGCGCGTCGTCCACCTGTACCGCATGGACCGTGGGCATGAAGAAGTTCATCAACCGTGCGAGGGCTGATGGTGGCTTGATCGATGCGCTCTGCTTCCGCTTCTCGACTTGAATGACGACGGTTTCACCCTCGATCCCGATCGCGGGCTTGAACCCCTTTGCAGTGAGCGCGGCGACGGCGGCGGTGTGCATGTTGCGCCACTGGGGGTTGCCTGCCCGCAGCCTCTCCAGGAAGGCATCTGCCGCTCGGCCTTCCAGCTTGCGAACGCGCCGGTCACCCGCTGGCGTCTGCTGCCACACACCGGCCTGCAACTCGGGGCCGCACGCCGGGGACGAGAGTGGGTTCTTCGGTGCCGTCGGGACCGACGGCGTTGCCTTCCGTGGCGTCGTCTCGATCGCGAACATCGGATTGGTGGGAGCCAACGTGAGCAGGGCACATAGGGCAATGGCAGTTGCACGAGGTTTTCTCATGGCCTGAGTCTCCGGTTATGGGGGAATTCCCGGAGCCGAACGATTGGCATGACCTGAGCCATGGCCGTCCGCATCCCGGCGATCGCGCACTCCGTGCGGAAATTCGCGGAAATGCGGAGGGATCGCTTCCTGTCGGCAACGAAGACCGCGAACCCATGTCTGACGATTGGGTAGCGAGTCCCCTTCGACGGAGCGACAGGAATCGCGCAAGCAGCTCGCGCCCATCAGGAATGCATCGAATCTGAGGTGTTGTACGCGGCTGCCGGTGTTGAGTAGCTCCTCCCCGGACTTTGCACGGATCCGGGGAGTAGCGCCGTCATTCAGTTCTCGGTAGGCACTCGAGCGATGCGATCCACGACAACGACATCGACGCGGACGCGAGCAGGTTCCAGCCGCAGGCCCAGTTGTTCTCGGAGCGCGGTAAACAGCGAGACCTCTGGCTCACCTGTATTGCCCCCAGCGTTCAGTTGCGGCGTCCATTGAAGTTTGATGTCGTTCGTTCGCCCTTGGCCGTTACGAGCCGGTGACCACCGGCATCGACGCGCAAGGAAAACCCTGCAACGTCCTTCTTCTCCTGGTGAGCGACGAGCCCGAAGCGGTCAATCAGCAGGTTACGGGTCAGCGTTGACAGCTCCGGTCGCTTACGTGGGTTCACTCGATGCGCGGCTGCCTCCCCAGCTTCCGCAACCGCTCCACCATCGCCCGGTAGCTGATCCCCAGCTCCTGCGCTGCCAAGTGGAGGTCGAAGTTGCAGCGGAGCATCAGTTCAGTGAACTCCTGCCGAACTCCGGCGTGTTCTTAATCCACCTTCGGGGCACGGCTTACACCCGTCCACACATCGAGGAGATCGCGACTGGTCCCCTACTGCCTCACCCGGTAGACCGCATTGGCGGATGGTTCGCGGTCTGGAACCGCTCACCGCCCGGCATGTTGGTCGGTGGGTTCCGGCTGATGACCGCTGCCGGGGCCGAATGTTGAACCGGGCTGACGGGGTCGAACCGAGCGGCGACCCCCATGCAACTTTGCAGCGACTTCCGGGTTATGCGGTATTGGGAACGGAGGTTCAGATGCCGAAGGCACTCACGCTAAGCTTGACGGGCGGTCCTCAATGGATCGACTCCGACCGCTTCGACATCATCGGTCGCGGTCCCGAGGGAACGCCAAACGCGATGCGGCCAGCGATGCTGCGCGGGCTGCTGGCGGATCGATTCAAACTCGTCACGCATACCGAAACGCGCGAACAACCCGTCTATGCACTGGTCCTCGCCCGCAGTGACGGACGGCTTGGTCCGCAACTAAAGCGCTCGCCGATTCCATGCGCGTCTCCGGGAACGGCGCCGGTGGCGGGGCAATCTGCCTCATGCGGCGTGGACGAGTCGGTGAACGGCGGGGTCGTGACCATAACCACCTCCGGCGCGTCGATGGACAGGATCGCCGCTGCGCTCGCGAACCATGGCGTCAACCGCTTCGTCATCAACCGCACCGGCCTGGAGGGCGGGTTCGACGTGGTCGGATTGCGCTTCGCAGCCGAAGGGTTCGGCCTGCCTGCCGCAAACCGATCCGACGATGCGCCGTCGATCTTCACAGCCGTCCAGGAACAACTCGGCCTGAAGCTCGAACCGGCGCAAGGTCCGGTCCCCTTCGTAGTGATCGACAGCATCCAGCCGCCGTCGCCGGACTGAGGTCAGACGCGGTGCGTTAGCCGAATGAACGCTGCACGGGCCGAAATGTCGATTGCTGGGAGTGGTGCCCCAACCAACTATGCTCTGGGGGCGTCTTGTTTGGTGCGCCTTTCTGGAGGGCCATGACCGTAGCTC
>JBOGIQ010000219.1:0-9937 GCA_050742535.1 Vicinamibacterales bacterium | reverse complement strand
AAGCCGCACTGTGCGGCGAAGCGCACGCGGCCGGCCTCGACCTGCTCCGGCGGGAACTGCTGCGGCGTGGCGGTCTGCGGCGGACGCTGCGACGCCGGACTCGCCTGCCCGCGCCCCTGCGGACCGGCGGGCGGTGGTCCGCCTGCGCGTCCACGTTGTGCATCCACAGCGGCCGCGGCATATATGAGGAGGGCGCACGTGACAAGAATTCGCAAGAACATTCGGGACGAGTATTATCGGGGGTCGCATTCGGGGTCAATGTTCGATTCGAACGATTCTAAGGAGGTTTCGTGAAACGGATCGGGATGGGTCTCGTCGGCGCCGGGTTCGTCGGCCCGCATCACATCGATGCCGTTCGACGTCTCGGCTTCGTCGATATCGTCGCCGTCGCCGGCAGCAACGAGGCGTCAGGACAGCAGAAGGCGCAGACGCTCGGCGCACGGAAGGGATACGGCAGCTATCAGGCGCTGATTGACGATCCGGACGTGCAGGTCGTCCACAACGCCACGCCCAACTACCTGCACTACGAGGTGACGTCCGCCGCGCTGGCGAAGGGCAAGCATGTCGTCTCCGACAAGCCACTGGCCATGACCGCCGCGCAGTCACAGAAGCTGGTCGACGAGGCCCGCCGCGCCGGCGTCGTCACTGCCGTCACGTTCAACTATCGCGGCAACCCGCTCGTTCAGCACGCGCGGCAGGCGATCGCCAGCGGCGCTATCGGGACGCCGAGGTTCCTCCACGGCTACTACATTCAGGACTGGCTGCTGAACGAGACCGACTACTCCTGGCGGCTCGATCCGGCGAAAGGCGGCGCATCATCCGCGCTGGGCGACATCGGCTCGCACTGGTGCGATCTCGCCCAGCACATGAGCGGCCTGACGATCACGCACGTGCTCGGCGACATCACGACCACGCTGCCGAAGCGGAAGAGGCCGCGCGGTTCGCGCGAGGCGTTCGCGGCTGCCGGCGGCGAGAACACCGATATCGTCGATATCACCGTCGAGGATCTCGCCTCGGTGCTGGTGCGATTCGACAACGGCGCGAAAGGAACATTCTCGGTCGGTCAGGTGTGCCCGGGACACAAGAACGACCTCGTGCTGGAGATTTGCGGGTCGAAATCCTCCGTCAAGTGGCGGCAGGAACACCAGAATGAGCTCTGGTTCGGCCACCGCGATCGCGCGAACGAGGTCCTGCAGAAGGATCCCTCGCTCATCGTCGATCAGGCGAGACCGTACGCGCATCTTCCCGGCGGTCACCAGGAAGCGTGGGCCGATGCATTCTGCAACCTGATGCGCGACATCTACGGCGCCATCGCGGCCGGCACGCCCTATCGCCCGCTCCCCCCGACCGTCGCGACGTTCGAGGACGGCTATCGGGCCAGCCGGATCGTCGAAGCCATCCTCGAGAGCGCCAGGAACGGCGGCGTGTGGACGAACGTATGAGCGTGACTGCCTTTGCACCGAAGTTCATGAAGGTCGGAATCCTGACCGCCGCGCTGCAGGAGCTGACGCCGCGCGACGCACGCGACGCCGATCCCGATCGCGCGATCGAAGACTGGCTCGACTTCGCGAAGGAGCTCGGCGCGGACTACGTTCAGCTGTCCGCGGCTCTGCATCCATCGGAGACGGACGTTCCTCCGGAGGCGATGCTCGATCCAGTTGCCAACACGCTCGACCTGAGGAAGCCGTTCGACACGTATCGGGCGATGCGCGTGCAGGCGGCGGTCACGGCTTCGGGCACGCGCATTTCCGACCTCGCGTATTTCGACAATCTGCTCCACCACGACCGCGCCACGCGACGGAAGAAGCACGACTTCCTGCTGCGCGTGTTCGATGCGGCTGCACTCCTTGGCGTCGACGCCGTGTGCGGTTTCGTCGGGCGCAACCAGCAGCGCAGCATGGACGAGAACCTCGTCGACTTCGAGCAGCACTTCGTCCCGCTGCTGAAAGAGGCGAAGTCGCGCGGCCTCACCTATCGCGTCGAGCAGTGCCCGATGCCGGGCTGGACCACGGCCGACAACTGGCACAACAACATCGCCTACACGCCCGGCGCCTGGATCGCGCTGCACCGCATCTGCGAGAAGCACGGCGTCGGCGACCAGTTCCGCATTCACTACGACCCTTCCCACGCCATCCTGATGGGTCAGGACACGCGATCGATCTTTCAGTTCCTGAAGGACCAGGGCTACGGCTTCCTCATTGGCGGATTTCACGTGAAGGGGCAGGTCGTCGATGCACAGGGTGTGGCGGCCTGGGGCTACGGCGGCCAGACGATGGAGCGCGGCGACTGGATCGGCGGCAAGCCGTCGAGCAAACCGGCCGATCAGGTGAATGCCTGGAAGAAGCAGGTGGTGCTGTGCGAGCACGAGCTGCCCGGAACCGCGCGGCACGATCCGCTTGCCTATCTGCAGAATCGAACCGTGGACTGGCTGGATCATCAGCTCGCCGCGCGCGAACTGCTGCCGCTCGACGTCGCCAACACCTACCTCATCGTCGAGCACGAGTATCCGGCCGCGCGCATTCAGGACCGCGAGCGGCTCACGCCGATTCTGCAGGGCGCGCTGGCATTCGTCAGGCACATCGATCAGGCAGCTGCCGCGATGCATGCGCTCCAGCACGAAGTCCTTTCCAGTCAGGGGATTCCGATTCAAGGAATCGGACGGCAATCATTCAGGAGTTAAACGGCCGCCTCCCATCTCGCCATGTCGCTGACTTCCGGTACGTCTCGGTCCTTATGAAGTTGTTGGGCCGCTCGGCGCCGGCGGCATGGGTGAAATCCGGAATCTGTGCCGCTAGACCAAACTTTCACTTCCGGATTTAAGATGCAGGCCTTCAGGCGTCAGCAAGGCAGCCGAATTGCCCGACGCGGCGTCTAACCGCTAACACAACACCGTCGTTACTCGTCTACGGGGTAGTGAAGCGATGAGGCAAACACTGTGACCATTCGCCTGCCCTTCCTGGTCCTCGTGTGCGCCTGTGTGCTCGTGGCAACCGGGGCAGTCGGCGGTCAGGCGATCATTTTTTCACCAGCTCCGCCACCGCCGCCGCCCCCACCCGGTGCTCCGCCATCGGGCCTGATCCCGTTGCCACCGCCACCGATGGACATCCCGGCGGAAAAACTGCCGCGCTTTGAGGTCGCCTCCGTCAAGAAACTCGAGGGCCGCGTGACGTCGAGTGCCCTGAGGACGCCAGGCGGCGGACGCATCACGATTCTCAACCTGCCGCTGCGGACGATCCTCATGCAGGCGTTTGGAGGGCTGCGGGACTACCAGTTAAGCGGTGACATCCCGTCGTGGGCGACGACGGACCGGTTCGCCATCAACGCCAAGGCCGAAACGAACGCTCCCCGCAACGAGGTGATGCTCATGCTGCGGGCGGTGCTGGTCGATCGGTTCCAGTTGAAGTACCGCGTCGAGAAGCGCGAGATGCAGGCGTATGTGCTGGCCACGGCTGAGAAGGAGTGGAAGCCGACGACGCGTATGCGGCCGGTGGACTGCTCGCAGCGCGGTGCCAAGCCTCCGGTCCCTCCAGGCCCTGGCCGTGTCTCTCCCGCACAGCTGCAATGCAGCGGCGGCATGGGTCTGTCCACGTCAGGCATCACGGCCCGCGGTGTCACCATGGCGAACTTCGTCAGCCTTCTGGGCTCGATCGGCGGCCTCGGCGTTATTCACGACCGGACCGGGCTGACCGGCACGTACTACATAGAGCTCGATGCGTCACCGACGGCGCTGCTCCGGGGACTGACAGGGGTTCTCGCCAACGCGAATCCGCAGAACCCGAATCTGCTGCCCGAAGTGGGCGACGGCCGTTCGCTCGGATCGGCAGTGCGCGATCTCGGCCTCAAGCTCGATCGGCAGAAGGAGATGGTTGACGTGCTCGTCATCGAAAGCGTGAGTCAGCCAGATGAAGACTAGGTGGTCCTTGGTCTTTGGTGCGGTGGCCCTGCTCGCGTCTCCGGCGCTGGCCGCCGATCATGTCGGCCGCGTGACCCTCGCTGGCGGCGTGCCTGTCCCCGGCGCGCGCGTGACAGCCACGCAGGGCACCAGCACGCTTGTCACGACAACGGACACGCAAGGCGCCTACCGGTTCATGGGGATTGCCGAGGGGATGTGGTCGATCCAGGTCGAGATGGTCGGCCTGGCGGCTCAGAAGCGCGACGTGACCGTCGCGAATGGTGCGACAGGCACGGCGACGACGGAGTGGCAGCTCTCGATGCTGCCGTTTGCCGACATCACGCGGGGCGTTCCGATTCCGCCGCCGGCGCCGCCGCCCAACGTGACACGGCGCGCGCCCGCGACTGCCGGCAACAACCCGTCGCAGCCAGCCGGATCGTTTCAGCGAGCCGGCGTCGCACCAGGAGCGCCCCCGGCCAATGCGGCCGCTGCGGCCGCCGCAGCAGCGGCGGCGGCAAAGATCGCCGCCGGGCGCGGAGGTGGACCTGCCCCGCCGCCACTTCCTCCGCTGGGTGACGCCGGCGATGCGTTCCTGGTGAGCGGAACGGTCAGCGCGGGCGCGGCGCAGCCCTCCGCCGGCAACGTCCCACGGCCAACCGGCATCCGCCTGTTCAGAGGCCAGGTCACGTTCGACGGCGCCAACTCCGCATGGGACGCGCGCCCGTTCTCCCTGACCGGCGTGCCGGCCAGAAAACCTGACACCAGCCGGCTCGGCGTCTCCGGAATCCTGCAGGGACCGTTTCGGATTCCCGGCCTGATGAGCACCAACCGTCAGATGCTCGTGCAATACGGCCGCAATTCCAACAACAACGCGAACACGGTATCCGGCCTGGTGCCAACGCTGCTGCAGCGAAGCGGCGACTTCTCGCAGACGGCGGATGGATTCGGCGGTCCCGTGCAGCTGACGGATCCGCTCACGGGCGAGCCCTTCGACGGGAACCGGATCCCGACACATCGCATCAGCCCGCAGGCGGCCGCGCTGCTCGGTTACTACCCGCTGCCGGAGGATGGCGCCACTGGCTCGTTCAATTACCAGCTTCCGGCGTACACCAGCACCGTCAATTACAACGCCACCGTCTCGATCGCGAACATCGTCAACACGCCGACGCAGCTGATCGGCGTGAACGGCGGTTACAACCGCTCGTCGAACGAGTCGACCTCACTGTTCGGATTCGATGACTCGTCGCGCGGCTCCGGCATGAACGTCTCGATCAACTGGACGCGGCGGCTGATCCCGTCGAACCGGCAGCTGCGCTTCCGCCACACCTATACGCGCCAGACAAATACCTCGGTGCCGTTCTTCGCCAATCGCGTCAACGTGTCGGGCGAGGCGGGCATCACCGGCAACAACCAGGATCCGGAAAACTGGGGACCACCGGCTCTGTCGTTCGCCAACGAAATCGCAGGGTTGTCGAGCGGCCAGTACTCTTTCAACCGCACCCAGTCGCATGCGTTCAACGTCGAAACGCAGCGGACACAGGGCCGCCACGTGATGGTCTTCGGTGGCAACGCCCGCTATCAGATGATCGATTCCGTGTCGCAGCAGAATGCGCGCGGCTCCTTCACGTTCAACGGCTCCTTCACCGGGCATTCCTTCGCTGACTTTCTGCTCGGCCTTCCCAACACCAGCTCGATCGCGTTCGGGAATGCGGACAAGGGATTTCGCGCGTGGAACTACGACGCCTACCTGAACGACGACTTCCGCGTCGGCCCGAACCTGACCATCAACTTCGGCCTCCGCTGGGATTTCGAGGTTCCGGTGACCGAACGGCTCGATCGGCTCGTGAATCTTGACGTCGCCGACGACTTCCGCGCCGCGGCACCGGTCGTCGCCGAGAGCGGCGTGGGGCCACTAACCGGGCGGCACTACCCCGCATCGCTGATCAAAGCCGACCCCTGGGGCATTCAGCCGCGTGTCGGAGTGGCCTGGCGGCCGATCCCGACATCGTCCGTGATCCTTCGCGCAGGCTTCGGGATTTATCGCAACACGTCGGTGTACCAGACGCTGGCGCAGCAGATGGCGCAGCAGCCGCCGCTCTCGTTTGCGTTCAACTCGATCAGCACGGCGGCCACACCGCTGACGCTGGGCAACGGGTTCATCGCACCGGTCGCGATCACGCTGAATACCGTGGCGTTCGATCCGGAGTACCGAGTCGGCTCCGTGCATCGCTGGCAGGCATCGGCGCAGCGCGACATGCCTGGCAGCATGACCGCGGTCGCAACGTATCTCGCGGGCAAGGGAGTGAACCTGCCGCAGGCGTTCATCCCCAACACCTACCCGGCCGGGGCGCTGAACCCCTGTCCCGCCTGCCCGGCAGGGTTCGTCTATTACACGTCGGGCGGCAGCTCCATTCAGCATGCCGGCCAGTTCGAGCTGCGACGGCGTCTGATGTCAGGGATGCAGTGGACCGCGGCGTACACGCTGACGAAGGCGAGCGACAACGCCTCGAGCTTCGGCGGCTTCGGCGGCAGCATCGCGCAGAACTGGCTCGATCTCGACGCCGAGTACGGGCCGTCCTCGTTCGAGCAGCGGCATCTGTTCCGCTACACCTTCTCGTACAACACCGGTCAGGGAATCGGTGGCGGCGCCCTCCGGACAGGATGGGTCGGGAGACTCGTAAACGGGTGGAGCACGAACTGGACGCTGACCGCTGGCAGCGGAACGCCGCGGACGCCGATCTATCGGGTGACGTCGGTGGCGGGCGTCACCGGCACGGTGCGCGCCGACCTCACCGGCGAGCCGATCGACGGCGGGCCGGAGGGCTACTACGCGAACCCTGACGCCTTCGCGCCGCCGGCGGCGGGCACCTGGGGCAACGCACCGCGGAACTCCATTCGCGGGCCGGGACAGTTCGGGCTGACCGCCAATGCGACGCGCACCTTCCGAATCTCGAATCGTTTTTCCGTCAACTGGTCGATCAATGCGACGAACGTCCTCAACCACGTCACCTACTCGGGCATGAACACGACGGTGGGCTCGCCGCAGTTCGGGCTGCCGATCGCCGTGAACGGGATGCGCCGGGTGACCTCGCGAGTCGGTTTCAGCTTCTAGGTATGCGCATTCCAGCCATCACCGCGATCGCGCTCATCGTCGCCATCACGTCCGGCGGCGCACAGGCGCCATCGCCGCCACAGGGCGGCGATCAACAGCCGCAGGCTGTCTTCAAAGCCTCGACCCGGCTGGTCGTCCAGAACGTCTCCGTCAAGGACAAGGCAGGACAGCCCATCGAGGGGCTCACCGCCAAGGACTTCGTGGTCTTCGAAGAGAACCAGCGTCAGGAAATCGCCTTCGTCGAGTTCCAGCGCATTGCCAACGAGCCGATCGTCGACGTGCCGGATCCTGCCGATCCGGCACCCGCCGCCGGCGTGCAGCGCGCCGTCAACGTCGAGATCGCCACGCCGCCGCCGGGCAGCATCAAATACCAGAACCGGCGGCTGATCGTCCTCTACTTCGATCAATCGTCCATGCCGCTGGCCGATCAGCTCCGCTCGTACGAGAACGCGCGGCGGTTCCTGGACGGGCAGATGACGATGGCCGACCTGGTCTCGGTCATCACGTTCGCGAACAGCATCCTGCGCGTGCGCCAGGATTTCACCGACAACCGCGCGGCGTTGCGCGAGGTGATCGACACGCTGCAGATTGGCGACGATCTGAATGGTGACGGACTTCCCGACACAGCCGACAGCGGCGGCGATGCCGAGTTCAACGTGTTCAACACGGACCGGCAGCTGTCAGCACTGCAGTCGGCCGTCGGAATGTTCCGTGGACTGGCGGAGCAGAAAACGCTCGTCTACTTCGGGAGCGGGCTTCGCCTGAACGGCTCCGACAACCACGCACAGCTGAGCGCGACGAAGAACGCGGCCATTCGCGCGAACGTCACGATCAACCCGGTGGACGCCCGCGGCCTGACGGCGTCCGCGCCGCTTGGCGACGCCACTCGCGCGGCGGCAGGAAACGCCGGGTCGCTGTTCGGCAGCCAGCCCGTGGCCGCGAACAGCCAGGCGTCGCAGGACACGCTGTTCTCGCTCGCCAAGGACACTGGCGGGACGGCGATGTTCGACTCCAACGATCTCGCGCTCGGCATCGTACGCGCTGCCCAGGCCGTCACCGACTACTACATCGTCGCCTACTACAGCACCAACACGGCGCTCGACGGAAAGTTCCGCCGCGTCCGCATCGAGCTTCCCACGGGTCGCGACGCGCGCCTCTCGCACCGGCAGGGCTACTACGCCGACAAGACGTTTGCGAACTTCACGAACGCCGACCGGGAACGCCAGCTCGAAGAGGCGTTCACGCTCGAGGATCCGATTACCGAGATCACGATCGCGATGGAGCTGAACTACTTCCAGCTCAGTCGCGCGGAATACTACGTGCCGGTCTCGATGAAGATTCCCGGCAGCGAACTGACGCTCGCCCGCAATCGCGGCGCCCCGCAGACCCGGATCGACTTTATCGGCGAGATCAAGGACGAATACGGCATCACCATACAGAACATCCGCGACAGCATCTCGATCAGGCTGAGCGACGCCGACGCCCAGCAGCTGTCGCGGCGGCCCATCCAGTACGAGAACGGATACGTGCTGCTGCCCGGCAAGTACGTGATCAAAGTGCTGGCACGGGACACGACGACAGGACGAATCGGCACCTACCAGACGCCGTTTGTGGTGCCCAATCTCGTGAAAGCGACGCCGCAGATACCAATCAGCTCCGTGGTGCTGAGCAGCCAGCGCGTGGCGCTCGGCGACGAGCTGTTCACGGTCCGGCAGGACGCCGAGGTGGCGGCGCTCAACCCGCTCGTCATGGATGGACAGAAGCTGCTTCCGAGCGTCACGCGCGTCTTCAGCAAGAGCCGCGATCTGTTCGTCTACCTCGAAGCGTACCAGCGGGGGACGACGGCGATGCGACCCGTGGTCGCGGTGCTGTCGCTGTATCGAGGCGATGAGAAGGTGTTCGAGACGGCTCCGGTGCCCGTCGTCGGCGGCATGCACCCGAAATCGAAGGCAGTACCGGTGCGGGTCAGCGTTCCGCTGGCCGGCATCGAGCCCGGCCGCTACGACTGCCAGGTGACGGTGCTCGATCCGGAAACACAAAAAGCGGCGTTCTGGCGGATGCCGCTCGCCATCGTGCCGTGAGGTTGCCTGGGTTGCTGGGTTGCCTGGGTTGCCGTGGCGCGAACCCTTCGGGTTCGCGAGCCTGCAAGGCTCGCCCCACGAAAAATCGCTCAGGGCAAGCTGTTGACGGGATTTGTCGTGCCGCCGTTGTTGATGAACGCTTCGATCACGGGACGGTAGTCGGTGAATTTCTTCACATCGGCTGCCGCCCGCGTCGTCTTCGGCGCCGAGGCGAGAGTGCGAGCGACTACGGCGAGCCGATCGTGCAGCGCTTTCTTGTCCCACACCGGCTCGCGGCCGACGCGCGCCACTTCCGCGGAGAACTTCTCCCGCAACTCCGGAATCGACTGAACCCGGCGCGCCAGCGCCGCCCGTGGTGCCTGAAAGGGGCTCTGTATTTTCGTGATCCGGGCGATCGCCCAGAACGACGAGTCGGCGCCGTACGGAATCATGATGAGGCGGCCGTCGCGCGGGTGCGAGTACAGGTAGGCGTTGTTGACGTTGAATGAGAACCCGTCGTAGTTGCTGGTCGCGGCTTCGACCGCATAGAAGGTGATGTAGCGATCGAGATCGAGGTACTTCGACACCGCGGCGGCGAATGTTTCCGCCGGCGCGGTCTGCACCGCATCGGCCGCGCCGACGAGCTCCGTCCGCTGACGCTTCTGCTCGACTTCATCCTTGAGCGCAATCTGAGTCGGCGACACCATCGGATCGGGCCGGTAACTCAGTTCGTAGAGATTGCCGTCGGAAGCTGCGCGTGAGGAAGTCCCTGTTGATCGCCTCCCGCATCACGTAGATGCCGCTGTCGATCCCGTTGATCGTGACGTGGGCATGAGCGGTCATCGGCGCGGCGATGCCCGCGCGGCGATACAC
>JBOGIQ010000218.1:0-9955 GCA_050742535.1 Vicinamibacterales bacterium | reverse complement strand
AGGCAACCCAGCTACCCAGGCTACCCAGGCTACCCAGTTACTGGACGCGCTTGGCTCGATCCTGCCGCGTGCCCTGGTGCATCACCATCTCAACGACCGCACCTGATGCGTCACGCACGAATTCGACGCGGAGATTCGTACCTTCGAGGTAGAAGACCGTCTCCGACTCCGCCAGCAGCCGCGTCTTCTGCGGCCCGGCGACGAACACGAGGTTCATGCCGTCGAGGACAATCGGCCAGCGGCCTCCCAGCTCATATTGCCCCACATACCGTTCGAGCACACTGAGCGGCAGCGTGACGTACTTGCGCTCCGACGCCAGGGTCACCGTCCCGCCGTGCGCGAGCGTGCCAAGGTACGCAGCGACCTCCGGCGCCGGCGCAGTGGCGATGCTGCCGAGGACGACAACGGAGACATGGCGGTCGGGGAAGTAGGTCAGGTTCGCGAACGCGGGGGCGCCGCCACCGTGGGTGTACGCTAGCCGCCCATCCACGCTCCGGACGTAAATGCCAAGCCCGTAATCGCCTTTGAACGGCGTCGTCATCTTCCGCCGCGACGCCGCGGAGAGCACCTTCCCGCCGTAGAGCGCACGCTGCCACCGCAGGAGATCCGCCGGTGTCGTGGAGAAGCCCGCTGCCCCGTTGGGCGCCGGCGCCAGCGAGTTCGGCGACATCGTCTTCGCCGCCGCGGGATCGAGTCCCGTGTTCATCAGCTTGAGCGGCGCCAGAAGGTTGTCGGTGACAAACCGTTCGTAACTCTGCCCTGAGCGCCGCTCGATGATGTCGCTGAGAATGAAGTAGCCGGTGTTCGTGTAGCTGAACGTCTCGCCCGGCCGTGCGACTAGCGGCCGTTCGATCAGCCCGTTGATGAACTCGGTGACCGTGGCCGGGGCCGCCGTACCGGCCGGCGCTGGCGGGCTGCGCAGCTCCGGCGGTGTCTGCAGGCCGGGGAATCCGGCGGTATGCGTCAGCAGGTGAAAAATCGTCATCCCATCCCACGCTGCCGGCGCGTTGGGGAGATGCTTTTTGACGGGGTCCTCGATGCGAAGCCTGCCGCGTTGCTCGAGCAGCAGGATTGCCGCAGCCGTGAACTGTTTGGTCAGCGAGGCTACCGCCTGCCGTCGCGGTACGGTGCCGTAGCGCCTGTCGAAGAGCACGTCATCTCCGCGAGCGACCAGGATCGAGCCCGCGAAGCCGGCATTGCCGGTGAAGGATTGGACGACCTGCTCCATGCGGGCAGGGTCCTGCGCCAGGCAGACCGCGCCCTGCAGCAGGAACAGGGAGGCGAGCAGCAGATGCCGTCGCATGGCGGCGAGTGTAACGGGTTTCTGGGTGTGTCGTATTCAGAAAACAAACCGCGGAGACGCTGAGACGCGGAGCTTTTCAGCCTCCGCGCCTTCGCGACTCCGCGGCCCGTGCCTGAATCAGGCAGCGGGCTTAAACGTGAAGGAACTCGTTACGGCGGGCGAATCGGCAGAAATCGTCACGCTCTGCGTCTGCGTCCCCAGCCGCTCGTGCCACGCCTCGATGGTGTAGGTTCCTGCCGGCAATCCCTTGATTTCGAACGTCCCATCGTCCTTGGTGACGGCAAAGAAGGGGTGCGTCACGACGTTGGCGTACGAGCGCATCCAGCCGTGCACGTCGCACCTGAACGAGACCCCGATTTCCGGCTTGCTGAATGTCTTGGTGACGATCGGCGCCTTCTCGTCCGGCTGGCCGAAGTTGAACTCCTCGTTGTTCTTCGGGATGGCGTGGACGTTGTGCAGCGTCGGATCGCTGTTCCTGATCTCGACCGGCTGGCCGGCGAAAACGCCGAAGACGTGAGGCTCGTACCGGCAACCCACCTGATCGAGCTTGATGGCAGCGGTCGGGGTTTCATACACCGAATTGCCGAGCCCGTCCTTAACGTGGACGAACACATTTTTCAGCCCGCGATCCTGCGCAACGATGATCGTCTCGGACAGCGACTGCGGTCCTGGTTTGCAGTTGGGGTCGGCGGCCATCCTGACGGGAGTCCGGACCGGCGGCTCGCCGTCAATGATGATTTTTCCAGTCACGACCCCCGGTCCATCCGCCTTCGCCGTCGCCGCGGGAGGTTCCGGGGTGCTGCCGCCGCCGCAGGCTGCGGTCAGCAGTCCGCCGGCAAGCACGAGGATTCCAAGAATATGAATGCGACTCGACATGGCGCCCATGATATCGGACGCCTTGGACCCCTTGCACCCCTTGCGTCCATTGAACAATGATTAACGGCTCCGGCCACGGGTGCTTCGGCCCCAAGGACATACGCACATAAACACAGAGGACCACATGGCCACGAAGATCGTTGACAAGATGCTCCCGACCACGATGGTCGGCTCCTATCCGCGACCGTCCTGGTACACCCACCAGCTGCTCGGGCGCGATATTCGGGTTGCGTTCAAGGAAGTCAGATTCGAAGAAGAGTACGACGATGCCGTCGCGACGGTGGTCCGCGACCAGGAAGCCGCCGGGCTCGACATCGTGACCGACGGCAACATGTGGTACGACGACTACGTCGGCGCGATCGGGGCGTTCTGCTGGTACATGTACGAGCGGATTGGCGGGTTCGAGCAGTCGCGCGAGCAGCATCCGTCGACCATCGGCGCGACGGATCGCAATCGCGTCGTCGAGATCCTCGACGACTGGGGCGGCGTCATCAACAGCGGTCCGGTGAAGCACGGACCCATCCGCCTGGCGGATCTCTACAAGATCACAAAACGGTACGCGACGCGGCCGATCAAGGTGTCCGTCGGTGCCGGCCCCGTCAACCTGGCGTGGCACGTCTACTTCCAGCACTACAAGGACGCGAAGGAGCTGAGCTACGCCCTGGTCCCGATCTTCAACAAGGAGATGAAGGACCTGGTCGAGGCTGGCGCGCAGTATCTCCAGATCGAGGACCTCGGCGCCTGGCTGCCGCTCTTCACCGGCAACAAGGACGACTACAAATGGATCAAGGACGTCATCGAGAAGTGCTGCGAAGGCGTCAACGCGAAGATCGGCTGGCACTTCTGCTTCGGCAACGCCTGGGGCAACGACATCCTCAGCGGTAGCTTCCCCGAGGGCTATCAGACGGTGCTGCCCTACTTCTTCGAGACCAAGGGCATCGATGAGTTCGTGCTCGACTACGCCAACCGCGAGATGAAGGGCATCGAGTTCATGAAGAACCTGCCGAAGAACGTCGGCATCCAGTGCGGCGTGCTCGACATCCGCACGAACATGATCGAGTCGCCACAGACAGTGGCGGACCGGATCCGCAAGGTGCTCGATGTCGTGCCGCCGGAGAAAGTAACGCTCAGCACGGATTGCGGCATGAAGCCGCTGTCCCGTTACGTGGCGAAGGCCAAGCTGAAGGCGCTCGTCGACGGCGCCGCGATCGTGCGCGGAGAACTGGTCGGCGCCGGCGCAGCGGTTGCGCGGTAGGGATTCTCAAACCACAACACGAAGGATGAATTGATGGCTGACAAGAAAATCATTGCCGTCACCGGCGCGACCGGGACACAGGGCGGCGGTCTGGTTCGCGCCATTCTGGCCGACCCGAACAGCGGCTTTGCGGTGCGCGCCATCACGCGCGACCCGAACAAGGACACGGCCAAGGCGCTGGCCGCGGCCGGCGCCGAAGTCGTCAAGGGCGATCTCGACGACGTCGAGAGCCTGAAGAAGGCGTTCGCCGGCGCCCATGGCGTCTACGGCGTCACCAACTTCTGGGAGCACTTCTCCGGAGAGAAGGAGAAGGCGCAGGCGAAGAACATCGCAGAAGCGGCGAAAGCCGCCGGCGTGAAGCACGTCATCTGGTCAACCCTCGAGGACACGCGCAAACTGATGTCGGCGGACGACAAACGGATGCCGATCCTCCAGGGCAAGTACCGGGTGCCGCACTTCGACGCCAAGGCCGAGGCCGACGAGTACTTCAAGGGTCTGCCGGTCACCTACCTGGTGACGTCGTTCTACTGGGACAACCTGTACATGTTCGGCCTGGCGCCGAAGAAGGACGACAAGGGCGTCTACAGCTGGACCTTCCCGATGGGCGACGCGAAGCTGCCCGCCATCGCCGGCGAGGACATCGGCAAGGCCGCGTTCGGGATCTTCAAGGCCGGCCAGCAGTACATCGGCAAGACCGTGGGGATTGCCGGCGAGAGCCTCAGCTTCCAGGAGATGAGCGACAAGCTGTCGAAGGGGCTCGGCATCAGCCCGGTGCAGTTCAATGCGGTGGACGCGGATCTGTTCCGCAGCTTCGGCTTCCCGGGAGCCGATGAATACGGAAACATGTTCCAGACCTACCGCGACTTCGCCAAGGAAGTGAACGGCGCCCGCAGCATCGAGGAGACGCGCAAGCTGAATCCGCAGCTGCAGTCGTTCGATCAGTGGCTGTCGAAGAACAAGGACAAGGTGAAGGCTGCGACGCAGCCTGCGCCGCAACCGACCACCTAGTTGGTAGTTGGTAGTTGGTGGTTCGTGGCTGACGCCACGAGCCGCCAGCTACTTCTCAGGCAGTTTCGCCTTCAGCTCCTCCACCCATTCAGGACGACGCGTATGCTCGATGTCGTCCCCTGGCGTTCGTTCCCGCCGGCAAGGCGCGGAGGGGAATCCGTGTGAGTATTGATGCCGCATTGGCTGCGGCGGTTGTTGCCGTCCACGTGTTGTTCGTGTTGTTCGTGGTCGCGGGAAGTGCCCTCGCGCTCCGATGGCCACGGATCGCGTGGATTCATCTGCCCGCTGCGACATGGGCGACGTTCGTGGAATTCTCTGGAGGGATCTGCCCATTAACGCCGCTCGAAAACGCCCTCCGCCGTCGCGCCGGCCTGGAGCCGTATGCGGGCGATTTCGTCGCCACCTACGTGTTTCCTGTGCTCTATCCGGAAGGGCTGACCCGGCAGGCGCAGATTGCCCTCGGGGTCGTGGTGGTTGCGGTCAACGTCGTCGCGTACACAGTGGTGCTAAGACGGCGAAGGCGTACAAACTGAAAGCCGACTCTCTACATCTGGTAGTTCGACGCCAGCCGCAGACGTGTGTGCAGACACGCTCGTCAACGCGGCAATCGCGCTGGATCGTGAACCACGCCGCCTTTGACCACGCGATGGATCTGCCGCAGGGCTCGAATGTCAGCAAGTGGATTCGCGTCGAGAATCAGGAGGTCGGCCAGCTTGCCGGCCTCGACGCTCCCCTGCTCCTTGTCTCTGCCAATCATGCGCGCCGCGTTGATCGTGGCCGCGCCGATGGCCTGCGCCGGAGTCAGGCCGGCCTCGACCATCAGCTCCATTTCAAGCGGCGTGGCCACGCCAAGCAATACCCCGAAGAAGCCGGTATCACTGCCCATGACGACCGGAATGCCGGAATCGAACACCCGCTTCAGGTTCGCCCGCAGTACCGGCAGGCGCTCGTTCGTGAACGCCGTGTTGCTGAGGAATGACTGAAAAATCTGAATGCCCTGCGGCGAGGTGAGGAATTGGTAGATCCCCGCCGGCTGCAGCCCGAGCTGATCCCAATACGGCGCCTGGCGTTTGCCGAACGCGCCAACGTCCGCGACATCCTCGAACATCCCGAGCGTCGGCACGTAGAAGGCGCGGTTCTTTTGCATCAGGGCGATGAATTCCTGATCAATCGGTTCGTCGACGATGCCGTGCATCAGGCCGTCCACGCCAGCCCGCAATGCCTCCTTCGCGCGCAGCAGCTGCGGCGCGTGAACATACGCTCGAAGGCCGAGGCGATGCGTCTCGTCGACGATCGCCTGCAGCACGTCCAGGGCCATCGGCTGCATCGTGCGCTTCGACGCCCAGGCCAGGTCATCGCGGTGAATCTTGATTGCATCGACGTTGGCGGACTTCAGTTTCTGCACCACCGCCCGCGCGTCTCCAACCGTCGCCGGCGCGGGACCCTGCTCGCCAAGCGATCCGCCAGGGATGGTGATGGCCGGCCCGGTACCGAAGAATCGCGGATACGGCGCGGCATCAGCAGCGGCTGCCGATTTCAGGCTGGCGAAATCACTTTCGCCGACGCCGGGATCGAAGACCGTCGTGACGCCGACCGCGAGAAGTCGTCCGAGGTTGCCGACGTAGTTCTCGCGCTGGGGTCCCAGACTCATGACACCTGCACCGAGGTGGTTGTGCATGTCGGCAAGTCCCGGAATCACGAACTTGCTGCGCGCGTCGATGACGTCCGCGCCCGCGGGCGGCTTCACCGAGGCGGCCGTGCCGGCCTGGGTAATCCGCGAACCGCCGATGACGATGACCGCGTCGGCAACAGGAGCGGCTGCGGCGGGGTTGATGAGCGTGGCGCCGGTTACGACTTTGACATCAGGTGTCTGCACGCCGGCGCCGGCACCGGCAAGGACAACGAGAGCGGCTGCAAGGGTCAGGGGGCGCATTCGGGCGGATTCTAGTTCAGTAGGACGCTTGACCCTTCGAGAAAGACGGGGCCACGATGAGGGCGATGTGCCGCGTGCTGCTCTGTCTTGTCATCCTGCTCGCGGAGGGCGTTGCCGCTCAGACACCAGGCAAGGCGTCGTTCGTCGTTTACGAGAAGGGGCAGCGCGTCGGGACGATGGAAACCGAGGTCTCCCGGACCAGCGACGGATGGCGCATCACGGGCTCCCAGCAGTCGAAGGGCGCGGTGCCGGTACGGATTGCCAATCTCGAGCTGTTGTACAACCGCACCTGGTTCGGCCGCTGGATGACGCTGGAGATGAAGGCGCCGGACGACGTCCTCGTGCACGTCGCGGTGGCCCGCATCACGGCGCAGATCGACGTGGTGCGTGCCGGCGAAGCCCGCTTTCGCTCGACCAGCGTGTCGGCAAACACGATCCTGCTTCCGGAGCGCGCCTACGGCGCCTATGAAGCCGTTGCCGCGCGGCTGGCCGGCGACGGCGCGCACGGCGACCTCCCGATCTTCGTCCCGCCGACCGGGGAAACGCGTGCGCTGGTGGAGACGGCCACAGTCGAGCGCGTCCAGACGAGGAGCGGATCGCTGTCGGCGCAGCGCTACGTGCTCATCGAGGTCAGGCCGCGGCCGACGCGTGTCGAGCTCTGGGCCGACCGGGGACGCCTGCTGCGCCTGGAGTTCCCCGCCGCGCAGATCTCCGTCGTCCGCGCCGATCTGTCCGTCGGAGCCCGATAGGCCGGCCCGCGGCGACGACGGGCATCCGGCAATAGAGTGGTATCGTATTACCATGCGAACAACCATTGACAAGGCTGGCCGCGTGGTGATTCCGGCGGCGATCCGCGAGCGGGCCGGCCTGGGGCCCGGCGCGGAAGTGGAGATCACCGAGGAGGACATCGGCATCCGGCTGCAGCGCGTGGCCGCCGGTCCGCGGCTGGTCAAGATCGGCCGCCGGCGCGTTGCACGGCCGACCGTTCCGGCGGATCAGCGTCCGCGCGTCGATGTCGCGGCGATCGTCGAGGACGAGCGCAACCGGTGGCCGTAACCGCGTTCCTCGACACCAGCGTGCTGCTCGCCGGCCTGATCGACTTCGGTCCGCAGAGCGCACCTGCGCAGTCGCTGTTGCACGCGGTCGCCGAGAAGCGGGTCAGCGGCGCCGCCACCGCATGGCACTGCTGTCTGGAGTTTTACTCCGTCAGCACCCGTCTCCCCCCGGAATTCCGGCTCGATCCGGCCGACGCCGCGATACTGCTCGAAGAGGAGATTTTCGCGCGGATGGCCGTTCACGACCTTCCGGCGGCGGAGCGGCTGCCGGCGCTGCGCGCCGCCGCCCGCGATCGCATAGGCGGCGGCCGGATCTACGACGCGCATATCGCCGAAATCGCCCGCGCCGCGGGCGCCGAGGTGGTGGTGACGGACAACCGCCGCCACTTCCTGTCGGCGCTCCGCTACGAGATGCGGATCGAGACGCCGGGGGAATTTCTCGCACGGTTGAAACCGAGGCGATCGCCGTAGAGATACAATCCCCCGTCACCTTTCATCGAGGACGCATGGATCCATTTCTCGAATCGCTCCAGCAGAGCGCGTTTGCCCGGTTCGTCGGCGAGTCAGGCTCGCTTCTCGGATATCCAACCGTTCTGTTCCTGCACACACTCGGCCTCGGAACGGTCGCCGGCGTCAACGGCGCCGTGGCGCTGCGCGTGCTCGGCTTCGGCCGCAGCGTGCCTATCGGGCCGCTCGACCGGCTCTTTCCGATCATGTGGTTCGGCTTCATCGTCAGCGCGCTCTCCGGCCTGGCGCTGCTCGTGACGGATCCGGTGACACGCCTGCACCAGACGGTGTTTTACGTGAAGCTGATCTTCGTCGCGCTGGCCGTCGTCAACATGCAGATGATGCGCAGCCGCATCTTCCGCAGTCCGACGGCTTCGGACGGCGTGCTCCCGTCGAACGCACGGACGCTGGCCATGGCCTCGCTGGTCCTCTGGATCGGGGCGACAACCGCAGGCCGCCTCATTGCGTACATCTGAGGTGACGCGATGAACATGAATGTTCCGCACCTGCATCTGCTGCTCAATCACATTCCGACCATCGGCGGCGCCGCGGCCCTCGTACTGCTGATCATCGCCTTCGTCCGCAAGAGCGACGATCTCAAGCGCATCGCGCTGGAAGCCACCTACGTCGTCGCCCTGTTCACGTTCCCGGCCTACCTGAGCGGCGTCGGCGCGCAGCAGACTCTGCTCGAGATGCCGGACATTTCCCAGCTGTTCGTCGACGCGCACTGGACCGCGGCCCTGTGGACGTTCGTGTTGATGCAAGCCGCCGGCGCCCTGTCCTGGCTCGCGCTGTGGAAGTGGCGGCGAACCAGCGTCTGGCCGACGACGATGGTTGCCGTCGTATTCGTGTTCTCTGCGCTGTCGTTCGCGACGGCGGCGCGCGCGGCGAGCCTCGGCGGCGAAATCCGTCACCCGGAGATCATCGCCAACGCGCAGGCGGCGGCTGAAACGGAAGCGGCCCCCGAAGCGGCGCCAGAGGGCGCGGCGACAGAAGCGCCTCCGGAGGTAGAAGCCGGCTGGCTGACCGGACGCGGATTGGGCAAGGCGTACATGGACCGGAACTGGATGTGGCCCGCGTCCGAGGCGCTGCACTTCATCGGTCTGTGGCTCATTCTCGGCGTCATCCTGCTCGTCAACATGCGGTTGCTGGGCTTCATGCGCACCGCGCCGTACTCGGCCTTCCACCGGCTGCTGCCGTGGGCGGCGCTGGGTCTGGCGATCAACGTGGTCACGGGCATGATGTTCGTGACGGGGACGCCGGAGCAGTACGGCGCGAACATCTCGTTCCTCTGGAAGATCATCTTCCTGATGGTCGCCGGCCTGAACCTGCTCTACATCACGGTGTTCGAGGGACCGTGGCACCACGCGCAGGCGGGGCAGGATCCGCCCATCCGCGTGAAGATCGCCGGCGCCACGGCGATCGTGTCGTGGGCCCTCGTGATGTATTTCGGCCGCATGCTTCCTTTTCTGGGAAACGCTTTTTAAACTCCCAATTCCCAACGCCCAACTCCCAAAGTCCGGGAGGAATGAATTGGGAGTTGGGGATTGGCAGTTGGGAGTTCCAGTTTGCAGCTCGCCATCATCGTCAGTGTGACTGTTGCCGTGACCGCTGTGGTTACGTATGTGATTGCTCTGCTGATCGACCGTAACGCCGACACGTAGCTTCCGGGTTCAGCCGGAAGTCCACAAGCCGAGCTGGCGGAATTCGCTACACTACGAGGCGGAGGTTCGTATGGCTCAGGCTCGCAGCTTCAGACGAACGGCATTTGCCACCGCGCTCGCCCTCCCGCTCATCGCGCTGCCGCTTGCCGCTCATCACGGATGGAGCAACTACGGCACCGAGGAGTTCAGCATCTCCGGCGCCGTCGAAACGCCGGTCAGCCTGGCCGGTCCGCACGCGACGATGAGGATTCGCGCGGAGGGGCAGGTGTGGAACATCGTGCTGTCAGCCGGCAACCGCGTGGCGGCAGCCGGACTGAAGGAAGGCATGATTCCGGTCGGCGCCCAGGTCACGGT
>JBOGIQ010000217.1:0-9962 GCA_050742535.1 Vicinamibacterales bacterium | reverse complement strand
AGCAGCGTGCGGCCCTGGGTGCCGCCCATTCGGCTCAGCAGGTGTGTAGACCGGCTGCCGAGCACGCGTGGAACATCGACGCCGCCGTCCACCGCCACATATGCCCGCGCGCCAAACGCACGCGCGTTGAAGCGAAGGATACTGCCTGCGGGAGCGGCGACGGCCGCGCAATGCGGTACTCGGACACCGTCGAGGGTGGCGCCGAAATCCGCGCCGGCGATCGCGAACGTCGTTTTCTGATCGAAACGCAGTTTCGGGCCGGACAGGGTGGCCTCGACGGCAGCGCTCCCTGGCTCGTTGCCGACGATGGCGTTCGCCGTCCGGTACGCGATCCAGTCCATGGCGCCGCTGACGGGAACGCCGCTCGCCTGATGCCCCCAGCGCCCTGCGTCCTGGATCGTGGTAAACAGACCGGCCTCGACGACCGTCACGGACCGTCGCGCCGTGGTGGACTGCGCGCCGGCACTCACGCGCGCTGTCTCGCGCGGCGGCTCGTGCGGCTGCGGCACGAAGCGCACCGAATCGCCAGGCGCAAGCAGGGCGGCCGGCCACCGCTCGGCGTCGAACATCCGCGTAAAGGTATGGCCGACGATTTGCCATCCGCCCGGAGAGTCGAGAGGATACACACCGGTCTGCTGCCCGGCGATCCCCACCGAACCAGCGCGCACCCGTTCGCGCGGCGCCGAGCGCCGCGGGGCGGCGATCGCCGGATCGACCGGACCCAGATACGCAAATCCAGGCAGGAACCCCATCATGAACACGCGATACTCGCGCTCGCTGTGGCGCCGCACGACCGCGTCGGTGCTCTGGCCGGAAAAGGACGCAATCTCGCCCAGGTCGGGGCCCCACTGCCCGCCGTACTCGGCGGGGATTTCCAGCAGCCGGCCGTGCACCGGCGATACCGGACTCTCAGCGGCCCGCTCGAGACTCGCCTGCACATCCCGCGCGTCGGTGACGAGAGGGTCGAAATAGACAGCGACGGAGCGATACGTCGAGACGACGTCGCGGACACCGGGAATGACGTCGTCACGCACCGCGGCGGCAATGGCGATGGCGCGGGCATTCACGCTGGTGTCGATCACCGGTTCGAGCTCGAGCAGCAGCGCCGAGTCGCCTGCTTCCTTAATTGCCGCCACGGTCGTGGAGCGCCCGAAGCAGTTTCCGATGGATGCCGCCAAAACCGCCGTTGGACATCAGCACGACCACATCGCCATCACGGTGCTCGCGGACAATGGTGGCGACGATGTCGTCGTTGTCGGGAACGTGCTGTGCCCGCGTGCCGCGGGCGCGCAGATCGGCAACCAGTCGATCGGCATCCAGCCGCTCCGCCTCAGGCAGCGACGACCGGAATACGGCCGCAACGACCACTTCGTCGGCGGCGCCGAACGCGGCCGCGAACGCCTCCTGAAAGACACGCCGGCACGATGAGGCGGAACGCGGCTCGAAGACCGCCCAGATCCGCCGATCGGGATAGCCGCTCCGCAACGCCGACAGCGTCTCGAAGACAGCGGTCGGATGGTGAGCGAAGTCATCCAGGACGGTCACGCCGCGCGCAACGCCAACCACCTCGAGCCGCCGCTTGATTCCTTTGAATGCACGCAGTCCCGACGCCAGCTGGTCGGGCCCCAGTCCGGCCCTGGCACCCACGGCAATCGCGGCGAGCGCATTGCGAACGTTGTGGACGCCAAGCAGCGGCGAGTCGAACGCCGCGTACGGCTCGCCATGCCGCCGCACGTTGAAATGGGTGACGCCTTCGCGCGTGCGCAGGTCATGCGCCTGCCACACGGCGCCATCGTTCAGGCCGAACGTTTCGACCGGACTGACGGCAACGGCTTCGAGCGCCGCGGCGTCGGGACTGTCCGTCCCGAGCAGCAGCAACCCGTTGCGCGGTACCAGGTTGGCCAGCCTGCGGAATGCCAGCCTCACCTCGTCGATGTCCGCGTAGATGTCGGCGTGATCGAACTCGATGTTATTGATAATCGCGATATCCGGCAGGTACTTGAGAAACTTCGCCGTCTTGTCGAAAAAGGCGCTGTCGTACTCATCGCCCTCGATGACGAAATGGCGCCCGGTCCCTATCCGGTAGCTCGATCCGTCCGTGCCGAAGTTCAAGGCAATCCCGCCAACCAGCACCGTCGGATCCAGCTTCCCGTGTGTCAGCAGCCATGCCGTCAGCGACGTGGTCGTCGTCTTGCCGTGCGTCCCGGCAACGACAACCGATTCGGCGCCCCACAGAAATTGATCGCGAATGACTTCGGGAAGCGAGCAATAGCGAATCTTGCGTTCGAGTACGGCCTCGAGCTCGGGGTTGCCGCGCGAGATGGCGTTGCCGACCACGACCAGGTCCACGCCGGTCGCGATGTTCGCCGCATCGTACCCGCTGACGGTCGGAATCTGCTCCGCGGCGAGAAAGTCGCTCATCGGCGGATACACGTTCTGGTCGGATCCGCGCACGTCGTGGCCCCGGCTCTTGAGCAACGCCGCCAGCGTCGCCATGGCAGTTCCGCAGATTCCTATCAGGTGTATCCGCCTGCGTTCAGCCAACGGGCGCTTCCTCCACCAGCAGCGACGGGTGCGACCGCGTCGTCAGACGCACCTGAACGCCCAGCGGCAGGGTCCAGCACGGACCGGCCGTATGGCCCGACGGAAACCCGTACACCACCGGTCCCGGGAAACGCCGCATGAACCGATGGATGACGTCCCGGGCCGTCACCTTGCCGCCTTCCTCATCGCAGGATCGCATCTCGCCAAAGACGATCCCGGAGGCCCGCGCCAGCACCCCGCTCAGCTGCAGCTGCGTCAGCATCCGATCGATCCGGTAGGGGCGCTCGTTGACATCCTCGATGAACAGGATCGACCCCTGCGGAGGATCGAACGCGTAGGGTGTGCCAAGCGACGCGGCGAGCTGCGTGAGCGTGCCGCCGAGGAGAGGGCCCGCCGCCTCGCCGTCCTGAAACACCAGCAGCCCGTCTGGCGCCAGCGTCAGGCCGGCGCCACCCTGTGCCAGCGCCATGAACGAGCTCTCGTCGTAGCCGGCCGCGCCTCGCGACAGCCGCCGATCAAGCATCGGGCCGTGCAGCGCCGTCAGTCCGCACTGGCACGTCAGCCACGACAAAATCGAGGTGTTGTCGCTGTAGCCGATGAACAGCTTCGGAGCGGCCGTCATGGTCGTGCGGTCGAGCAGCGGCAGCAGCTGGACGCTGCCGTAGCCCCCACGCGTCGCAATCAATGCGCGGATGCCGGGATCGCGCCAGAAGCGCAAGAAGGCGCCTGCCCGCAGTTCAGGCGTCCCGGCCAGATAACCCGCCTCGCGGGCAAACACGGTTTCGTCGTACACCGGAACGAAGCCGAGCCGCTTGAGTTCCGCCACTCCGGCGTCGAACTCTTGGCGTGCAAACGCGCTTCCCGGTGACACGATGGCGACACGATCGCCAGGTGTGAGGGCGGCTGGAAGTCGGCGGCTCACAGGAAGCGCGACATCTCCTCGGAGATCCGCTGATGGGCATCACAGCCGAGCACCTGCTGCAGGCGCGGCGCGCGCAGGGATCCCACTGGCGCGGCCAGAAACCGTTCTTTGGCCTGACGCAGGTGCTTCAAGGCGTCTTCAACGCGCGTGTACGAAATACGTCCGTCCTCGACCGCGTGCACCAGAGCCTCCAGCGTCGCCGCCTGCACCTCGACGTCGCCGCTGCAAATCAGCAGGCCGTCGCAGCCAGCGGCGATCGCCTGCACGGCCGCCTCCGGCACTGCATACGACTTCGCAATCGCCTTCATCTCCAAGTCATCGCTCAGGATCACGCCCTGGAAGCCGAGCTCGTCGCGCAGGATCGCCTGCACGACTTTCGGCGACAGCGTCGCGGGCCGCTCTTCATCCAGCGCCGGCACCAGCACGTGCGCGGTCATGATGAACGCAACGCCAGACCGAACAGCCTCGCGGAACGGTACGCATTCAACACGGCGGATGCGGTCCGGTGGATGCTCCACCAAGGGCAGCTCGAGATGCGAATCGACCGACGTATCGCCGTGGCCGGGAAAATGCTTGCCGCATGCCGCCACGCCATTGTCCTGCAGGCCGCGAATGATGGCCGTCCCGAGGCGGCCGACCAGCTCGGCATCCTCCGCCAGCGCGCGATCGCCGATGACCGGGTTCTTCGGATTGGTGTGGATATCGAGGACCGGTGCGTAATCGAGCGTGATGCCAACCGCTTTCAGCTCCGCGGCCAGCGCGGCAGCAAAGCGGGATGCGAGATCGACGCTGCCGCTCCGCCCAAGCACCGCCATCGGCGGCCACTCGGTGAACGGCTTCCGCAGCCGCGCCACCCGCCCGCCCTCCTGATCGACGGCGATCCAGAGCGGCAAGTCCGAGGCCAGCGTCTGCAGGTCGATAGAGAGCTCCGCTACCTGCTCGGGTGCTTCGATGTTTCGCGAGAACAGGGTTATGCCGCCCAGCGAGAACTCGCGCACAACCGATCGGATCTCAGGGGTAATGGTGGAACCGGCGAGACTTCCGATCAGCAGCTGACCGATCTCGCGTCGAATGGCCGAGGGCACGGAACCATTATAGAGAACGGGATCGGTCGCCGTCCCGCAAGCAATTAGTCGGCGGTCGGTGTGAGCGAGAGGCGGTCGACGACGATGACGTCCACGGGGGAGCGACGCACGTCGAGTCGAAGTCCAAGCTGTTCGCGAATCGCGGTGAACAGCGACGGTCGTGAGACGTCTCCGATCGGCGCCCCATCGGGCTGCCACTGCAGCGTGAAATCGAAGCTGCCCGTAGTCCTCGTTGCGTTCTCGACCGGGACGGACAGCTGACTGGAGAGCGCCTTGGCCAGCATGTCCATCGTGACGCGACGTCCTGTGAGCACGCCGGCTGCGGTCGTCGAGAATGGATTCGCATCCGGCACCTCCACCGGAATCGTCAATCCCACTTTCAGGGCATCGCGGTCGGTCACGAGCACGTAAGAGGTCAGGTTCCGCTGCTCGGAATGGGCGATGAGCCCGAATCGTCCGGCGAGCAGCGTGCGCATCATCATCTGCAGTTCGCCAGGGCGGAGATTGTCCGGTGTCTTCGCGACGATGTCGAAGCGCGCCGTGTCGGCACCTCTGGGTAATGCGTATAACCGGCCTTCGTCCAGACCAAACGCCCAGGCTACGAGAAAGGCCAGCGACGTGTTGGACGTCACAAGGCCGCCGGGCTGCCGCCGAAGCGACATGGGCGGGCTATCCGGCCCGCTGGGCTTGACGGTCGCCACTTCAAACGCCGGAATCGACTGGGCACCGACGCTCACGGCGAGCCCGGCAACGAAACCACCCAGAAGTGACGTCACGCGCACCGTGTTCTCCCGCGAGGATGATACGAGCGATCGCGGTGACTGGTGCCATAGACTACCGTTGCAGGAGGCTACACATGATCCTCGTCGTCGGAGCCACCGGGTCACTAGGGCGCAAGATCACAGCGGAGTTGTTGGCACGCGGCGAAAACGTTCGAGCGCTGGTCCGGCCTGGAAAGTCCGCGGCTCTGCCTGACGGTGCCTCTGTCGCACGCGGCGACCTGGTCGATCGCGACAGCCTCGAGCGGGCCTGCAACGGGGTGCGGGCGGTCGTCACGACCGCAAGCGTGTCGAAGACAGGAACCGACACCATCGAAAACGTCGATCTCGTGGGAAACCAACACCTGATCGCCGCGGCCGAGCACGCCGGAGTCGAGCACTTCGTCTTTACGTCCACGCTCAGCGCTTCCGAACAGAGCCCGGTTCCGCTGTTCAAGGTCAAGGCTGCCGTCGAGGGAATGCTCCGCGCGAGCCGGATGGCCCATACCATCCTGCAGCCGAATGCCTTCATGGACGTCTGGTTCCCGATGCTGATTGAAGGGGCCGCGGCCTCAGGCGGGCCGGTGACGCTTGTCGGCCAATCCAACCGTCGTCACGCGTTCATCGC
The DNA here is from genome assembly GCA_050742535.1 of Vicinamibacterales bacterium. GTDB lineage: Bacteria > Acidobacteriota > Vicinamibacteria > Vicinamibacterales > UBA2999 > Gp6-AA40. The sequence continues at coordinate 4,025 of JBOGIQ010000217.1, read as the reverse complement.
CGAACAGGACATCGCCGCGTTTGCGGCGGCCGCGCTGTCCACGCCAGCGGCACGGAATTCAACGATCGTTCTCGGTGGCCCGGACGCGGTGACGCTGCGCGACGTTGTTGGCGCCTACGAACGTGCGGCCGGACGCTCGATTCCGATCCGCAGCGTCGCGCCGGGCGAACCGATCCCGGGAGTGCCGGAACCTGTGTGGAGCCTCGCCGCGGCGCTCGAGACCTTCGACTCACCTGTCCCGATGGACGAGACCAGCGGGACCTATGGCGTCCAGCTGACCAGCGTCGCCGATTTCGCCCGTTCGCGTGTTGCCGCGACAACGAGGTAGAGGAAATCGAACGTGGTGTCGTGCGATCCGATTTATCGATTCGAACGCTTGCAGATCGACGAACGCATCGCAGCGGCGTACGAACAGGTCCTTTCACCTGACCCAGGACCCCTGAGCGGGCACCAGCTGGCTGTGTGGTGTCCGTCAGCGTTCGCCGATGTCCTCGTTCCACACCTCGGCGTGCGCAGCGATGTAATCGCGCAGCAGTTGAGCGCACTCCGCTGACTGCAGATCGATCACACGCACGCCGGCGTCCGCCAGCCAGTCGATGCCGCCGCGGAAGTTCGTCGATTCACCGACCACCACTGTTCCGATTCGGAACTGCCGAACGAGCCCGCTGCAGTACAACACGGCGCAAGCGTGCTGACGAGAACGCATTGAGCATAGTCTCTGCGCCGGCCGGCTTTGCGGAATGCGTCGGTCTCGGCGTGTGCCACGGATCGCCTTCCTGCACACGACGGTTGTGCCCACGACCGAGCAGATTGCCTTGACGGTCGAAGAGCGCAGCGCCGATCGGAATACCGCCGTCCGCCAGGCCTCCACGCGCCTCCGCCAGGGCCACGTGCAGCATGTGCTCGAAATCGGATCGCGTTGCCACGTGCAGATTATTGCCCGCATGAGTCCACCACCAAGGCTGAAGTCGGAATCGACAAAGACAATCGATCTTCGTGTCTTCGTGATCCCGAGCAGCTCCAGCGGCGTCACGTGCAGTCGCTACGGCGCGATCGGCGGACTGAGCGCGTACCGGCACAGCTGCTCGAGCCGCGCGCGATCCCGCCGGCGAGCACCGGCGCCTCCGCGCGCCACCGATCCGCCTCGTCGCCATCACCGACCGAATGAACCACCACGCCACGGCGTGCCAGAAACCGACGGATGCGACGCTCCATGCTGCCCGGCAACCGGACCATCTCGTGTCTGTGAGCGGATCGCACGCGTGAAGAGGGGGGATAAAACGGATGAGCGCTGGTTACCGTAACCTGACACTATGCGACCCACACTCCTCCGCCCGGCACAGCCCCGCAACGGAAGGGGCTAGCGCAGGAAGAGGCTGAGGAGCGCCGCAAGCCCGAAGGTGAGTCCGCTCACCCCCATTGCCCCGCGGAATGACAGCCCCAAGCCCGCCATCCGGGGACCGAGATGTGTGGCGAGCACGGCGACGAGCACACCCGCGAGCACGTCGACCCCGTAGTGCTCGCCAAGGTACATGACCGAAAAGGCGACCAGCGCGGCATAGATGCTGAGGATGGTCCCGATTCGCCGTCCATAGGCCTGCCACCCGACGAGCGCGCACATCAACGGGAAGGCAGCGTGAAGCGATGGCATGGCCGCGACCGGATTGGTGTCGAACGCCCGGTGCAGCTCGGGGAGACGATGGGTGTACACGCCGGACACAATCCACTCGACCGGGGGGAGGTCGAACTGCTGTGCCGCCAACCAGGGCGGCGCGGTCGGAATCGCCCAGTACCCCACCAGGCCAAAGGCCATGACGAGCACGAGCGCGCGGCGAAACGTCGGGAAGTGCTCGCGCCGGGCGTGCCAGAGCACCAGGCCGAACAGCAGGAAGTACGCGAAGTGTGAACCATGGATCAGCACCGCCGCCAGATCGAGCGCGGGCGCTCGCATCGTCTGCAGCAGCACCGGCACGGCTGGAACGCCAAGGACCGCCTGCTCCAGTGCGATGACGTACTCCACGTAGTAATCGTGCGAGCCGGACGCGATCGCGACGTAGATCGCGCCTCTGAGCGCGTCGAAGAGCAGCGTGGCTGCGAGAAGCGGGACCCAGTCCCTCGCGAACGCAACCCGCTCGCGAAGCAACATGCCGTAGACCAGGAACACCGGCAGGACCGCCGTCTTGTACACGAAGAAGCGGGTCCCTCCGATGAACAGGCCGACATAGAAGACGGCGAGCAGGCCCGTCCCAATCCAGAGGGCACGACGTGCGCCAGCAGTGTCGCCAGCTGAGGGGGCGAGTTCCGAGGCCACCGGCCCCGAATCGGCAATCAGCATCCCGCCCTCATTTGCAGGCTATCGGCGCGGAGCGCGACGCCGATTAGTCTAGGAATAGGACAGGCGATTGTTCCCTGGGGCCAGCACTGCCGTGACGGACACAGCCAAGGCGAGCAGAAAAACGCCGATCGAGAGGGCGACCGATCGCCTCATTGGGAGGAATACAGCCACGCCTTTATCGCTGGACGGGACGTCGCGGCACTTGCAATCGCCGGCTTGTCCACGCCTGCGCAAAACGACGCCGAACCCCGAACCCCGAAACGAACCTGAACACGAACAGGGAACAGAGAACGCGGAAGGGTGAACGACCGGGTTCTATAATGCGTTTCCGTGAATATCGCGACCTCTGCCCCGACACGCATCGATCTCGCGGGCGGCACGATCGACATCTGGCCCCTCTACCTTTTCCACCCCGGCGCGCAGACGCTGAACGCGGCGATCAGCCTGCGCGCCAGCGCTCGACTCGTCACGCGCTCGGACGATCTCATCGTCATCCAGTCCGACGACACGTCGATGACCGTCGAGGCGGCCAGATGGCAGGACCTCCGGACCGAGCGGCGCCTGCGCCTGCTCTCCCTGCTGGTGCACTTCTTCGAAGGGCACGGGATCACCCTGACGACGAGCAGCCAGTCGCCGGCGGGGGCGGGCATCGCCGGCTCCTCGGCGCTGAATGTGGCCGTGTGCGCGGCGCTGGCCGACTGGCGCCGGGTGCATTACGAACCGGAGGCACTGCTGCAGATCGCCATGAACATCGAGGCGCAGGCGATCAATGTGCCGACGGGCCTGCAGGATTACCGCCCGGCGCTCTATGGGGGCATCGCGGCGCTCGAGCTCGAGGTGGACGGCGTCCGTCGTGTACCGCTCGATGTGGACCTGAAGGAACTGCAGCGCCGCATCGTTCTCTGCTACACGGGTGAACCGCGCAACTCGGGCACCAACAACTGGGAGATCACCAAGAAACACGTTGACGGCGATCGCCATATCTTTGATTGTTTCGAGCGGATTCGCGACACCGCCGCGGTGATGCGCGACGCGCTGGTTCGTGGCGACTGGGACGGCGTCGGCGCGGCCATCGCCGAGGAGTGGCAAAACCGCAAGCGGCTGGCGCCCGGCGTGACGACGCCGGCAATCGAGCAGCTGATCGCGCGGGCAGCGACTGCGGGCGCCACGGCGGCGAAGGTGTGCGGGGCCGGAGGCGGTGGATGCCTGTTCTGCTACGGCCCGCCGGACCGGCGGTCGGAGATCGCGGAGGCGCTCGCCGCCGGCGGAGCGACCGTCCTCGACTACAGCTTCGAGCAGCACGGGCTGGTGCGTGGATAACCGAGCCGTCGCGCAGGTACTCGGCGAAATCGCCGACCTGCTCGAAATCAAAGGCGAGAACGCATTCAAGATTCGCGCATATCGATCGGCGAGCGAGACGATCGCCGCGTGGCCCGATGCGGTGGCCCGCCTCGAGGATCAGCAGCTCCGCGAAATCCCCGGCATCGGGAAAGACCTGGCGGCGCGGATCCGTGAGCTGGCGGCCTCGGGCACCTCCGCCTATCACCAGGAGCTTCTGGCCGAATTTCCTCAGACCATTCTCGAGCTGCTGCGCCTGCAGGGGGTTGGTCCGAAGACGGTGGCGCTGCTCTACTCCGCCCTGAACATCAGCTCGATGGACGCGCTCGCGGCCGCCGCCCGCGACGGCCGG
>JBOGIQ010000216.1:0-10036 GCA_050742535.1 Vicinamibacterales bacterium | reverse complement strand
CTGTACGGCATCGGCCTCACCGACGCCGATCTGCAGAAGGCGCAGGTCGGCATCTGCAGCATGTGGTACGAGGGCAACACGTGCAACATGCACCTCGACCGCCTGGCGGCGCACGTCAAAGAAGGCGTGCAGGCTGCCGGCCTGGTCGGCCTGCGCTTCAACACCATCGGCGTCAGCGATGGGCTGTCGATGGGCACCGACGGCATGAGCTACTCGCTGCCGTCGCGCGATCTGATTGCCGACTCCATTGAAACGGTCATGGGCGCGCAGTGGTACGACGGCCTGATCACCGTTCCCGGCTGCGACAAGAACATGCCGGGCAGCATCATTGCCATGGCGCGGCTGAACCGGCCATCGCTGATGGTCTACGGCGGAACGATCCGCGCCGGCTCCGCGCTCGGCAAGCCGCGCGACATCATTTCCGCCTTCCAGTCGTACGGGGAGTACCTGGCCGGGACGATCACCGACGAGCAGCGGCTCGACATCGTTCGTCATTCCTGTCCCGGTGCCGGAGCCTGTGGTGGGATGTACACCGCCAACACGATGGCGGTGGCCATCGAAGCGCTGGGGCTCTCGCTTCCATACAGCTCCTCGCTGCCCGCGGAGGAGCCCGGCAAGGCCGACGAATGCCGGCGCGCCGGCGCGGCGGTCCGCGTGCTGCTCGAGCGCGATCTCAAACCGCTCGACATCCTGACGCGCCGATCGTTTGAGAACGCCTTGACGATGATCATGGCGGTCGGCGGGTCGACCAACGCCGTTCTTCACCTCCTGGCGATTGCGAAGGCGGCGCGCGTGCCCCTGGCCCTGGCCGATTTCCAGCGCGCCAGCGATCGCGTGCCGCTGTTGGCGGACCTCAAGCCGAGCGGCAAATACGTGCAGGAGGATCTGCATGGAGTCGGCGGCACGCCGGCGGTCATGAAGTACCTGCTCGGCCGTGGGTATCTCCACGGCGACTGTATGACCGTGACAGGCAAGACGCTCGAAGAGAACCTGGCGGACGCCGCGCCGCTCGCGAGCGGTCAGCAGATCATTCAGCCGCTCGACACGCCCATCCTTCCCCGGGGACACATCCGCATCCTGACGGGCAATCTCGCGCCGGACGGTTCGGTCGCGAAGATCACCGGCAAGGAAGGCGAGCGGTTCTCCGGCATCGCCAAGGTCTACGACTCCGAAGAAGCCATGCTCGCCGGTCTCGAGAAAGGCGAAATCTCCACGGGTCACGTGATCGTGATCCGGTATGAGGGCCCGAAAGGTGGACCGGGCATGCCGGAGATGCTGACGCCTACCTCGGCCATCATGGGCGCGGGACTGGGCGCCGACGTTGCGCTGATGACCGACGGCCGGTTTTCCGGCGGATCGCACGGCTTCATCATCGGCCACATCACCCCCGAGGCTCAGGAGGGCGGGCCGATTGCTCTCGTCCGCGACGGCGATCGCATCGTCATCGACTCGGTGACCTGCGAGCTGCGGGTCGATGTGAGCGACACGGACCTCGCGGCGCGACGCCAGGCCTGGCAAGCGCCTCCGCCGAAGGCTACCAACGGTGTGCTTGGTAAATACGTACGCCTGGTGAGGTCGGCCTCGGAAGGCTGCATCACTGACTGACCCGGGTATACCGGCGTTCTCGGTAGCGCTTTAGAGCCATTCGGGCGCGTTCGTTACGCCCCTGACACGCGTTATTTACAACAAAGGCTGCCTCGCCGGACGTCCAGAGGTTAGACTCTTTACGGCTTTCACAATTTATTTTCGGTGACGTCCAGGAGACAACGATGACCTGTCCCCCCCGGTCGAACTCTGTCTGTACTCGTGCGTTGCGGGTGTGCGCGGCGATAACGTTCCTCTTCCTCGGGATCCCTCAAATCGCGCACGCGGATCAGGGGGCTCTGAAGTTCTTCAAGAACTACTTCGTCACCGGCGATGTCGTGGTCGCAGGCGTCGGACTCCGCGGGCAGGGCGGCACGTTGGATCCCGTCACCGGGCAAAAGATGGCGACTGGCTCTATCGCCATCAGCGTCGATCCGTCTAAGGACATCCTGGCCGCGTTCCTCTACTGGCAAACGATGGAGAACACGGCGACGACGTCGATTTCGGCGCGCGGCTACTTCAATAACGGATTGATCCTCGGTAAGCAGATCGCGCCCGTGAATACCAACGCGTGCTGGGCGTCGGGCGGCGGAGGGGGAACGACCCAGGGCGCTTCGTTTCTCAAGTCGTACCGCGCCAACGTTTTACATCTGCTGCCGCAACAGTTCGTGGATGGGAAACCGACCGGCAGGCGCCTTGCCAACGGCTCATTTCCCATATCGCTCTCGGACAGCGGAAGCGGTGGCAGCCAGTCGCCCTCGTCCGGAAACCAGGTGAACCTGGTTCAAGGGGCGAGCCTGGTGGTCGTATACCGTGACCCGACGATGCCGCTGCGGGCGATCGTCATCTACGACGGCGGAAGGACTCTCAATCAGGATGTTCCAAGTTTCAGCCAGACGATGAAGGGTTATTTCCAGGCGTCGGCCGCCGGCGCCAGAGCAACGCTGACCCATATCGTCGCGGATGGCGACACCAACTTCGGCGAGGCTCTGACCGTCGAGGGAAGTTCGGGTGAAAAGCCGACGGTGGCGACGAATCCGTTCGGCGGCGCCCTCGGGTTCTCGTGGGATGTCCAAACCTACAGCGTGCCGCTGCTGGCCAACGCGACAGAAGAACTCGCCCCCATCAAGACGACTGTTCAGGCGACCAGCAGCTCGGTTGATTGTCTGTCGTGGACGGCGCTGATTGCCGGAGTCGACGTCAAGGACTCTGACTTCGATGGCCTTCTGGACCGCTGGGAGTCGGAGACGGGCCTGACAGACCCGGATGGCCTCGAGCTGCCGGATATCAAGGCCATGGGCGCCGACCCCAACGTGCAGGACATCTTCGTCGAGATCGGCTACATGACGACGCCGACCGCACCGAATGGAAGTCTGCTGTCGACCGGCGGGTACACGACCACGCTTGGCGCTGTCCCGCCGCACACGCACCTTCCCTCGCGAGCGGTACTGGAGGCGGCGGCGCAGGTGTTCCACAACGCGAAGCTGGCCGGCCCGCGCCGGTTCAACGTGAGCGGACCGATCAACCTGCATTTCGACGTTGGCAACCGATATCCAAGGCCGGCTGGTGTCACCGATGCCACGTGCGCCAGCGCGAGTACCTGGACGCCTCCGTGCGCCATCATCCCGGGTAGTCTGGCGAAAGGCGGCGAAGCGATCGACGAAACGACGATCACCTCGCCATCTTTCCCGACATTCAAAGGTCTGGTCAGCTGGAAGACGAAGTTCAACGGGCTTCGCGATCAGCCGCTGTCCGGGGGGAGCACCGAGAAAGACTGCGAAGCGAACCCGAACTGCGTGCGGCGCTTCGACGAAAACCGCATGGGCATCTTCAAGTACGCGCTCATCGGACACGTCCTTGGCGTTCCCAGTCTCAGCAACCCGCAGATTCCACGCTCGACGTCAGGAGTCGCCGACGGCGGCGATGGCGGCGGCGACCTGGCGGTCACTCTCGGCCTCTGGGACGGCGCGACCGGAAGCGAATTCGCCCAGGTCTCCACGCTCGTGCACGAACTCGGACACACGCTCGGTCTGCGGCACGGCGGAGCCGCGGCAACGGCAGCCAACCCGTCGCCGAACTGCAAGCCGAACTACCAGAGCGTCATGAACTACTTCTTCCAGGTGCGCGGGTTCCTCATCACGCCGGCGACGCCGACGACCGCCGTGCGGCTGACGGTCAACGGCGTCCCGCAGGGACCGGTGCTCGACTTCTCGCGCCAGGTCCTCAATCCGCTCTTCGAGAAGAATCTCACCGAGACGGCGATAACGGATGCCGCCAGCAATCCGATGCTGCACCCGACCCGGTGGTACGCACCGGCGACGAACTTCTTCGCTGAGCACATCGGCATGTCACCGGCGACCAGGTACTGCGATGGCACCCCTGCACCCGAGACAATGGTCCGTATCGACGGGACGACGACCGGCGCCATCGACTGGAATTTCAGCGGCACGTTCGGCGATCTCACGACCAAGACACAGGACGTCAACTTCAACGGCACCAACAACGGAACGACGGCCGACGGGGAGCTCCTGACCGGGTTCAACGATTTCGCGGGCATGGACCTGCGCCAGACGGCCAGCCGCCGCAACATGAACGGCCTGTCGCTCGAGCTCGAGTTCGAAGACACGGGCGTCTTCGACTGGGGCGTTTTCGACTGGGGCACGACGGCGGCCTTCGGAGCCGGCACCGCCGACAACGTCGGGGACTGGGGCGTTTTCGATTGGGGTGTCTTTGATTGGGGAGTCTTCGATTGGGGCACGGCCGAAGGCGTCCTCGACTGGGGCGGGCCGCTGACCGACGACACCCGCGGCGACATCGATTTTCTGAACGCCAAGTCGCACGGCAACGTGCCGACCGATCTGTTCGCCACACCGACCAAGAACAGCATCATCCTGGAGTGGAAGCCGCCGACGGCCGGCACACCCACCACCTACAAGGTGTGGCGCGCGGCGGGGGAGGCCCCGATGTCGCCCGCGAATCTGCCGCTCGAGATCGCGACCATCCAGATGGGAACGAACACGCCGTTGAAGTATGAGGACACGACGGCGAAGCCGAACAAGGTCTACTGGTATTTCGTGACGGCGTTCGTCGACGGCAAGCAGAGCGGACCGTCGAACATCATCCAGGCGAGCATCAAGCCCTGACCGTCGTCAGGGCTTGTCGCCCGCGAGCTGTTTCCGAACGTCGGCGAGCAGCGGGTCCTCGCCGGTCTTGCCTCGCAAGGTGAGATAGGTGCGGTACGAGTCGGCTGACGGCTGCTTCAATCCCTGCTTGACGCGTCCGACGTAGACGTAGACCGGCGGGAAGTACCCGAAGGTCGGCACCTCGTCGAGGAACAGCGACATCGCTTCGCCGCTGCGGGTAACGCAGCGGTTGAACTCACCTTCGGCCTCGAGAAACGCGCCGGCCGCCAGGTAGGCGCGTCCGAGGTCGAACCGGCCGAGCCACGTATCGAGCTTCCCGTTGGCGGCGGTCAGCTGCGCGACCGCATCGCGAAGGTTGCCTTCGTTCAATGCGATATTGCCTTCAACGATCCGGGCAAACGTCTCGGAAAAGAGGTCGAGCCCGGTATTCAGCTCCTTGACCTGCGCGCGCGCGCGTGCGGGATCGCCGGCCTCGCTGAAGAGCCGGCCCGTCAGGAAGCGTATCTTCGGGCTGGTGCTGTGCGTCAGCGCGCGGTCAGCCGCGGCAATCGCGACGCGCTTGTTGCCGCGTGACAGTTCCGTGTACGACAGGGCGATGAGCTTGTCGGCGGCTCGATCGACACGCTTCGCCGCCAGATCCGCATCGGCGCCGCTCGTCAACAGGCTCACGGCGTCCTTGTACCGTCCCTCGTAGACCGCGACGTCCGCGAGTCCGGCCACGGCATCCGACGGACTGACTTTCTCGAGCTGCCGATACGTCGAGACGGCATCGGCGATCCTGCCCTGGCCGTGCTGAGCCATCGCGCGCGCGATGAGCCCCTGTGGAAACGCCGGGTTGATCGCCAACGCCTCGCCGGCGGCCTTTTCCGCCATCGCGTAATCGCTCTTGTAGGCGGCAAACAGCCCCGTGTTCACGCGATACAACGCTCTCCTGGGCAGAATCTCCGCCGCCTGCTGGACCTCCTGCAGGGCTTTGTCCAGGTCGCGAAGCTGCGTCAGGCACACCGCAAGGTTGTTACGCGCCGACGCATCGGCGTAGTAGCGCTTGACGAGATCTCCATACTCGTCGGCGCACTTCTGGTGATCCCCTTTGAGCGTGTACGAGAAACCGCGCGTGCGATGCTGCTCGCGCTGCGTCATCGTCGGCAGGCGCTCGATCGCCTGCTCGATGAGCTGTCCCGCTTCCTGGAACTGTCCCATGTTCCGCGCGGCGATCGCGGCCACGCCGTAGGCGGAACCGAAGTTGGCGTCGAGGGTGATCGCCTTCATCGCCGCGTCCCTCGCCTGCGGCTGATTCCCGTTCGACAACGCGTCCATGGCGTTCGCGTACTCGCCGACGGCCTCGAGCGATGTCGCGCTCAACGTCTCCATCGCAAACCGCTGCGACGATTCGGTGACGTCGTCACCCAGCGCGTTGCGAAGAGTGATCGTCGCCTTGTTGAGCGTCGCCAGGGCCTGAGCGGGGGACGAGAACGATTCGGTGGTCTCGGCAATGACGGTGCCCGTGACGCTCTCGTAGGCCTTCAGCTCGAGTTCGAATCCGCTTCCGTCGGCGCGGATGACCGGGGCGACCACCACGCCCAGCCCCTGATTGATTGCGATCTGACGTGCGGTCTTCTCATCCAGCGTGCCCTTGACCGGCGGCAGCCCCAGGGACCGTATCTGCGTGCGGTCGAACGCGGTGATGAATCCCGCCTCTTCGAGACCGAGGCGAATCATCGGTTCCAGCGTGCCGGTGAACGCGCTGTTTCCCGTCGGATTTGCGGCATCCGCGATGACCACGAGCACCCGCGCGTGCTGCTCGGCGGGCTGTGCGGCCCGTTGCGTGATGTAGATCGCGCCGGCGAGCAGAAGGATGACCAGCAGCGCCGCCGCGGCGACCATCTTTTTCGTCAGGCGGCGCGCGATCGGGATGAGCCTGCCGTGATCGTCGAGCCGACCGAGCTCGACGGCGACCTCCGCCGACGTCTGGAACCGTTTCGCCGCATCCGGCTCGACGCACCGTGCGATCAGCGCCGCCAGGTGCGGGGGCACTTCAGGGTCGAGCGCCTGCAATGGCGGCGGCGGCGACTCCATGCGCCGCTGCAGTTCCTCGACAGCCGCCGCGCCCGACGAGACGCGCCGCCGACCAAGCAGCGCGTCGTAGAGAATCAGCCCGAACGCGTACACGTCCACGCGCTGATCGATCAGCTGCCCCCTGGCCTGCTCGGGCGCCATGTACTCGACCGTGCCGACGATCGATCCGAGCGTGGTGGCGGCGTGGTGCGAAGCGGCGCGTGTCAGGTGCTCCGGGAGGACGCCCACGCCCGGCTTTGGCGCCGCACCGGCATCGCCCGTCGAATGGGCAATGCCGAAGTCCATGATCAGCGCCTCGCCGTCCTTGCTGATCATGATGTTGGCCGGCTTCAGATCGCGATGCACGACGCCCGCGCTGTGAGCCGCCACGAGTCCGCCGATGACCGACCGGGCAATCCCCAGCAGCTCAGGAATCGGACGCTTCCCGTCCTTCTTCAGGATCGACGAGAGGTCGGTGCCCTCGACATACGACATCGTGATGTACTTGATGCCGTCGATGTCGCCGATGTCGTGAATGCGGACGACGTTCTTGTGCGTGACCTGCCGCGCGAGCAGCAGTTCGCGCTTGAAGCGGCGGCCGACTTCCTCGGCGGTGGCGGGATCCTCCATCACCTCCGGACGGATGACCTTGATCGCCACGGCGACGCCCAGCTCCGCGTCCCAAGCCTGATAGACCGCGCCCATGCCGCCGGCGCCGAGCAGCCGGATGATGTGGTACCGCGGACCAAATGACTGGCCGACTTCGAGCGGCCCGGCGTTATTGGTCCGTTTGGCACGCCGCGCACCGGGAGCGGCCGACGTCGCCGGCGCGGCGACGGTCATCGCATCGGCAGGGGAGTCGGATGCAACCGTGAGGGCATCGTCGGCCGGGACAAAACGCGTGACGTCTGCGGAGCTGTCTCCAGCCGTCACGATTTGCGTCACGTCGTCCGCGGCGTCCTGCGGCCCCACAACGTCTTTAACGTTGTCCGTGGGAACAGCGAACCGGGTGACCTCCTCGGACGAGCCGGCGGATGACGACGGTAGGGGCGTGGGAAACGGGGTATCGCCGAGGACGGTCAGGGCGTCTTCAGCACGCGGACGACCACATTGCGGACAGCGATCAACCGCTGGAGGGACGGAGCTCCCGCAGGACGCGCAGTGTGTGGCCGACTGCGCGCCTGGCCAACCGCCAGGGCTGTGACCTGGTCCGTCCATGGGCAATCTACCCGAGCGGTTGCGATTATCGCAGATAGCGAGGGGCGAGTTGCCCCCGAGCGCCGGACTACCAGCGCGGCTCGCTGCGGCGACCGCCGCCGCCGCTGCCGCCGCGACCGTATCCGCCGCCGCCGCCACCGGAACGGGGGGTCTGTGGACGTGCTTCGTTGACCGTCAGACGCCGGCCGCCGAACGTCCGATCGTGCAGCTGCGAGACAGCCGCCTGGGCGGCTTCGTCGGTGGCCATTTCGACGAAGGCGAACCCGCGCGCGCGGCCGGTTTCGCGGTCCCGCACGACGTTCACCGATTCGACGGCGCCGGCCTCGGCAAAGAGCTCCTGCAGATCGTTTTCGTTCGTCTCGAACGGGATATTGCCGACGTACAACTTGCGACTCATGACACTGACTCCTGCATCCTGTGGATGCGCTGGCGGTGCGCGAACAAGTGAGAAGACTCGGCCTGAGCGGGAATCGCTCGGCTCACCGGCATGCAGGAGATCTGAATCATCGGATCGGATGCAGAGGCGAGAAGCGGGCGGGCTAAGCTCTCAAACGTGAGGAGTATAACAGAGCTCACGCGGGGAGCCGATAGCGGCCGTCGGGCGTCCGCCGGAGAAAGCCCTCCCGTTCCAGGCTGCCGAGCACCAGGCGGCATTCGTCCAGCGAGAGGTCGAACAGACGCGCGGCCTGCTCGACAGTCGGCGAAAACCCCCGCATCTCGTGGAATTCCCCGCGCACCCGCGACATCGCGTCCGGGTGTCTATAGTCGAGGGAACGGATGGACAGCGCCTTCGGGGCGATCTCCAGAGCGGACGAAGGCGTGGTGCGACGTGGCTCTGCCATATCACTCTCCCGAACGAGAGCGTTCTCGTGCTCGATCCGAAACTACGCCCGCGGCCAGCGAGCGTCAACGCGTTTCCGGCATTAATTGGGACCGGCTGAACGGCAGAACGCGTCTCAGGAATAGAATGATGCGATTTCAGGAGGCATGAATATGGCGATTCGGCTCGGGGATGAAGCCCCGGATTTTGTAGCGGACACGACTGAAGGCCCAGTGAACTTCCATGAGTGGAAGACAGGGAAGTGGGCGGTCCTCTTTTCTCACCCGAAAGACTTCACGCCGGTCTGCACCACCGAGCTGGGAGCTGTCGCGAAACTGAAGAGTGAATTCGACAAGCGCAATACCAAGGTGATTGGCCTCAGCGTCGATCCGCTGGATTCGCATTCACGGTGGGCCGGCGACATCAAGGACGTGACCGGCGCCGATCTGAACTTCCCGCTGATTGCCGACCCCGACAAGTCGATCGCCAACAAGTACGACATGATTCATCCGAACGCGAGCGATACGGCAACCGTCCGCTCGGTGTTCATCATCGGCGCCGACAACAAGGTGAAGCTGACGCTGACCTACCCGGCGAGCACGGGCCGCAACTTCGCCGAACTGCTGCGCGTGATCGACTCGCTGCAGCTCACCGCGCAGCACCAGGTCGCGACCCCCGCCGACTGGAAAGCCGGCGAGGACGTCATCATCGTTCCGGCCGTCTCCGACGAGGATGCGAAAAAGCGCTTCCCCGGATTCGTCGCCAAGAAGCCGTATCTCAGAGTGACGCCGCAGCCGAAGACGCCCGCCGCGGTGTGAGGATTGGGTAGCCTGGGTGGCTGGGTAGCCTGAGTAGCCTGGGTAAAAACGCAGGCAATCCCGCGACCCAGGCAACCTAGGCAACCGCCATCGCTGGTGCGCTTGGCGCATCACCGCTGGGCGATCGAGCAGCAGTACGAGGAATTGCGTCGGCGCGCGCCTGCCAACGCTGCCGGTCGCACGGGCGGTGATCACCGAGATCCTCACCGCCCACTTCTTCGTGACGCGACCTCATTACTTACGAACCATGCAAAAACTCGCGGAAATCAATCTGCGAATCTAACAAAGTCGTACTAGTACCCCGTCGCAGGGATTTTGATCGATTGGAGCGGCGGTAACTGGTCGGGCGCGACCAGGAGTCTGATACTGCGTGGTTGCCCTGCCACTCGATCAATGAG
>JBOGIQ010000215.1:0-10069 GCA_050742535.1 Vicinamibacterales bacterium | reverse complement strand
TCCCGAGCCCGACGCATATCTTTCAGGCGCAAATCCTGCTCGCCGTTGTCGGCGCGATCATCATCGTCGTCGTCGCGGAGAGTCTGGCGCGGGCGTTTGCCATCGTTGGCGCAGCGGGCCTGGTGCGCTATCGCGCCCGGGTGAAAGACACGAAGGACGCGGGGCTGATGCTGGTCGCGCTCGCCCTCGGCTTGACGGTCGGCAGTGGTCTGTATGGCTTCGCGATCGTGGCCTGCGCGTTCGTTGTCGCTCTCATGTGGGTGCTGGAGTCGCTCGAGCCTGCGCCGCGATCGCGCTTTGAGCTGACGATCGGTAACAAGGATGCCGAGAAGCTGCGCCCGGAGGTCGAGCAGGCACTCCGGCAGAAGGGCGTCACCTACGAGCTGCTCGGCTCATCCGGTCACGAGCTCCATTACGAAGTCATTGTGCCGTTCAACCAGAAACTCGGAAAGCTCACGAAGCTGATTCGCGGGTTGGACGAACGACACGGGATGTCCGTGGACTGGGACATCAAGAAATACAAGATGCTCAAACCGTGAGGAGGCGGCCACACGTGTTCCGATTGTTTGCATCCCTTTCACTGCTGATCGCCGTACTCGGCGCCGCGGCCGTTGCGGAGAGGCCACAGCCGACAGCGCCGCAGAACGGCCCGGCGATCGGTCCGCGTCCAGCGCCGTCCGCCACGCTCGAAACGGTTCGGTTTGCCGTCATCGGCGACAACGGGACTGGCGATCAGCCGGAGTTCGACGTGGCGCGGCAGATGGTCGCGTCCCGGGCGCAGATGCCGTTCGACTTCGTGCTGATGCTCGGCGACAACCTGTATGGACGCCCGTCCGCCCGCGATTTCACCGATGCGTTCGAGCGACCGTACAAGCCGTTGCTCGAGGCCGGCGTGCGCTTCTACGCGATTCTCGGCAACCACGACGCGCCTGACAACCGCCTGTATCCGCGCTTCGGCATGGACGGCAGGCGCTACTACACCTACGTGCGCGGCAACGCTCGATTCTTTGGCGTTGACACGAACATGCTCGACGATGCCCAGCTCACGTGGCTGGAGAATGCCCTGAAAACATCACTGGAGCGGTGGAAGATCGTCTACTTCCATCACGCGATCTTCTCGGGCGGCAAGCGTCACGGCTCGAACATCGAGCTCCGGGTGAGGCTGGAACCGCTGTTCGTCCGCTACGGCGTCAACGTGGTGTTCTCGGGTCACGACCACATCTATCAGCGCTTCAAGCCGCAGAAGGGCATCACGTATTTCGTCGAGGGTGCCAGCGGCAAGCTGCGTAAGGGCGTCAACGCGTCGGCGGAGAGCGCCGTGGCGTTCGATCAGGATCAATCGTTCATGCTCGTGGAAATAGCGGGTACCGAGCTGATGTTCCGCACGATTACCCGCACTGGACGGGTCGTCGACTCCGGCGTCATCGGCGCCGGACCGACGAGCTGAGGGGAATGGCGATGGCTACGCACGTAATGCCCACAGACTGGCGCCACGCGGTGCCGACGCGCTCCGGCGCTGCCGGCGTGCTTCATTACCTCACCAGCCACTACCTGCTGCTGCCACTTGGTGCCGCAGTGGCGTTCGTCTGGGCGAACGTCGACGGGTTCAGCTACTACAGCGTCGCGCACGCGCTTGCGTTCCCGGTGAACGCGATCGCCATGGCTCTCTTCTTCGGACTCGTCGCTCAGGAAATCTTTGAAGAGACAGCGCCTGGTCGGACCCTCCATCAATGGCGCCGGTGGGTCGTGCCGATGATTGCTGCGGCTGCGGGCGTGACAGTCGGGGCGATCGTCTACGGACTCTACGTGGAATGGAAACTCGAGCCGATGCTCCACGTGACATGGCCGATCGTGGCCGGCGTGGACGTCGCGTTCGCGTATTTCGTGGTCAAGGCGGTTTTCCATCGACCGGCTGGTCCGCCTAAAGGCGGACACTACGTCCATCCGGCGGTGCCGTTCGCGGTGCTCCTGGCGCTCGTGTCGAACGTGATCGGCGTGGTGGTGATCTCGCCCGTCTACGTGACCGCGGCCGAGCGAACCGGGGGGGCGGCGGTGCTGATGGCTGCCGCGATTGGCGTCGCGTGGTGGCTGCAACGGCGTCACGTGAAGCAGTTCTGGCCGTACATCTGGGTCGCCGGCGGATTGTCCTGGCTGGCGCTGTACCTGGAAGGGTTCCATCCGGCGCTGGCGCTCCTGCCGGTCGTCCCGTTCATGCCGCACGCACGGCGGCGGCTTGACGACCTGTTTGCCGACGAGGCGGACGAGCGCGGCGCGACACCACGCCACTTCGAGCACGTGTGGCACTACCACGCGCAGGCAGCTCTGTTCCTCTTCGGGCTGGTCAATGCCGGTGTGATACTCACGGGTTACGGCACGGGGACGTGGGCGACGCTGGCCGCACTGCTGCTGGGACGCACCGCTGGAATCGTGATCGGCGTGAGCTTTGCCGTTGCGCTGGGCCTGCAGCTCCCGGTACATATCCGCGCCCGCGAGGTCACCGTCATCGCGCTCGCGGTTTCGGCCGGCTTCACCTTGTCCCTCTTCTTCGCGACGACACTTCTCCCGGCGGGACCGCTGCTGGCCGAACTGAAACTCGGGGCGCTGCTGTCGCTGCTCGGAGTGCCACTCACGTTCATTGCCGCGCGGCTGCTCCACGTCGGCCGCTTTACGCGCGCGCACATCCATCCACAGGGACAGCACCGGGGTGCTTAGGAGGGTTTCACCATGTTTGCCGTTTTGGTTTCAATCCCGCTGATGCTTCTCCCAGGTTTCTCGGCGCCGGCGCAGACCGATTGCGGTGTCGAGCCAGTGACCCCGACCGCGGTCGAGGCGCCGATTCTGGACGCCTTCAATCAACGGATCGCCGCATACATGCAGGTGCGCAACGACGTTGAGCGGAGGCTGTCGCTGCAGCAGTCGTTCGACGATGACGAAAACGTCTTCGAGGCGCTCGAGGCGATGCAATCGGGTATCCGCACGGCGCGCGCAGATGCGGGGCGCGGCGCGATCCTGACGCCCGACGTCGGCGCACTCATTCGGACGCGTGTGGAATCCCGGCTCGCCGGGTGCGGACAGAAGGTCGAGGACGTGCTCGCGTTTATCAACGAAGAGCGGGCACTGGCCGCGCCGGCGCCGAAGATCAACGAGCGGTTCCCCTGGGACCTGGGATCGGCGATGTGGCCGTCCTTCCTGGGGGTGCTGCCGCCGTTGCCGGCCGAGCTGCAGTATCGGTTCGCCGATCGCGATCTCGTGCTGATTGATATCCATGCCGACCTCGTGGTCGACATTCTTGCGAATGCGTTGCCGGCTCCAGGCCACGCCGGTCACGGCACGCATCGTCGGTAAGAGCACCGCGACGGACCGGCCCGATGACGCGGCGTGGCCGTCATCGGGGCGGTCGTCGAAACGAGGTGTCGTCGTGACCCGCCAATCGCTGCAACTCGTGCAGGAACAATTGAGCGCCCTCCGTTCCGAGATGGTCGGCGTCGAAGAGCAGTTTCTCGAGCGGCTCGACGATCTTTCCGACGATCGGCGGGGGAGCGCCCGCAACCTGCTGCATTATCTGGCGCTTCGGCAGCGTGACCTGCGGCCGCTGCAGGCGGAGCTGACCTCGCTCGGGCTGTCGTCGCTGGGACGCGCCGAATCGCACGTGATGCATTCCGTTCGCACGGTCCTCGAAGCCGTCGATGGCCTGGTCTCGTCGCCTGTCGCGACCGAGGGGCCGCATGCCGCGCCGGTCGACGGACGGCAGGTCCTGCGCTGCCGTACCGACGCGCTCTTCGGATCGTCTCCGCCCGAACGTGACGTCCGCATCATGGTCACCATGCCGGCCGAGGCGGCTGATGACTACACGCTGGTTCGCGACCTGATTGCCTCGGGCATGGACTGCGCGCGCATCAATTGTGCCCACGATGATCGCGACACCTGGGCGGCGATCCGTCGCAACATCGCCACGGCCTCGGATGAGACGGGCCGGCCATGCCGCGTGTTGATGGATCTGGCAGGACCGAAGCTTCGGACCGGACCAATCGAACCGGGCCCAGCCGTGGTGCGCTGGCGACCGCAGCGAGACGTCTGCGGCCGCGTCGTGGCGCCGGCGCGCATCTGGCTGACCCCGTACGACAGCTCGCGGCCTCCGGCGGAGACGGCGGCCGTCATGTTGCCCGTCCGCGCCAGCTGGTTGGCGGCGCTCGTGCCCGGCGACGAGGTGAGTCTCATCGATGCGCGTGACGCGTACCGGACCCTGCGCATTGCCGCGCGCGGCAATGGCGGCGTCTGGGCGGAATCCGACCAAACCGCCTACATCATGCCCGGAACGTCGCTGTCGCGAGTGACGCGACCCGACGCCGGTGAACGCAGGACGCATGTCGCGGATATCCCGCCAACGGCGCAAACGCTGCTGCTCGCACCCGGTGACACGCTGATCCTGACGCGCCACGAGAGTGCCGGGCGGCCAGCGGTCCGGACGGCCGACGGGCTTGTGCTCGAGCCGGCAGTGATAGGGGTCACGTTGGGGGCCGTGTTTGACGACGTCACCGTTGGCCAGCGCATCTGGTTTGATGACGGCAGAATCGGTGGCGAGATTACGGAGGTGTCGCCGGAACGCCTGCAGGTGACCATTACGCGTGCCGCCGCAGCCGGATCAAAGCTTGGCGCGGACAAGGGCATCAACCTTCCAGACACGAACCTGACGCTGCCGCCGCTCACGTCCAAGGATCTCGAAGATCTCCGGTTCATCGCCGCCCACGCGGACATCGTCGGCTATTCGTTCGTCCGCACGGACACCGACGTGCGCGAGCTGCAGACGCAGCTTGCGGCACTCGGTCGTGCGGATCTCCCGCTGATTCTCAAAGTCGAAACGCGGCGTGCCTTCGATAATCTGCCCGGTCTGCTGTTGGCGGCGATGCGCAGCACGGCGGCCGGCGTGATGATCGCGCGCGGCGATCTGGCTGTCGAGTGCGGTTATGAACGTCTAGCCGAAGTGCAGGAGGAGATTCTTTGGATGGCCGAAGCGTCGCACACGCCGGTGATTTGGGCGACGCAGGTACTCGAGCGGCTGGCGAAGGACGGCATTCCGTCGCGCGCCGAGATCACGGATGCGGCGATGGGGGAACGCGCCGAGTGCGTCATGCTGAACAAAGGGCCGCACATCCTGACTGCCGTCCGAGCCCTCGATGACATCCTGACGCGCATGCAGGCGCATCAGCGCAAGAAGACTGCAATGCTGAGGCACCTCGGGCTTTCTGATCGGTTTCTGGGTCCGTTCCCGGCGTAAGATCCCGTCTCGCTCGAATGGACACCGTCTCACCACCCCAGACGATCTGGGAAATCACCGGGCGGCTGGCGCTGGCGACGCTGCTCGGCGCCGCCGTCGGCCTCAACCGGGAGTGGGAAGGAAAGCCCGCCGGTCTCAGGACGCACGCGCTCGTTGCCCTCGGCGGTGCGCTCTTCACGATCATCGGGCTTCTGCTCGCCGCTGACGATGCGTCCGCGACGAGCCGGATCCTGCAAGGCATCACTGCCGGTCTCGGCTTCATCGGTGGTGGTGTCATCATGCGCAGACCGGACCTGCAGGACGTGCAGGGACTGACCACCGCGGCGGCAATCTGGATGGTGGCTGCGGTTGGCGTCGCCGTGGGAGCGGGAATCTGGCGGACGAGCCTGATCGCCCTGACGCTGACGCTGGTCGTGCTGGTGGCGGGGGAGAAGATCGACGAATGGATACACCGTCGATAGGCGTCAGGCCGGATGACAGCGCGAAGACGCCTTGTTCAGGAGACAGATCATGAGAGTGAGTTCGCTTGTGTGCGGCGTGCTGTTTCTCAGCACGATGGTCGTTGCGGCTGCCCAGAGCGGCATCAACAAGGCGTCGGTCCCGGGCATCGTCAATTTCGGATACATCGGAAACGCCGTGGCGTGCGCCGGGGCAACTGCACCGGCGGCGCTTGTCCAAGTCAAGAAGCTGGGATACGCGTCGGTCATCAATCTCCGCCTGGCTGCCGAACCTGGTTCGGAGATCGAAGCGTCAGCTGCCGCGGCCAAGGCGGCCGGGTTGCGATTCATTCACCTCCCGTTCAACGCCAGCTCGCCGGATCCGATGCTCGTCGACAAGTTCATCGCCGCCGTCACTGACCCGAACAATCAGCCCGCATTCATCCACTGCGCGAGCGCGAATCGCGCGGCGGCGCTCTGGATGGTCAAGAGAATGGTGGTGGACAAGTGGGATGCCGAGCGCGCCGCGGCCGAGGCCGGCGCCCTGGGAATGACGAGCCCGGCCCTCGAGGCGTACGCAATCGAGCAGGCACAGGCGCGGCGCCTTCGGCGTTAGGCCTTTGTCTATGCAGCCGCCGCTGACTGGCGGATGGTTGGCTCTACACGTACTTGCGTATTGAGAGACGACGACACCAGGCAGCGCGATGCCGCCTTGTCGATGGCGCGTTGCACCGCGGCGGCATCTGCTCCGGCCGGCGTGGTGACGGTCGGACGAACGACGATATCCGTGAACCGCGTGACGCCGCCGCTCCGGTCGACGGTGCCGGCCGTGACCGCCTCGACCTCGACGAAGTCCACGTGCGACGCCTTCGCAACGGCCCGGAAGGTGAACAGGAAGCAGGAGCTCACCGCCGCCAGCAGCAGGTGCTCGGGACTCCACGCGTCCCCCGGTCCGTCGTATTCGGCCGGCGGTGCCGTGGTCAAATCCGCCAGGCCGGCTGCTGACGCGGTCGCATAACCCGCGGATGCTCCGGTCAGCGTCATCTCGTAATCATGGGGTAGCGGTTTCATCAGCTCCTCCTGGCCCGTCCGCCTGAAGGCGGACACTACATCGGCGAATACCGCATCGGCTGCAACCCTCCTGCCTCAGCGGCTGCGCGTGCTGCAGCTGGCCGGCACACGCTCGAGAGCCTGCGGCGCGAAACATCTCGCGTCCCTGCTGAAAAGTTCCCGCCCTCGATCAGCCCGGGCCGTCTCAGCGCTTTCACCCGCGCCACTTTCTGCGCACAACCGTATGGCCACAGACTTGCCGCTCTCGATGTCAGGGAAGCATGAAACCGCGTGTGTGGATCGCCGCTCTCGGCCTGCTCCCGGTGGTTGCTGTCGCGTCTGGAGCCGGCATCGCGCCGCCCTTCGCGTTCCTCGAGCCGACCGTCCGGGTCAGCCAGGCCGATCGGGCACGACTCGACACGGGCGGCGTGATCGCGCGCGTGCTGCCTGCGGATGACGGCCACATTGCGTTCTTCGCTGCAGCACGGCTGAAGGCGCGACCCGAGGCCTTGATCGAGTGGACGCGAGCCATCGACGAGCTGAAGCGCGGATCGATGGTTCTCGCCGTCGGCCGCTTTTCCGACTCGATCGCCGACGACGATCTCGATGCGCTGATTCTCGAACCCGGCGAAATCGATGCCCTGCGACGGTGCCGCGTGAGCGGCTGCGACTTCAAGCTGGCGGCAACCGAAATCCACGGCCTTCAGGAGGCGCTGCGCAGTGCGGGAAGCGAGTGGCGGGATGCGGTGCAGCGCGAATTCCGGCGCATTCTGATCGCGCGTGTGCGTCTGCACCGGCAGAGCGGGCTGCTGGCGCTGCCGCCGTATGCCGATCACGGCGGCCGGATGTCGGTGGGGGAGGCCTTCTCGGCCATGACCGCGCGGTCGCCGTGGCTGACCCGCGAGTTTCCCGAGGTCGTCAACTCGCTGATCGCGCCGCGGCGCCCGCCACGTCCTGCCGGCGAGTCGTTCTATTACTGGTCGCGGGATCGATACGGATCCGGAAAGACGATCGTGACAGTCACCTACGTACAGCTGCTGCATGCCGATCGAGCTCCTCAGGCGATGACGGTCAGCACGCAGTTGTATGCGAGCCACTACATCGATGGTGCGCTGGGCGTGACTGCCGTCGTTTGTGACGAGGCCGCACCGTCCTGTTACCTCACCTATCTGAACCGCACACGGGTGGACCTGCTGGGCGGACTCTTTGGCGTGTTCAAGCGCGCCGTCATCGAGGATCGCGTCGAATCGGAGGGTCCAACGCTGATGCGCGACGTCACGCGCCGGCTCGAAAGCCGCCGGCCAGCCGCTGAAGGAGGGGAGTCATGATTCCGACGAGGCGGGGACCCTCGCGGGGCGGCGTTATGCGATGTACGTGAAAGTGGGAGGGTGATATGCCTCTCAAATGGTTCACGCGAACGGTGATCGCGCTGGCGATCACACTTGTCGGTATCCAGGCGGTGCCGTACGGCCGAGATCACTCGAATCCGCCGCGGTCCATCGAGCCGGAATGGGATAGCACGGCGACGCGCGAGCTTGCCCGCCGCGCGTGTTTCGACTGCCACAGCAACGAGACGGTGTGGCCAGCGTACGCGAACGTCGCCCCCGTCTCGTGGCTTGTTCAGCACGACGTCGACGAAGGCCGCGCGATGCTAGAGCAGCCGAAGGAGACTGTCGAGCCTGATCACAAGGGTCATCATCCGGACAAGTGACCGGCGGACCTCAGACCGGCTTCGCGTCCTCACGGCGCGCTGTAAGGCCGATCTGCTCGAGCAGCGTTTCGAGGTCGTCCCCCGAGGCAGGAACGCAGGCAAGAATCCTCGCTCCATTCTTCTCGACCCACGGGTCTGCCCCCGGAAGCGCGCGCACCTCGCGGCCGGCGCCGAGGAGCCATCGCCAGGCCTCCTGCGTCTCGGTCGCGAACTCCTGGAGCAGCGACGTCGATCCTGCCGCGCGGTGGATCTGCGAGATACGCGCGGCCAGCTCGCGCGCTTCGGCCAGCCCTGAGTTCATGCTGTGCACGCCGACCGGAGACGCCTGGTGCGCGGCGTCCCCGGCGATCCAGACGTCTCCGCTTCCGAAGCTCCGCGCCAGGCGGCGCTCGAACAGGCCGAACGTTGACCAGTAAATCTGGGTCGGTCGCGCCATGGACCAGGGAGCCCTGGCGGCGATCAGCTGCTCGAGCCGCTCCATCGACGGTGTGTGTTCCGACTCGTCGCGGATCTGGAATCCCCAGCGGCATCGCCCCTCCTCCAAGGGCCAGTAGACGCTCGTCAGCTCGGCATCGAGAATCACTCGCACTTCCGTGGGAAGGTCTCCCTCCGCCTCGATCTCGTAGACGGAGAAGAGCTGGCCCGCGCCATACTGCTCCATCTCGATGCCGGACAGCCGCCGCACGATCGAGTCGTACCCGTCGGCGCCGATTAGATAGGCCGGGCGGATCGTGTCGCTTCGCACGACGACCCACTCGCTTCGCGCGACGGGGTAGCCCATCGCGACCTGGTCGAGCGTCGCGACCTCCGCCCGGAGGTCCCCGTTGTCCACGCCGAGGGCCTGGAGCCGGTGTCCCCAGAGGACCTTGAGTTTCTTCTGGCGGAGGACTTCCTCCGCGGCCCTTTCCAGCAGGCTTTGGCGAACGACGAGGAGATACGGATGCCTGGAAGTGAGGGCCGAATAGTCGATTTCGGCGCGCCTCTCCCTTCCTTGGTAATAGGCGACCTTCGTCAGTTTCCGTCCCGCGCGGATGAGGCCTTCGGAGAGTCCTGCCTCATCGAGAATCCGGAGTGTGCGCGGATGGATCGCGAGGGCGTAGCTGTGCTGAGTCGTCCGCTGGTGCCGGTCGACGATCTCCACACGGACCCCGTGCTGCTGCAGGAACAGGGCCGCGACGAGTCCGACCGGACCGGCGCCGACCACGAGGACCTCAGGTTCGCGATCAATGTGTGTGAACATGGGTGATGCCCTCACTCGGGAGATCCGGTTTGAATTCCTTGTGACATCCCTCGCAGGCGTCAACGAGCCGGCCGTTGGCGGCAACGAGCGCTTTGCGATTCCGCTCCTGCGCGGCAGTGCGGGCGGCCAGCCCCGCAAATGACATCGCCTGTGCCCACGTGGTCCAGCCGGGTGAGCTCACCCAGTCGCGGTCGTTGACACCAGTTCCGGCCGCTCTCAGGAGCGCTCCGGCGGCCGCCAGCTGGATGGCGTGATGTTCGACGTTTGCCCAGTCGATGGTTGCCTTGGGTCCGGCCTTTTCCACCTCCCACAGTTCATGACCTGCATGATCGACAAGAGCGACCATTTCCGCATTG
>JBOGIQ010000214.1:0-10113 GCA_050742535.1 Vicinamibacterales bacterium | reverse complement strand
CGCGTCCCGCGCCGCGCACGCCTTGCCTACCGCGACGTCGCCAGCGCGACGAATCGTCTCACCTTGATTGCCGCGATCATCCCGGCACGCGCGGTGACGACGCACACGCTGTTCTGTTTGAAAACGCCGCTCTCTCTCGACGCCCAGTACGTGCTCTGCGGTCTGCTGAACAGCTACGTCGCGAACTATCTGGTGCGGTTCCGGGTCAACACGCACGTGACGGCGTCGCTCGTCTCGCGACTGCACGTTCCGTTCATGAACCACGCTGACCCGGCTTTTCTGCGTATGCAGACTCTCGTCCGCGAACTGGTCAGGAACGACAAGCCGGAGGAGACGGAGGCGTATGCCGAGCTGCAGGCCGTTGTGGCACGCCTCTATGGACTGGGCTCGCAGGATCTTGAACATGTTCTCTCGACGTTCCCGCTCGTGCCCGAGGCCGTCAAGGCAGCCACGTTGACGCGATACAACGAGCTTTCGGATTACGAACCGCGGCGACGCTGAGACACGGAGATCTTTTGCTCGTCGAGAACGAAGTGATCGTGGCCGGTAGCGCGTCACAGGGGCAAATCGGCAAGTCTCCACAATCCCATGGCCTTGTCCCGGAATGCGCCACCCGCCTCGGTGCACTGTTCGTTGATCGCGCACAGAGGCGGCGGGAAGTTGAAGGGCGGCAGTTCCAGGTTGAGCGGCCTCCACTCGCACCGCGACGTATCAGCATTGCCACCGCGGCTCGGGAAGGTCGTCGTCAGCAAGTACTGTGCGCCGCTTCGTTTGAAGTTACGCAGCACGGCAATCGCATGCGCGAACGACAGATGTACCAGGCAGTCGCGGCACAGAATTACGTCCATCGGCGGCAAGGGGTCGATGCGCAAATCCGCGCGGCGGAACGTCCGCGTGGCAGTCGCATGCTCACGCTGATTGTGTTCGATCAGCTCGCCGAGCATGTCCACGCCGACATACTGGTCGAGGCCGAGGCGAACGCGGCGCATCCAGTTGACGTCGCCGCACGGCGCGTCCAGCAGCGACCTGATACCCATCTGCTCGAGCAGCAACGGCAGCCGTTCCCGAAGCACCGCAGTCTGCTCGAGTGACGAACCCGGCCCGGACAGCGACTCGTCGCCGTAACGACGGTAGGCGGCGACAAATCCCGTGAACACCTCTTCATCAGAGGGCTCGTGACGCGTCCCGAGGGCGCTGTTCACCAGATAGGTGAAAAACGTGTCAGCCTGGGTCAGAACACCATGTCCGGCGCCGAACCGCTTCGTCACTTCGGTGTTGGACATCATGTAGCAGAACGCACTGCGATCGAGACGACTGTCGTGGCTTGACTCGGGCCCGCGAGTGGCGAACGCCTCGGGAGTGCTCCAGCAGATCGGCTGCACCTGCTCGCACCTCAGCTCGTGCCATTCGCCCACTCTGCTATTCAGCAGCTGGGTGAGCGGCTCGCCGCCGAGGGAAATCCAGCCGAGCGGCCGGCGGGAGCGCAGAATCCGGCACAGTGTCTCGTAGAAGGCGCGGGCGATACCGCTGCCCGGCCGCGCCCCGATAAACCCGTTCGACACGTAGCCTGATCGTTCCCGGTGGGCGACGAACTCGTGCTCGCGTACGAGATCGAGCAGGCCCGCGAGCGGCTGCATGACAATGCAGTCCGAGTCGATCCAGAGCCCGCCGAACCGCGCCAGCACGTAGGCCCTGATGAAGTCGGCGCGATGCGCCGGTCCGAGCGTCGACAGGTCGATGTCGCGATCGATGTCGCGCAGCGCGTCGAAGCTCTCCGGGGTGAGGTGCCGCACCTCGCCACCGTTCGCGGTGATGGTGGCGCGGCATTGTTCGATCCACTGCGGGCACGGTCCCTCCCAGTACGTCCACACCGGCAGCGGCTGCTGGACCGGCTCGCTCGCAGGTGCCGGCTGATCCGCCGGACGCTCGACATGAGCTGCCAGCCCCTCATCTCCGGCCCCTGTCAGGCTGAGCGGCGCGGGCGCGGCAAGCGCACCGGCGCCCAGCAACAGCGACAGCGGGCCCACGAGCGCCGTCGCGGCGGCCACCGGATTCTCCGGCACCGAGGGCAGCCGTAGCACGGGCAGCGGACGGCCGACCTGGCTCTCGAGATCGCGAGAGCGGTCGTCGCTGGCGGCGTCGCCGATGACGACGAGCGCGTCGGCCGACGCGGCCCGGTCGTGCCAGCCATTGCCGGCGATGAGGGGCGCCTCATCGACGCTGGCCCCGTAGGTGCCGCGCAGCGCCTGCGCAATCGCCGCGGCACGTTCGTGATCGCGTCCCGTGCCTGCCAGCAGCACGATGCGCCGCTGCTCGTCCCACGGCCGTGGGCGATGCACGGGGGGAGGGAATTGACGAAGAAACTCGCGCGCGTCGCGAATCGACGACACCCGCCGCAGCAGCCACACGTTGTGGGCGTAGTGCGGGTTGCTGGCGTGGGCGGCGTGATTGGGATAACCGGCAGACGAGGGATGGAACAGATGATAGGCGTGCTGGTCGAGCCGGGCCGTCGCCGCGGTCCGTCCGAGCAGTGCCACTTTTCGGTTCCACGCGTTGTCTTCGCCGCCCCAGCCGCGGAATCCCTCGACGAATCCGCCAAACCGCAACAGGAAATCTCGACGAACGAGGCCCGCGCCGCCCGAGCACGCCGGCACCCGACGGCTCGAGAAGAGCTCGGAGACGTGCTGGCACTCCCACGGCGGGCGCGTCCCATGCATCACCTCCAGCGACGCGGCCTCGGACAGATATCGCACGCTCGTGTACGGGATCAGGTAATCGAGGCGCCGGTCGTGCAGCTCGCGCGCCGCGCGGCCGATGAAGTCGCCGGGCATCAGCAGATCGTTGTCGTGCCAGAGCACGAGATCGCACTCGGCGACGCCGCTGCCGACGTTGAGCATCCTGGCGCGATCGAACGCGTCGCTGCTCCTGGTGAACACGTACTTGTCCGCCCATCGGCGAGCCAGATCCCTCGCCATCGGGGCATCGCCCATTTCCGACACGATGACCTCGTTCACCGCGTCGCGCTGGCGCAACGTGGCGAGCGTGGTGGCAAGGTGGCGCAGGCGTTCCGCCCCCCCGTGTGGCACGACGACACTCGTGGTGTGCCGTGGATTCAGAACGCGGTGACGTTGCCGTGCCGCTCGCATGATCGGTTCCTTCCGCAGTGCCCGGCGCGCCGGGGGTGTCTCTTTGGGTTGAGTTTGCGGCTGCGCGCGAGCCAGCGCCTCGACCACAGCCGGCCACCAGAACCGCTGCCACTGCGCGGTGAAATCCCACTGGTGCTCCATCCATTCCCGATTGGCGCGGCCGTCCGCCTCGAGCGCCGCCGCGCCGCGCTCGATCAACTGCGCGAGCGTCGCCTCCAGATTCTCGAGCCGGGTGCCGACACACGGCAGCCGATCGGCATCGAGCGCACAGCGCCTGAAGACATCGTCGACGCCAGGCAGCAGCCCGAGGCCGTTCACCACGACGCAGCCGGCGGCCAGTCCCTCCAGCGTGTTGCGGTGATAGCTCCCCGTCACGCACTCGTCGATGACGATGTGCGCGCGGCGTTTCATCGCGAGCACATCGGTGTGCGAGATCTGTCCCTGCCTGATCACGTCCAGACGCACGCCGTATCGCGCCGCCATCCGATCGAGCACGCGCATCGTCGTCTCGTACCCCTTGCCGTGCCAGTAGAGCCGGTGGCCTTCCGGGTAGCGTTCGTGCCGGCCGGACGGGGTGTAGCAGATGGTCACCTCGGGCGCTTTCGGGCCTGGCGTGAACGCGTCTTCCCACAACGGAAGCGGGTTAGGCACAGCCGACCAGCCAGCGAACTCCTGCAGCGTGGCCTGGTATTGGCCGACGACGACGCCCGGGAAGCCGGCCTTGACGAACCGGGTATCCACGTTCCAGAGGTAGTTGTGCGCCATCGTGACAACGGGTTTCGTCGCCAGGATCCGCGCATGACGCTCGTCGACCTTGCCGTTGTGCACGATCACCACGTCAGCGCCGGCAAGCGCCGTCTCGGCCTCACGCGGTGCGCGGCTCCATTCGAGATCTCCGGTGAACGCTACGCCGTTGCCGTAACTCTCGGTTGCCCACACGCAACGCGCCTGATGCGGCGTGCGCGCGCTGATACATCGGGCGAGGATCGGCGGAACCCCTGCGACGGGCGTCGTCGCGTACGACACGATCGAGAGCGGCCGCTGATCCGGCGCAGGTGCGTCGGGAAGCGAGATGGCATCTGAAGAGAACGACGCCGGCGCAACCTTCCGCAGCGACGTCAGCCGGCTCGCGCTCGACAGGTTCACCAGTTCGATGCCCTCGCGCGCGAGCGCAGCCGCAAGCGCGCCGTACTCGCGATCGATCGCCGCCAGCTCGCGCGTCAAGGCGTGCGTGCCGGTGGCGCCGAAAAAGTGGTGATCGGTGAAGTCGACGCCGATCAGTCCGATGCGCCTGGCGCCCATGAAGGCCGCGAGGCAGACGGCCACATACGGCGAGTTCCGCGTGTAGGGCAGCCCCTCCGAAGCCGAGAGATCGGTGCCGCTGCGCCGCCCGAGCCGGAAGCGCACGACGTTGGGATGCGCGACGCCCGCAGGGCGCAGATCCAGCTGCGTGAACAACGCCTGCGCGCGGCTCTCGACGACGTAGCGGAAGCGATCCCCGGTGAATTGGTGTGGCGGATTGAGGACGACGAGGTAGGTCGGATCGAACAGCCGGCCGACGTCGTTGACGCCGATCGTCGTCCAGCGGGCAGGCTCCGGCAGCTCGCGCAGCGAGCGGCCGCACCCGCAGACGACAATCGTCTCGCCGCGATGCCGATCGCGCCACTCGCGGAAGTCGCGTGGCAGCGCGCGCGCGGCGTTGACGGCAGGATCGGCAAGCGCGGTGATCATGCCGTCTTCACTTCGTGCTCGTGATCTTGAACCAGATCGCGCGGCCGCGGCGCGCCAGCTGCTTCAGCCGCGACATCTTGATCGTGCCGCCCCTCGGCTTGCTGAACGTCATCGAGGCGAGCGTGGAGCCAGCGAGCTGGTTCTCGTCGGAGTCAAGCGGCCAGAGGTTCGGGAGCTTGTCCTTGCCACCCAGCTGAATCTCGACGACGTGATCGCCGTCCATTTTTTCGCGCATCGGGCTGAACCCGTACGTTTTCAGCGGCGCATTGATTTTGCCGCCGCCGGGTGTTCCGTCTCCCGGCCTGAGCTTCAGCTTCTTGCCGCGCCGAATCTGCCACAGCGGATCGATGCCGATCAGCTTGCCGCCGAGCGGCAGATCCTGCGCGCCGTGTGGTTGATAAGTCCCGATCACCTGACTGGCGGCCTTCCACTTCTTCCGCTGTCGCTTGGTCAATTTGCGCGCGAGATTCTGTTTCTTCTTGGTGCTCGATCGCGCCGACTTCAGCACCGTCTGGGGGATCACCACTCCGCGGGAGACCTTCGGCCCGAAGTACAGCGTCGGGTATCCGCTGCTGACGCGCTTCGGATACTTGAGCGGCAGCGGCTTTTTTTCGCTCGCGAAGTTGTCGGGCACTTCGGCGATCTTTCTCTTCGGGCTCATCGCCGCCATGATGTCGAAGTCGAGTTCCTGGCTGTCTTCCTGTGCCTCGAGCTGCGAGAAGCGCCAATCGTGCCGAAGCTTCAGCAGGATCTCGTTGAGCCTGGGCAGCGTGCGTTCGTCGGAGCGGACGCGCCGCATGCGCAGGCGCACGGCCTGCACGCCCTTGCGCCACCGCGTATCGCGATCCTGCACCACCCGGCCGACCCGCCGCGGGAGCACGGCACCCTTCTTTCGCGCCCACAGAATCCAGAAGCCGTGCTTTGAGCCGATACGGGTCGGACGTTTGACAGCGGCGCGGAACCGCTGGACCAGCGTCCCGAACTCGCGTTTGAGCTGCGTCTTCGCGATTCCGCTGATGCGGTGACGTAACGCAAGAGCGGCGACCGCGCGCCTGAACGCCGCCCACTGAGCTTCCACCCGCGGGTTGCGGCGGCGGCGCGTGCCGCCCTTCTTGCGGGGACGGAGCCGGCCGAACTGCCTCTTGAACCAGGCGAAGACCTTCTCGACGATCTCGCCGACCGTGGCGAAGATCCGCTTCAACGCCCCGCCGAGCTTCTGCGCCATCCGCAGGCCGGCCATCGCCACGGTGCGCAGCGCCGACAGCGCCTTCATGATGAGACCGCCGCCCTTGCGGAGGCCGCTCGTCAGCATGCGCAGCCCTTTGACGATCAACTGCACCACCTTGCCGCCGGCCTTGATTGCCGTTCCCGCGCCTGCCGTGAACACGAGCAGCAACGCCTCGAAGACGATCCGGCCGATGAAGCGCCCGACCGACTCGCCGATCTCGAAATGGGTGCTGTTCAGGATCCAGGCGAACAGCTTGTCCGCCTGCCCGGCGCCGGCGCGGTACGCCCATTCACGCCCCTGGCGCACGGCCTCGTCGATCATCGCCAGGAGCGCCTGAGGCGAGCGCTTCAGGAACGCAATCACCTGATCGGCGGCGTCCGGCCGCGCGAGAAATGCCTGCACTTCCTCGCGCGTCTTGTCCACCGCTGCGACGATCTCGCCGATCGCCTCCGTGTCGGTCACCAGCCGCCGGAAGAAATCGAACAGCTCGCTGATCGCCTTCGGCAGCTCGGTGATGACGTCGTAGATGATGCGGATGGTGCCCACCAGGCCGTCCCAGACGATGCCCTTGAGCACGCCCCACAGCGCGCCGGCGTAGTACATCGGCGACACGCACAGCCAGCGGGTCTTCTCGGCATAACGTTTCTTCTCGTCGGCCGGCTTGTCGCGCAGGCGCTCGAGGAATCCAAGCAGCCCCGCCTTCACCATGCTCATCAACGCGCCGCCGAGCGGTGGCTGATCCGGCAGCTCGCGGATCAGCTCGATGACCGCGTCGAGATCGCCATCGACGAGAACGATCGTCACGTTGAAGCCGAGAACCACGAGGTCGCAGGCGATCTCGAGCCCGCCGACGATGACCGTCTCGGCCACGCCCAGCGTCTTGTCGACCGCTGCCGCCAGCCCGTCGATGTAGGCGCCGACTTTCTTCTTCAAGTCGTCGGCGGCGGCGTTGACGCCCGCCTGCGCGGCGTCGATCGTCGTATCGACGGCGGCCTTGAAGCGATCGCGGATGCCGGGGAAGCGTCCCAGGTAGCGATCCGCCATCGACTTGAGCTTGGTGCGCAGATCCTCGAGCTTGCCGATGACCCAGTCGCGCACCTTGTCGATCTGCTCCTGCGCCCAACGCTTCAGCTCCTGGAACTTCTCCTTCACCCAGGCGCGCAGCTCGTTGAACCACTGCTTGAATTTCCGGGCGACGGCGCGAATCGCGTCCCGCGCCTTGTTCTTCAGCCACCGTAGCGCACGCCGCACGCGTCCGCCGGAGTTGGCCTCGCGTCGCGCGCGCTCCTGCTCGCGTTGAGCGTCCTCGTCGAGCTTCCGCTTCTTTTCCGTCGCCTCGGTCCGTGCCGAATCGAACTTGCCGGTGATGGCGTTCTGCTGGCCGGCGACGTGCGTGGTGATCTCGCCGCGCGATTCCCCTGCCGTGTGAAGCGACTCGCCGTCGAATCCGGCATGGACGGCGCGGTTCTCCGTGCCCCAGCCGTCGCGCAGCGTGGCCACGTCCGTACGAGCCGCACGTGCCGCGGAGTCCTGCCGGCCGTACGCCTCGTCGTGTGCACCACCAACGAGGTCAGGGAACCGTCCGCGTTCCGCCGCAATCGTGTCGTCGCGCTCGTCCTCGGCGGCCGCCAGGCGCGCCTGCTCGGCGTCGTAGCGCGAACCGATCTCGCCTCGGACCCGCGCCGCGAGCTCCGCTTCGTGCTTCGGATCGAAGTTCAGCTGCTCGGCGCCACTTTCGGGATCGCAGCCCGATCCCATGTGGTGTATCGACGCGGGAACGGGAATCTCCTTCTCCTCGTCTTCCGCGTCCGGCTCGATGTCGTACTCGCCAAAGTCGTCGTCGCGCTCTTCGTCAGCTTCCTCGAGACCATGCGCGACGTCGGCACTCGCATCTGCCTGAATGTCGTCAACTTGCGCCGGATTGGACCGCCCCGGCAGAGTCACCGGGGGCGCGGGACCCGGATCGGTGTTGACGTGGTTGTCCGAGGTCGGCACCTGCGCGAAGAAGTTGTCGAGCATTTCGCGGACGCGTTCTTCCGCAGTCGGCTCGTCCTCCCTGATCTCGTCGATGCCGCGGTCGTACGCATCGGTCTCGACCACCGGTGCGCCGCCCGTGGTCGCGGGGGCGACGGGAACCGTCGCCGGAGGCCCTTTCGCGTCGAGTGCGGGGACTTCCGCCTGCGCGGCTCCGCGACCGCCTCGCGTAGCGGCCGCACCGGGCGCCCCCGTTGGCAGGTGCGGCGACCGCGGGCGCACCCACGCGCGCGGCCGATCGCGCTCCTCGGTGTGGCGCCGCTGATCGAGCGCGCCCTGCACGCCCGTGCTGAAGGCGTGATAGGCAAACGGCGCGCGGACCGGCGACATCGCCGCCAGCGCCGCCAGGCTCGCGGAAGGCGCTCCGCTGAACGATTCGCCGCCAGTTGCAAACTGGATCGGCGCTGGCCCTGACGGGGCGCTCTCACCCGCCATGGGCGCGCGCATCGATCCCGCCGGTGCCCGGCGCGCCGATGCAGGTCGCGCAACACCCTTCGGCACGGGCTGTCCCGCTTTCGCGCCCGCCGCGACTGCCGCGGCTGCTTGCGGCGTCGGACGCGACGACGGCGCCGCGCTGGGCGGAGGGGCCGGACCGGCCGCCGCACCAGGAGGAGGCGCGACGGGTTCGCTGGAGCCGGGCATTGGAGCGGACGTCGCCGACTCCTGCGGACCTGGCTGCGCCTGCGCACGGTCAAGAGGGGCTGGTGCAACAGCGGACGGTACCGGCGCAGTGGTCGCGGGCATGGGTCCGGCGGTTGCGGCGGCACCGACACTGCTTGCGCGGCCCCCGGCCTCGCCGGGCTCAGCCTTGCGGCGGGCGATCGCATCCTGCTGCAGCACGTGCGTGCTCTCGTGCGCCAACAGGTTCACGTCGTGCGGGCTCTGCCCGGCGGCGAGGAAGATGTGGTTGCGATGCGTGAACGCCTTGGCGTGCAGCGCGCGCGCGGCGGACTGGGCGTTGCCGTCGGCGTGCACGCGGACGCCTCCGACGTCGACGCCGAGCGATCCCTCGATACGCTTGCGGACGGTCGGCGCCAGCGGCTCGCCAACACCGCGCTCATGAATGAGACGTGATGCCGTGTCGGTATCGAGCCCGCGCCGGCGCGCACGGGGCTTGCCGCGTTCCTCCTCCTGCTCCTGTACCGGCGGCACGTCGCTGTCGCGGTTCCCTTCCTCCTGCCGCTGCGCGGTCGCGCATTCGCCCGAGGCCGAGGCCGGTGCGCCGCCCGTTTCGGCCGGCGCCGCTTCTCCGCCTTCGCTTTCGCGGCTCTCCTCGCGATCCGCTTCAACCTCGGTGGCGCAACCGGGGACGGTGCCGGTCGCGACAGGAGGCGCCGCGCCCTGCGGTGACGCCGCACCACTCTCGGGTCCGGCGGCTACGCTTTCCCCGGCGCCCTCCGCGCTCTCGTGGGCACCGGATCCGCAGGACGCGCCACCGTCACCGGAGGCTGCGGCGGACTCTTCAGCGCCGCCTTCGCCACCCTCCCCACCGCAGCCGACATCGTCACGCTCCCCGCGCTCGCCACCCTCGCCTTCTTCGGCGGGCTCTTCCGCCTCGCGCTCCCCGCCCTCTTCGGTTTCGCCAGCAGTCTCGCTTTCTTCCCCTTCAGCCTCGGCGGACTCGCCCTCGGCCTGAGCGCAGCCCTTGGCCTGGCTGTCCTCGTCGGTGGCGCTTTCGTCGGGCTGGTTCTCTTCCGCTTCGTCGGCCTCCGCCCCTTCGCCGCTCTCCTGCCTCTGCGCGATCTCCTGGACGTCTTCGCCGCCCTGATCCTCCTGGCGTTGCGCCAGCTCTTGAACGCCCTCGTCTCCTTGTTCTTCCGCGCGTTGGACAGTCTCCTGAACGTCGCTGCCTTCGTCTTCTTCGCGCTGGGCGCGCTCCTGCGCTTCGTCCGTGCTTTCGTCTTCCGCGCGCTGCGCGCGCTCCTGCGCTTCGTCCGTGCTCTCGTCTTCGGCACGCTGCGCGCGCTCCTGCGC
>JBOGIQ010000213.1:0-10166 GCA_050742535.1 Vicinamibacterales bacterium | reverse complement strand
CGAGCTGCTGCAAAAGTTCTTCGAGGCGTGGGACGCGCGCGGAGAAGGCGTCATCACGCCCGGCCGGCTGGAAGCCGCGCGAGCGGTGTTCGCGGAGGTGGCCGAGCCGATGCTCGCCCGGATTCCTCCAGCCGACGCGTCGCTCGAGCGCGCGCGCCTGTTCGGGTCCCCGCTGTCGGTCGGCATTGTCGACGTCATTCTCGGGATGGAAGCCTCGCGGGCGGATCCGGTGCAGGAACGCTGGCTCGAGTATCGACTGGACGGCGAGTTCTCGCTGGGCGGGGACGAGCCGAGGCGGGTGCCGCTTCGCGGCGTCGCCGACCGCATCGATCTGCTCGACGGCAATCGCCTGCGGGTCATCGATTACAAGACCGGCTCTGCTCCGGAACCCGGGCGTGCCCTGCAGGTGCCGGTATACGCACTTTGCGCCCAGGAGCGCCTGGACGCCCGCGGCGGCAGCCCATGGGCTGTCGAAGAGGCGCTCTACGTGTCGTTTGCCGGCAGAAAGTCCGTGGTTCGCGTAGCGACCCGGAACGACCAGGAGACGCTGGCCAGCGCGAGGGAGCGGCTCTTCGGACTCGTCGATCAGATCACCACCGGCGAGTTCCCTCCCCGTCCGCACGATCCGATGATGTGCACGTATTGCGCGTATCCGTCCGTGTGCCGGAAGGATTATGTCGAGTAGCTATCGGCTGCCGTTCGACGAAGCGGAATCCGCGCCGGCACGGGTCGGGGATCCCGATCGCGCCGCACGGGAGCGATCCGTCGATCCACGCTACAACGTTGCGCTCGAGGCGTCCGCCGGTACCGGGAAGACGCGCGTCCTCGTCGATCGATACGTCAATCTGCTGCGCGCCGGAGTCGATCCGGCGAACATCCTCGCGATTACCTTCACACGGAAGGCAGCGGCGGAGATGCGGGAGCGGATTCTGGCGACACTGCGCGCCGCGGCCGAACGCGCAGAAATCCCTGCCGCTCGCTGGCGCGAACTGCGCGACCGCACCGGCGACATCAACATCAGTACCATCGATGCCTTCTGCCTTTCGCTGCTGAGAGAGTTCCCGCTCGAGGCGGATTTGGATCCTGGATTCTCGATGGCCGACGACATGGAAGTGCCGCGGCTGATCGAGGAGTCGCTCGACCGTGCGCTGCGCATCTGCCGCGCGGTCGCGCGTGAGGACGAGGCCGTGGCGCTGGTGTTCGCGCAGCTGAGCGAGCGGCGGGCGCGCGCGGGTCTCGCCGCGTTGCTGAACCGGCGCACCGTGGCTCCGGCAGTGCTCGATCGTTTCCTGGCGCGAGGTTCTTCCGACCTGACCGTCGGCTCGGTCGCGGCCGCGGGGGCCGCCACGCTCATCGGTATGTTCCGCGGCATGCCAGGAGGGCTCGAACGCTTCGTGGAGACCGGACCGCCCGAGGCCGCGTTCGTGCTTCTGGCCGGGCGGCTGCAGGATCTCGACCGTAGTGTCGCCTCCGGTGTACCGGCGGATCCGGCCGCGGTCCATGCCGCCTTCGCTGCCTCTCGCGAGTATTTCCTGACGCAGGACGGCAAGCCGCGGAGCCGGCTCACGGTGCCGCGCGCGCGGTTCCCCTCCGCCCGGATCTGGGAGGTTCACCGTGATTTGGTTGTTGAATATGGCGGCGAGCTGCTGCGGCTCTGGCAAGCTTTCCGCCGCGATCTGAACGTCCTGGTGTCGCGCGGCGTGCGGCGCATGTTTGCGATCGCGGAGTCCGAGTATCGCCGCACGCTGGACGCGCACGCGGTGCTGGACTTTCACGATGTCCTTCTCAAGGCGCTCCAACTGTTGCGGCAGATGGAAGAATTTGCCCAGAGCCGGTATCGGCTCGAAGCACGGTATCACCACGTGCTGGTAGACGAGTTCCAGGACACCAGCCGCGCGCAGTGGGAACTGGTGGAGCTGCTCATTGCTTCGTGGGGCGAAGGGGCCGGCCTGGCTCACGCGGGTCCGCTGCAGCCCTCCGTCTTCATCGTCGGCGACCGGAAGCAGTCGATCTACGCGTTTCGCGACGCGGACGTATCAGTGCTGCGGGAGGCGGGCCGCCACCTGGAACAGCTACGACCGGATGGCGACGTCCGTCGAACGATTTCCCGGAGTTTCCGCGCCGTCCCCGCCCTGCTGGCTTTTGTCAACGATGTCTGCGGGATGCTCGACACCGCTCCGTCCCGCGCGGACGCGTTTCGCTACGAGGAAGGAGACCGGTTTCCGCTGGCAGCCGGGTTGGATGACGGCTTGGACGGCAGCGATCACGCGCTGGGAATTGTGCCCGGCGATACCCCTGACGCATGCGCAGAAGCTGTCGCGGATGAGATCGCCAGCCTCGTCGGCCGGGCGACCGTCAGAGATCGTGAAACCGGACTGAGGCGGTCGGCACGGCCTGGCGATATCGCCATTCTCTTCCGAACCCGCGAGACCCATCGTGAATTCGAGCAGGCCCTCGAGCGCCGGGGCGTCCCCGCGTACGTCTACAAGGGCCTGGGCTTCTTCGACGCGGACGAAATCAAGGATGTCCTGGCGCTCCTGCGATACCTGGCCGAGCCGACATCCGATCTCCGTGCCGCGGCCATTCTGCGGTCCGGCTTTGGCGGCGTCTCCGATGAAGGGTTGCGCCGTCTGGCGCCGGGCCTCGCCAGTGCGCTGCAACAGGACCCGCCGGAGGCGGCGATGGTTCTCGAAGAGGACGATCGGGCGGCGATGGACGTCTCCTGCCGGAGCCTGCAGCGGTGGTGCGGCCTCGTCGATCGGATCCCGCCAGCCGAACTGCTCGATCTGATTCTCGAGGAGTCGGCCTATTCCATCCGGCTCCGTGGCGTGCGGCTCGTATACGCGCGCGAAAACCTCAAGAAGATTCGCGCCATCATTCGGCGAATCCAGAACCGCGGCTACGCGACGATGGGACGGATCGCCGACCATCTCGATCGTCTGGCCGTCGGCGATGAGTCCAACGCGGTGATCGACGCGCTCGACGCGGTGAGCCTGATGACGGTTCACGCCGCCAAAGGCCTCGAATTCCCCGTGGTGTTCGTGGTCAACGCCGCCCGCGGCACCGGCAACCGACGGGACGCCATCCGCATCGCCGGAAATCCGGCCGGCGAAGCGATTTCGGTTGCCGTGGGCGACTATCGCTCGGAGGCAGACGAAGATGATGGCGCGCGTGAGCGCGAGGAAACCAAGCGTCTTCTATACGTGGCGCTGACCCGCGCCCGGGATCGCCTGTACCTGAGCACCGCGCTGAAGGATGGACGGGTTCAGCCGGGCAGGGGAAGTCTGGCCGACGTCTGGCCCGCGTCGCTTCTTGACGTATTCGTCGCCGGCTACGGCGGCGCCGATCATGTCGATTGGAGTGGAACGGCCGGCAAGGTCCACCGGTTTCGGGTCGTGAAGCCTGCTCTGGCCGCGATTGGCGACTGTCACAGGCATTCGCGGTTGGCGACGCCCGAATCGGATTTCGAACCTGTCGCGGAGTCCACCCCCGTTCGCACCAGCGTGGCAGCCGTTGTCGCGGCGGAACCGCTTCTGATCACCGAGTCCGCAAGCGCACCCTTCCTGTCGCGCCGTCGCAGCGACTTGTCCGCCGTAGCGCGAAGCGCGCAGGTGGAAGCTGCGAAGGCGGATGTGCTCATCGGGCTTCTCGTCCATCGCCTGCTGCAGCGATTCGGCGTGACGCTCGAGGTCGAAGACGAAATGCTCGCCGCTGCGGCCACTGAATTCCTGCGGCGAGAGCATACTGACGGGCTGTTCGATCCGGAGATCGTCGGCGATGTCGTTGTGCGCTTTCGCGCGCTTCGCGAGCGTTCCGAGCTGAAGATGCAGTACGAAGCGGGCGCCGTTTTCCACGAGGTGCCATTCAGCTTTGCCGCCGACGGTCAGATTATTCGTGGTGCGATCGACTGCCTCATCCGGCTCGGCGATGGTTCGATCCGCATTCTGGAATTCAAGACCGGCCGCCGGCGCGACGAGCACGTGCGCCAGGCCCTGATCTACAGGCGCGCTGCGGAGGCGATCTTCGCCGACAGGTTCGTTGCCGTTGACGTCGTGTACGCCCTGGACGCCGTCAAGTCCTGACGGTTTGCTCGCCCTGGCGCAGAAATGTCTCGCGTTGCGATCCGCTGTGGATCACAATAGCCGCACCTTGGAACCAGACGGAGCTTCCCGCAGTCTAACTAAGCAGATGCACATCGCTCCCACGCCCGCACGCCACCGCGCCGCAGCCATGACGTTGCTCGCCCTGGAAACGATGCCGTGCGGCTGTGTGGCCGGCGTGTATCAGGCGCGCCCGTCCGTCGTCGAGGTCGAGTTCGTCGAGGCGAAGGGACCCCACTGCGTGTTTACCCGTCACCGGACGGGTCACGTGACGCGCCTCGGCGTTCCGGAAGCGCTGGTTGCAGACACCGGCGAACCGCTCGTCTGACGGCCGCCGCGGCAAGGGTCCGAGCGCCGGCGCGACAAATAAGCCCAGCTGGCCCATTTTTGGGCCGAATTGCGCATTGCCCCGCCGCATCCCATCCCATACAATCAGCGTTGGGGGTTTTATTGACGACCAAAGAGGAGACCCGAGTGGCGTTGACCTGTCCCAGTTGTGGGAACGATCAGAATTTTCTCGTGAAGACCTTGCAGATGCACGTCGTGCATCTGGAGGATTCCCGGGTCGAAGTGTCGGAAGAAGAACGCCCGCAGGTGCTCGAAGTGCTTTGTGACGAGTGCGAGACGGCGCTGAATTTCGACGAGATGGACGAGACGATCCAGAAGGAACTACGGCTGACGCTGGGCGCCCGCTAATTCAATCCTCGACCTCCTCGAAGTAGTCGCATTCAGGACAAACCCATTCGCGCTGCACGGTCGTACGTGTCTGCGTCGTGCCTGGAATGCGATCGGTGATCTGCGATTCGCGCAGTCGCATGATCTCGCCGCACATCGGACACTCCCTTCCGGCCATTGACATCTCCTCGAGCGATCCCTATCGTACCCCCAGTCCGATGCGGGGGCACACACATCGAGGCCACAGGCCTCAGGGCTCGGGCCACAGCGGCGAACCGGTAGCCGTGATGACGCGTGACGATTCACGTCAGGACGTCAACTGCTTCGCCGACGAAGTCATCATCGATTTCCCGTCGGTGGCGCCGGCGGTCGAGCGCATCAGGCGCTCGTTCCTGGCCGACGAGCGTCCCGACACGCTGCGTGCCTCCGTCGAGCTGACCGACAGTGAAGCCGCGCACGGCATCACCATCCCGTTGAGCGTGCCTGTCCAGTGCACGTGCGGCGAGTGCGGTGGGCGCGGCGAATCGTGGACTGAAACCTGCGCGAGATGCCGCGGCTGCGGGTTCGAGGTTATTCGACATCCCGTCCAGGTGACGGTCCCCGCCGGCGTTCGTGACGGCGCGCGGTTCTGCTTCAGCGTGACGCAGCGGCCCAACCGATCCACGCGCGTCGAGCTGTCCGTCGCCGTCGCAGCCGCCCGCTGATTTCCAGCTCCCGTAGTGTCCGCCTTCAGGCGGACCTTTTCCCTGCTTCTGTAGTGTCCGCCTTCAGGCGGACCCTCTTGTCCGGCTGAAGCCGGACACTACGATCGGCCTGCGGAAGCTACACTAACGCCGTGGAGCGGCATGTCAATCTGCTCGGTACCCTTGCCAGCCTGTGGGGCGCGCTGGCCATGCTCGTCGGCGTGTCGATGCTGCTGCTGGCCGCGGGCGCATTGGCGGAGCTGCTCGCCCCCGTCGCCAACCGCGTGGACCTCGCCGCCAGCCTGACGGCCGCTGTGTTCGTCCTGATCGGCGTCTTTGCGCTCGTCTGGGGCGGCGCGCACATCTGGGCCGCCGTGCTGTTGAAGCGGCGCCGGGCCCTCGGACGCTTCCTCTCCCTCGGCCTTGCCATCGTCAACCTTCTCGTTCTTCCCTTCGGCACCGCGTTCGGCGCCTACGCGCTGTGGGTGCTCCTGCGCGACGACGGCCGCCGATTGTTCGAGCCGGCACGATAAGATCGGTTCATGGCACCCCAACCCGACCGCGACGCGGTGCTGAATGCGCTCCGCGCCGTCGTCGACCCCGACATCCGCCGGGACATCGTGACGCTCGGCTTCGTGAAAGATCTCTCCATCGATAGCGGCCGAGTCGCCTTCACGATCGAACTGACGACGCCGGCATGCCCGGTC
This sequence comes from Vicinamibacterales bacterium, assembly GCA_050742535.1. Classification (GTDB taxonomy): domain Bacteria; phylum Acidobacteriota; class Vicinamibacteria; order Vicinamibacterales; family UBA2999; genus Gp6-AA40. The sequence goes on along the minus strand of JBOGIQ010000213.1, from coordinate 4,001 downwards.
AAGGAACAGCTTCGCGAGCAGGCGACAAACGCCGTGCGCGCGGTTTCCGGCGTCAGCCAGGTGGACGTGCGGCTGACGGCGAACGTGCGCTCGGCGCTGGCTCCCGAGACCGGCCGTCCGCCGCTGCCGGGCGTCAAGAACGTGATTGCCGTTGGCGCCGGGAAAGGCGGAGTGGGCAAGACCACCGTCGCGGTGAACCTCGCGCTCGCCCTCGCGAAGTGCGGCAGCCGCGTCGGCGTCCTCGACGGCGACATCTATGGTCCGAACATTCCGTTGATGCTCGGCCTGAATACACAGCTGACGACGGACGGGAAACAGATCGTGCCGGCTGAGAAATACGGCCTGCAGGTCGTGTCGATCGGATTCCTCACGCAGGATGACGCGCCGATCATCTGGAGAGGACCGATGCTCCACGGCGCGATCCAGCAGTTCTTTCGCGAAGTGGCGTGGAAGGACCTCGACTACCTGATTGTCGACATGCCGCCGGGCACCGGTGACGTGGCGCTGAGCATGAGCCAGACGGTGCCGGTGGTCGGCTCGATCGTAGTGACAACGCCGCAGCAGGTGTCGTTGTCGGACAGCCGCCGCGCAGTCCGGATGTATCAGAAGCTGAATATCCCGCCGATCGGGATCGTGGAGAACATGAGTTATTACCAGTGCACGAACTGCCATCACGAAGCGGACATCTTCGGCCACGGTGGCGGCGAAGCGCTGGCAGCGGAGCTGCAGGTGCCGTTTCTCGGACGCCTGCCGATCTACCAGCCGATCCGCGAGGGCAGCGATGCTGGCGTGCCGCTGGTGGTGGCCGAGCCGGCATCGGCCGCCGCGAAGGCGTTCCTGACGCTGGCTGAACGCGCCGCGGCGCAGGTGTCGATTGCCGCCCACCGTACGGCGGAAGCAAACCGCGGGAAGATTCCGCTGATTCCGGTGCGTTAGTTCGCCGCTACGATCACGTCAGTGACCTCCATCGGCTTGCCATTTACCAAGCGCACGCTCGCCAACGGGCTCGACGTCATCGTCCACGAATCGCGTCAGGTGCCTGTCGTGGCGGTGAACATCTGGTATCACGTCGGTTCCAAGAACGAACGGCCCGGGCGCACGGGATTCGCGCATCTCTTCGAGCATCTGATGTTCGAGGGGTCGGAGCATCATCCGGCAGGCTACTTTCCGCCGCTCCAGCAGGCGGGTGCGCTGCTGAACGGATCGACGAATACGGACCGCACGAATTACTGGGAGGTCGTGCCGACGAGCGCCGTCGATCTGGCGCTCTGGATGGAATCGGATCGGATGGGGTACTTGCTGCCGGCGGTGACGCCGGAACGATTCGAAACGCAGCGCGATGTTGTCCTCAACGAGCGCCGTCAGAATTACGAGAACCGCCCGTACGGCATGGCGATGATGGCGATCACCGCCACGCTCTATGCGCCGGAACATCCGTATCACTGGATGACGATCGGCGCGTCGGAGGATCTCCGGGCGATGCGCCTCGACGACGTCCAGGCGTTCTTCAGGACGTACTACCATCCGGCAAATGCGTCGCTGGCTCTGGCCGGCGATATCGAGACGGCCCGAGCGTTCGATCTGGCCGAGCAGTACTTCGGCGAGCTGGCGCCTGGGCCGAAACCCGAACGTGTGACCGCCAGCGGGTCGCTGACGCGGGAACATCGGCTGCTGCTCGAGGATCGCATCGAGCTGCCGCGCGTGTACATGGCGTGGCATTCACCGGCAATGTTTGCTGACGGCGACGCCGAGATGGATCTGCTGGCCGATCTGCTGGCCAATGGGAAGACCTCCCGGTTGTATCGAACGCTCGTCTACGAGCGGCGCATCGCCGTTGACGTGTCCGCCTTTCAGGGGTCGCGCGAGCTGGGAAGCTACTTCCTGATAGCCGCCACGGCCGCGCCGGGACAATCGCTGACCGACATTACGTCCGCGATCGACGCCGAGCTGCAAATCGTGATCGACAAAGGTCCATCGCCGGCCGAGATGGAGCGCGCGGCGGCGCAAATCGAGGCGCACTTTCTCTACCGGCTCCAGACCGTCGGCGGGTTTGGCGGGAAGTCCGACCAGTTGAACGCCTACAACACCTACTGCGGCGATCCGGCGTACTTTTCACGTGACGTGGCCCGCTATCGTGAGGCGACTGAGGCGCGGGTGCGGGCGGCGGCGGCGCGCCTGCTCCGGTTCGACGCCCGCGTCCTTCTCAGCGTCGTCCCGCTCGGACGGGAGCCGCTCGCGCTCGCCGGCTCCGAACGCATCGCGGTGTCGTGATGGCCGTCGATCGTTCGAGGCCGCCCGGCGTAGGAGCCGATCCTGCCTTTCGCTTTCCGAGCATCGTTCGTCACACGCTGTCGAATGGACTCGACCTGCGTACCGTCGAGCACCGGGCCGTCCCCATTGTGACGATCGTCGTCCAGGTCGAAGGGGGATCGGGCGCCGATCCGAGTCAGCAGGAAGGGCTGGCGGCGATGACGGCGGACATGGTCGACGAAGGCACAGGCTCGCTCAGCGCCATTGACGTATCCGATGCGATTGCCAGGCTCGGCGCTGAGTACGACGTGGACGTTGGGGCTGACGTCACGACGTTTTCGCTCACGACGCTGGTGCGGTTCGCTGAACGCGGCATGTCGCTTCTCGCGGATCTGGTGATTCGCCCAAGCCTTCGCGAGGCTGACTTCCAGCGGGTTCGCCAGCTGCGGCTCGATCGCTTACGCCAACTGAAAGACGTCGCACCGGCCGTCGCGGAGCGGGCGTTTCTGCGCCTGGTGTACGGCGAGCATCCCTATGGCCATCTGGCCATAGGCACGGACTCCGCGCTTCGTTCGCTGACCGTGGACGACGTTGCTCGATTTCACCTGGGCCGGTTCGTTCCGCTGCAGTCGACGCTGATCGTTGCGGGCGACATGACGCATGAGGCGATGCGTGCGCTGGCGGAGCGGGTATTCGGCGGCTGGGAGGATCGTCCCGTGCCGGTCGCCTGGGGCCGGGCCAGCGAAATAGAACCGGCGCAGGATGCAGGCGTTCGGCTGGCGCTCGTGCCACGGGAAGGCGCGGCTCAGTCCGAGCTGCGCATCGGCCATCTGTCGGCGCGGCGGAACACACCGGATTATCCGGCGCTCCTCGTGATGAACTCGGTATTGGGCGGACAGTTCGTGAGCCGGGTGAATCTCAAGCTTCGCGAGGAGAAGGGTTTTACTTACGGCGCGCGCACGGGTTTCGACTGGCGCCGGGGCCGGGCGCCATTCTCGCTATCTGCCAGCGTGCACACGGCGGCCACAGCGGAGGCGATCCAGGACGCTCACGCGGAGCTGGAGGGACTTCGCGGATCCCGGCCCGTGATTTCCACAGAGCTGGTCCTGGCAAAGGCGTCGCTGACGAGGGGGTACCCGCGCAATTTCGAGACTGCAGGCCAGGTGGCCAGGGGGGTCGCTCAGCTTGCACTCTATGGCCTGCCCGACACGTATTTTCAAGAGTTCGTGCCGAACGTGAACGCCGTTACCGGCGACGACGTAACCAGAGTGGCGGCTGCTCATCTGGATCCGTCGAGGCTGACGACCCTCGTGGTTGGCGATCACCCGGCTGTTATTGGCTCGCTGAGCCGGCTGTTCGGCGACCCGGTCCTGATGCCACCTGAGGTGTGAAACAGGCCGCCGGGAGACTGGGCGGGCGTGCTAGGCTGATTCTCTCGTAAGGCTTTTATGGACGTGGCAGATCGCGCACCCGACGTCGATCCCGATCGCGGGCTCGACCGAGTCACCAGTCTTGGTGTGGTCATCGGGATCGCGTCGTCGGTCGTGGCCGGTGCAACCATCTGGCTCGTGGTGACGGACCCGGTGACCATCGCCAGCGCCATCGAAAGCGGCGAGGTGTCACCGCTCGTGAAGCGCCTTGCCGAGGTTCTCTACGACGCCCTCGCCGGACTGTTGGCCTACCTCTGACCCGCCGTAGCGGCGGAGCCCGAAGGCGGGCGCCGTTACAGGCGCGCCCGCAAGAACCGCGTC
>JBOGIQ010000212.1:0-10208 GCA_050742535.1 Vicinamibacterales bacterium | reverse complement strand
AGGTCCCGGTCGCGCCATAGACGTGCGTGGCTGTCCGCGGCCCGGACACGATTCCCAGGCTGGTCGATGTGCCATCGCCCCATGAGACGTCGATCACTGGCGGCGCTCCATCAGTGGCGATCGTTGGAGTCACTGTCAGCGTGACCGGTTGCCCGACGCTCGGAGTGGCCGGGGTCACGGCAAGCCCAACCGTTGCGGTGGGCGTAATTTTGATGACGATTTCGAGCGTATTACCTATTCCTTCGCCAGAGACGGCGGCACCCGATGTCGCCACTATCCGTGCCGTTCCGAGCGTGTCTCCCGCCGTGAATGTCGTACGGGCAACGCCGGCACGCGTCGTCGCCTCCGCCGGTTCGAGCCGGCCGAGCGTGGCGCCGAACCTGACGAGTGTTCCGTCGCTGACCGGCGTTCCGGCTTCCTCCACGACCATGGCGGTGATCTCGGAGATCTCGCCCGGACGCAACGTGACGGCTGGAGAGAAAACAGAAATCGTCGACGCGACCGGAGCGAACACTGGCATGCTCCGGCATCCCGTCGCAAGGAACAGTGCACTCACGACGATCACGAACAGGCGGGTCGCAAATATTTTCCTGATCATGGTTGTTCGGGAGCGCGCATCGTGCGAGCACGCGTGGACGAAGTCAAGACGGAATCGCGACGCGCGTTAACACTCTGTGCAAACGGTCGCCACAGTTCCATCGTGTCGCTTCGTGTCAGTTGCTTCACCGCCGCGATCAGCGTGGCATCATCCAGCAACGCGCACGATCATCGCGATCGTGTCGCTCCGCGATCGACAACTCGCTCTCACCTTGTCTGGCGGACCGTTCGTTCGGTGAACAGCCGTCAGTGATCGACGCGATCCATATGACGCGATGCGACACGAGACGACACAACGGCAACGTTGCACAGAAGCTTCGCGTGAAAGTGGATTTCGATCTTGACTTTCGTTTTTGCGCCTTGCAGGATGCCGCGCGAAAAACTAGTTCACGTTTTCCCGCCGACATACCGACGTGTCCACTTGAGGAGAACAGAGGATTGCTCTGTCTCGAGAGACGTGTGTCTGCGTTTGATGACTGCCGTGAACGACATGTCGTTCAACGATCAACCGTTCTAAGCGAAGCGCGAGGAGTTCATGAACCTACCGCATCAGCGAAGTGACGTCGTGCGTCCCATCGCGTTCCTGTGTGCCGCGCTGCCGGTCTGGTTGATGTTGTTCGCCTCGGCCGCGCAGGCTCAGACGTCGACGATCAACGACACTGGTTTCCAGCCAGACCGGGATTACTTCTCCCCGACGCCCTTCGAGCACTTTGACACGCTCAACGGCAACATCATCCTCACATTCACCGATCTGGAGTTGCCAGGAAACGCGGGCCGCTCGCTGCGTTTGCACCGGACGTACAACGATGGCGCCTGGTCGTTCGGCATTGCCGGCGTTCCGATGAGCGTTCTGGAGCGTGAGTACCCGACCGCGGCAGTTCCGGACACCATTGCCACCAGTGTGACTCACGCACCTGTGTTGTTAAACGTCAGCGGTGCGAAGAAGAAGACGTATTTTGCCGATGCGCCGGACTTCCTACAGCAATCGTCGATGCGGTGGGTGGTCACCGCAGATTTCTGGGTGTACGACCGTGTGGACCGCCGGCTGTATCTCCCTGACGGCCGCACGGGTCTCTATGACAGCAGCCATCGTCTCGTCCAAATCACTGACGAGTTCGGCAATGCCATCAATCTCGATCGGGTCGGCGCCACCCTGACGATAACGCAATTCCTCGGCGTCGATCAGCGCGTCATCACCATCGAACTCGATGCAGCGGGTCAACTGCCAGTGACGATGACGTATTCAGGCCGGCAGTGGGTCTACTCGTATCAGTTGCCCGGGAAGCTTCAGGTCGCGACACCGCCTGTTGGACCGGGCTGGCAATTCGGCTACGTCGGGGTTGACTTGACGACGGTCACGACCCGCGGCGGCGCTGCGATTCAATACGTCTACAACGATGTCAACCTCTTTTACGGACCCGACCCTCAGGACTTTGTCCAGCGTCACGTGCTGACGGATCGCGTTGTCACCGATCCTCGCGGCCAGGGTGGTCAGTGGCACCTCGACTATACGGTCAACAGCTCGAGCGGTATTACCGGCGCCACGGTGACGCTTCCTTCCGGCACGCAAGTCAAGCATCAGTACATATCCGGCTTTCCTGATTCCAATCTGATTGGTGGCATTCGGCGAGAGCGGAAGGAAGTGCGAGCGCCAACCGGCGAGACGGAGGTCGAGGTTGTCAATTACACCAAGCTTGCGGTTGTACGACACGCCTCCAACGGCACCGTCTGGAAGACCTCCGCCCCCTCACAGCGCGTGATCACCACCGGCAGTCGCACTTTCACAACCACGTACACCTACGACGACGAGGAGGACAACTACGCGCAGTTTCACTTGCCGATCATGATCAGTGAAAACGGCGATGCGACGCGCACGACGCTCCGCACCTATTGGCACTCCACGGGAAGTCCCTACATTCTCGGACGCATCTCGCAAGAGAGAGTGACGAGCGGTGGACTCTGGCCTGGTAATGACCCGTGGACACGCGCCTGGAGCTACAACGCCGCAAACGGATTCATGGAATCGTGGACGGAGTTCGCGAAAGGCAGTTCGCCGGTTGGTATTCAGACTGTCTATGCGCCGGATCCGAACGGTAATGTGGCCTCGATATCTGTCGGATCTGCTGCTCCAACCACGTTCACCTACCAATACGCCCAGGTCGCGGAGATCAGGACTCCGTTGTACACGGTGACGCGCTCGGTGAACCCTGATGGAACCATTGGCAGCGAAACCCAGGCGGGACGCACGGTCACCTATTCCTACGACCCCATGATGAGGGTCGTGAACGTCGCGCCACCGGGAGGGACGAACGCGACAACCGTCGAGTACGACAACGTCGCTGACGGCTGGGTCAGGACAACCCGTGGTGATTCATCGATCACCACCACGCTCGACGGATTCGGGCGCGCCACTCGAGCGGTGGACGCAAACGGCGTGACGACTCAAACTGTCTACGACGCCGAAGGACGTGTGACCTTCGAAGGTTACCCGTTCTCCGCTGGCTCGACTGAAGTCGGAACGCACTACCAATACGACGCGTTCGGGAGGCTTGTGCTCCGGACGAACCCGGATACCACCTACGCATCCTGGACGTACAACACATCGACGGGCTCGGTGACGATTCGCGACGAAAACAATCGCAATACCGTGCAGTCATGGAAGGCGTTCGGCCATCCGAACGATGCTCGCCTGACTCGAATCGTCGACGCCGACCAGAAGCAATGGGACTACACCTACGACACGCTGGGCCATCTGACGCGTATCGATCTCCCCGGTGGTCTGTCCCGGACATGGACCTTCAACGTGCAGGGTCTCCTCGCCACGGAAACGCAACCGGAGACGGGCACGACCACGTACGGCGCATACGATGCGGCGGGAAATCTCACACAGAGGACGGACGCAAACGGGACGGTGTTCACATATGTCGTCGATGAGAACCGCCGCCTCTCGCGTATCACGACGTCGTCGGATGTCACTGAGATTCGATACGAATCGGGTTCGGATAATCAGCAATCGACCGCGAACGGCACCACGGCCACCACGTTCCTCTACGACACGGCGGGACGATTGGCGCAACGCCAGGACGCCGTTGACGGGAAGCTCTTCAACACGCAATTCGAGTACAACGCGAACGACAATCTTCGCGCAATCGTGTATCCGTCCGGACGAAGGGTCGAGTATCAGCACGGCCCGCAGGGGCGTCTGGCAAGCGTGTCCGAGCCGTTGGCCGGTCGAGATTACGCGTTCGGCTTTACCTATGCTCCATCGGGCGTCTTGTCCGGCTACACCACGGGCAATCTCATTCAAACGCAGATCGCGCGCAGCGAATCGCGGCGTTGGGTTGAATCGATCACCGCGGGACCGATGCAATTCACTTACGGCAGTTACGATGGAGTGGGCAACGTCGGGGCCATTGGCGATTCACGACCGGGCTTCGCGCAGGCATTCACCTACGACGCAACCGATCGTCTGCAGACGGCCACCGGGGCCTATGGAAGCGCGGCGTTTGCCTATGACGCCCACGGGAACCGGCAGAGCGCAAACGGCAGCACGTACACCTACCAGTCGGGCACATTGCGGTTGAGCAACTTCAATGGCACTCCCTATACCTACGACAACAACGGCAACACGCTGACGGCGGGCGGCGTCATCTACACCTATACCAAGCACAACATGCTCGCTACGGCGGCGGTTGCCGGCGGAACGGCGGCGTACGGGTACGACGCCGATGATCTTCGGATCAAGAAAGCGTTCGCCGGCACGACCACGTATTACCTCCGCGGGCTGGGCGGTGAGGTATTGAGCGAATGGAAAGCCCCGGGGACGGCGGCCGGATCTATCCGCGACTATATCTATGCCGGTTCTCGGCTGATTAGCGCGGTCGAGAAGCCAACGTCGACTGACCCGAACAGTCAGTGCGGCATCATCGTCCCGGGCGGGCCGCCTGTTATTGTGACGGCGGCGTCCAATCAGGATCCGTGCTTCACCTTCAGAGGGACCGCGGGTCGCAGCGTGAGTGCGATTATTACGGCGGCGTCGCCGACGACCTTTTCCGCGTCGTGGTACGCCAACCTCCGAAAGCCCGACGGCACGTTGCTAGGCACCACCGGCTCCACATGCTGCGGCTACTCGCGCATCTTCCTCGATGGTCGCGAAATTCCGGCGGACGGCAACTACAAGTTGACGATCGATCCCTCCGGCACAGCGAGCGGAACGGTGTCCGTTGCGCTGTATGAGTTCACCGACATCACCGGGGCGATTTCGCTGACTGGCGCTCCGGTCACCTTGCCGCTGCTGACGCCGGGACAGAATGCTCGACTCACGTTCGCCGGCGTGGCGGGACAACTTCTGAGCTCGTCGCTCACCGCCGTCGCACCGGCGGCGTTCGTCGGGTCGTTCTATTTCGAAATACGGAAACCGGATGGAGGTTTTGTCGCGTCTGGCTCGAGCTGCTGCGGCTATTCGCTCGGGTTCCTAGATACGCTGCCCTTGCCGGCGTTGCCGGCGTCCGGCACCTATACGCTGGTCGTGAATCCGGACGACATCGCGACCGGGACGGTAGCGGCGCGACTGTACAACGTCACCCACCTGACCGGCACGATTACTTCCGACGGCACGCCGGCGACGGTGCAGGTCACCACGCCCGGTCAGAACGGATACCTGACGTTCGAGGGCATCGCCGGGCAGCGCATCACCGCGACGATGACGGCGGTGTCGCCGACGGCATTTCCGTCCACTTGGGGTTACCTGCACATCCAGAATCCCTCCAATACGTCGATTGCCTCCTCAATCGCGTGCTGCGGATCGACCAGCGTGTTCCTCGACACGATCGAACTGCCGGCCGCCGGGACGTACCGGGCGATGGTCGATCCCAGTTCGACGTGGACGGGTACGGTGACGGTGCGGGTGACGACGATTACCGATGTCACGGGGAGCGTGACGATTGGGGGCGGGGCGGTACCGGTGACGATCACGACCGCCGGCCAGCGGGCGCTGATCACGTTCAGCGGCACGGCCGGACAGCAGGCCACGGTGCGGATCACCAACAGCAAGACCGGCTACACGACCGTGACACTCAAGAAGCCGGATGGCTCGACGGCGACGTCATCTGCGACGAGCGGCAGCAATTTCAACCTGGCGACGCAGACGCTCGTGGAGGGTCAGTACACGATCATCGTCGACCCGTCAGGAACGGGCACCGGCACGTTGAATGTTGCGGTCACGAGTCCGTAATGGAGGTGACGCAGATGGCCATGACGACACACTCTGCAACGGAGAAGGACAGCATGGTGCGATATATCGGACTCGTGATCGGTTTGCTGATTGTGCTTCCAACAGTCGCGCGGGCGCAGACCGAAACGGTCGTCTATTTCCACACCGATGCGGTCGGGTCGGTGCGGATGACGACCGATGCGAGCGGGCAGGTGATCCAGCGATACGACTACGCGCCGTTTGGCGAGCCGCTGCCCGCGCCGACACCTGAGACACGTCGTTTTGCCGGAGGAGAGCTTGATCCGGAGACGGAGCTCAACTACTTCGGTGCGCGGCAGTATCAGCCTCAGACGGGTCGGTTCACACGGACGGATGATCCAGGCTACGGAAATCCATTCGACCCGCAGTCGATGAACTTCTATGCGTATGTGATGAATAACCCGCTGCGGTGGGTGGACCCGAGCGGGCATCACCATCAAGGAGGGTGCCACGAAATCGCGGAGTATCCATACCCCGTGTGTCCTGGGGTTGACATCGGAGTGACGCCGGATCCGCAACCACCATACTTCCCCTTTTTCCCCCCGAATTATCCCGGCGGTGGGGGCGGTGGTGGCGCGCAAGGACCAAAGACGCCAACGGGCACACCTGAAAAATTGCGCATCTTGCTCGTCGAAGGCTTTGCGGAAGCGCTACGCAAACTGAAGCAGCAAAAGTGCGGAGATTTCTTCGGCGGCCAGGGCCCCGACGTCCTGAACTCGACCGATTATCGGTTTCTCTCGCCTGCCAGCAACCAGCCCGACGCCACTGCTATGATTTTGGGACCGAGGCATGTTGGCATCAATCCGACGGGGCCCTTTGTCACTGGGCCACCGAAAACCAATATGTATGGCAGGTTCTGGACCGCACCGGACTTCCGCGGATTTATACTGTTACATGAGTTGGGTCATCAAGTCGGTAAGTACGGCAACGATGCTGGCAACTTGCGGCTGAACGAGGCCAATTCCAAGAAGGTGGTCAACGCATGTTATTAAGATGCACTCGTCACAAAGACCTGCGGCGTCGACGTCTCAACGCGCTCCTATATGCCGTTCTGACTGGCTGCTTCATTAGTGTAGGCCATGCCGCAGCTGCAGCGGAGCTTCGCGGAACGATCGTGGACGAGATGGGTGCTCACATGTGGGCCTCGTACGTCGTGATTCGAAAAGACTCGGCGGGTTCGACCACTACTAGCAAGAGCACGCTTCGAACGCTGACACCGGAGAACGGCACATTTTCGACGGACTTGGAGCCTGGCTTTTACGACATCTGCGTAATGGCAGACGGGTTTCAACCTGTGTGCAAGAAAGCGAAGATCGTAGATGAAAAGGGGACGGCCGAGCGGTTTATCTTGAAGCTCGACCCCGCGGTTACCGACCCGCTCTGGGATCGGATCGCGGTACCGGAAAGACGGGAGGCAAAATAGCGAGAGGATGTGCGAGTAGCTGTTGAAACCTGAGCGCGGCGGCTGCTGATAATCAGGGGCTTACGACGCTCAGTCACAACGGGTGGCGACCGCGTGCTACTGAGAGACACTCGCCGAGAAAAGACGCCTTTGTGACGGCTTCAGGGCACATGCTTACGCGGTTCTCATCACCACGATTCTCGCCGCTGCGCCGGTTGGGGCGCCTGGAGACCTTCGTGGGGTTGTTGTTGACGAGAATGGTGCGGAGAACTGGTACTCACACATCATTGTCCGGAATGACTTGGCCGGCAGGCCGTCAGGGTGCTCGTGAAAGCCGATCGATTCGCTGCGCCATCCATCGTTATTGTTGACCGGAAAGTGAAACGTGCGCGGAATCCGGTGGCCATGCGTGATTAAGGCGGCGATCGCAAAGGTCGCCATCGGAGGAACAGCGTCGTGGCGCATGCCGTGACGTCGCTGTCTGTCTCGTGTGGGGGAATGCTCATCGCCACGGGGTTCAGCGTTTGGGTGGTTACCGGAGCGGTGATGCACCGTTCGAAAAGGTGGGGACCACGCTGCTAAGGCGCGCACGAGACTTCACAATTTACATACTGGTCGGCCTGGGCATAGCGGCGGTTGTGTTTTGGTTCGCCGACCGCGGCGTGGCGCGCGACGACTTCGGCAAATGGAGCGGCTTCAGCATTTTTAGTGTGATTCTTCTCGGTACCGTCGTAGCGAATCACCGCCTGTCGTTGAGACGTGCGTCGTTTTGGCTGCCGCTGCTTTTGCTGTTCGCCCTCCATGTCCTCGGATACGTTCTGATTCTAGGGAGTGTCCGCCAGTGGAAGATGATTTGGTTTGGGCTCGTTTATCCCGTTGAGTTGATCACGTTCGAAGCTACGTTGTCATACTTTGACCGTCGCATGCCTCGTCGTTAGAGGCAACGATGCGAGCCAGGTCCGCGTCGCTGACTTCATCCGGCACTCGCTGACTCTCGAGGGCAAATCGTTTCTTCTTCACGGCACACGCTCCTCGCCGGTGGCCCGATGTGCCGCGAAACTTGCTCTCAGACTGGACTAGGAAACTGGGAGCCCTCAAAGACTTGGATGTAGGATCCGCTCAGGTCGATTTGGTCACGTTGCCGAGTCAACCCGACATTACGTGTCCGCTGCCGGTCCGTCTTCACACACGATGGGCTGGCGCACCGCAAACCGTCGCCGCAGGCGGTTGGTCACGATGGCTTGTTGCGGTTTCCGGTGATTCGCCAAGTGAACGGCCATTAACCCGACGGCGATGTTGAAGAGGCTTTTCGAGGGAAATTGATCGGCGCATACGTGCCGGATGCGGTGCTGACCGGAATCACAACGGAAAGGGAAGCGCAGTTGAGGGTTCGTTCGAGGGACAGACCGCGCGCTCGGCCTGAAAGTTGTCTCATTCAGGACAGTTAGGCAGACGGGGTCTCGGCCATCTCTGATAGGTAGACGAAGATTTCGCCGAGCGAAGGCGCTACCGAGGCAGCGACAGCTGGCTTTTAGGTTCGGACTCCGGGGCCCAGCCCTACGAGGTCTTCGCCGCCGTCATCGACGAGGAGCTCTCCAAGAAGTAGCTAGGGAATCAGGACGATTTTCCCGAAGGCTCCCGGTTCCATCACCGTGACGTGCGCCTGCGCCGCCTGATCGAGGGGAAGCTCCTTGCCGATCACCGGCGCCAGCGTTCCGTTCTCCAGTCCGGCGGCGAGGCCGGCGTGGATCTCGAGGAACTCCTCGCGCGTGGTGTTGAACAGCGTCATGCCGCGGATGGTGCCGTCCTTGCCCATCATCTTGCGCGGGTCGATCTCCACGCGCCCGCGGTTGCCGATGACCATGATGCGGCCGTGTGGCGCCAGGATGTCGAGGTCGCGATCCAGGTTGACGTTGGCCAGCATCTCGAGCACGACGTCCGCCCCGCGGCCGTTGGTCAGCGCCGGGATTTTCGTCAGGTAATCGGGCTGCCGATGGTTGAGCGCCTCGTGTGCGCCCTGTTCGCGTACGAGCCGCAGACCCTCGTCCGTTCCGGCCGTGCCGATCACGTACATCCCGTGCGCGCGCGCGATCTGCACCGCCGCGCTGCCGACGCCGCCGCTCGCGCCGTGGACGAGCACGGTCTCGCCGGGCCGCGCGTCGGCCTTCAGGAAGAGCGCCCGCCACGCCGTGCCGTAGGGCACGCCGATCGCCGCCCCCTGTTCGAACGTGGCGCGGTGCGACAGTCGCTGCACCTGCCACTCGTCGGCGCGCGCCAGCTCGGCGCCGCCGCCGTCGACCATGTACGCATACACGCGATCGCCGGGTTTGACTTTGGTGACGCCACTGCCGACGGACTCGACGGTGCCCGCGATGTCTGCGTGCGGTGTGTAGGGAAGCTGCGGCTTGCGGGCGTACAGCCCGGAGCGGATATACGTGTCAACCGGGTTGACGCCGACCGCGCGAACGCGAATGACGATCTGGCCGGGACCCGCGGACGGAGGCGGAACGTCCTCGATCTTCATTACCTCGGGTCCGCCGAATTCGCGTACGACGAGCGCTCTCATGGCGAACGATTGTATGACGGGAGCCGTGGCTGCCTAGGCCGGGAACAAGCGCTCGAAGTTCCCCCCGAAAATGAGCGCCTCGTCATCGGCGGTGTGTCCCAGCGGAGCGATGGCGGTCTTCTGCGCGTCGAACACAGCCGTCTGCCATCCGCGCGGGAAGAACGACGAGTCGGTGCCGAACAGCAGCCGCGATGCGCCGGCGACGGCGAGCGCGCTGCGGAACACGCTGTCCAGCGTCAGCCCGGGCGCGTAGCGGATCCAGCCATTCGAGCTCGAGGTGTCGAGATAGATGTTGGCGCACGTGTCCGCGGCCATCAGCGCTTCGCGGAACAGACCGGCGCCGAAGTGCGGAATGATGAACGGCACGTCGGGAAAGGCCAGCGCCAGCCTGA
>JBOGIQ010000211.1:0-10210 GCA_050742535.1 Vicinamibacterales bacterium | reverse complement strand
GCGCCCGATTTCCTGGTAATACGCTTCGATGGAACCGGGAATATCCATGTGAATCACCGCCTCGACGTCCTGACGGTCGATTCCCATTCCGAAGGCGTTCGTCGCACAGACGACCGACAGACTTCCCCGTGCGAACGCATCCTGCACGCGCGTCCGTTCGGCGTCGGCGAGTCCCGCGTGATACGCGGCAGCCTGCATCCCGGCCAGTCTCAACGTGTCTGCCGCCTCTTCAGCCTTGCGGCGGGTGGCCGCGTACACCAGACAGCGCGCGGCAGGTATCAGGCCCGGGAGCAGCTCGTGCTTCTCCGTGTCGCCGGACACGGGCTTCACGCGCAGCTCGATGTTCGGACGGTCGAAGCCGGCGACGACGACGCGTGGCGCCGACAGACCGAGCAGCTCCACGATGTCCTTCCGCACTTCCGGCGTCGCGGTCGCGGTGAATGCGGCCAACGGGGGACGTCCCGAACCTCCGTCGCTCCGTCGGCACTCGCCCGCCGCTGCACGCAGTCGCCTGTAGTCGGGCCTGAAGTCATGGCCCCACTCGGAGACGCAATGCGCTTCGTCGACAACGAAGCGCCCGACGGGGATCTCGGGGAGAGCCCGGCGAAAGACGTCCGACGCAAAGCGCTCGGGCGCCACGTAGAGCAGTTTCAATTCGCCCGCGCGCGCGGCGCGCATCGCCTCGCGTCGCACCTCGGCCGAGGCCTGCGAGTGCAGCGCCGCCGCGCGGATGCCGCGACGCGTGAGCTCGTCCACCTGGTCCTTCATCAGCGAGATGAGCGGCGAGACGACGAGCGTGACACCCGGAAGCAGAACGGCCGGCAGCTGAAACCCGAGGGATTTGCCGGACCCGGTCGGCATCACCGCGCACAGATCGCGTCCGTCGAGCACAGTGTCGACGAGCGCCTGCTGTCCCGTCCTGAACGAGTCGTGACCGAAATAGCGACGCAGCGCAGAAGTGACGTCTTCAGAGCGATCACCGGGAGCCACGTGAGACCTGCCGACGATGGTAGCGTCGTCGCAGGGCGGGAGGGAAGGTGAGGTAGATTCTCAGGTGGATGCTTTCTGACACGCTGGTGCGGGCTCCTCGACAGCAAGGTTTGCAGACGCTGCAGCGGCGCGGGGAACACGGTGCGCTGGAGCTGACCACGCGTCGGCTGCTGCTCTCGTCCGGCGCCTCGGAAACGTTTGTCGTCGCCGGCGAGGAAACGGTCGTCGTGCTGCTCGAGGGGCGAGGCCATTTCGAGGCCGGCGGCCAGTCATGGAATGTTCAACGCGGAAATGTCTTCGCGGATCGCGCTACCGCGCTGCTGCTGCCACCAGCCGTGACGTTGAACGTGCACGCAGACACGCCGCTCGAGGCGATGCTGATATCGACGCCGGCGCCGGCAGGCGGCACGCCTGCGCTGTGCGCCCCGTCCGACGTGGTCGTCGCCGAGCGCGGCACCGACCTCTACAGGCGCGAAGTCCGCAATCTCTTCACCACGGACCCGCACGCGCAGCGGCTGATGGTCGGAGAAACCGTCAACGCGACGGGGCATTGGAGCAGCTATCCGCCGCACAAGCACGACGGGAAGGACAGCGAGCCTCGGCTCGAGGAGATGTATTACTACCGGGTCAATCCGCCCGAAGGCTTCGGGTTGCACATCTCGTACACTGCGTCGGGTGAGGCGGCGACGCATCAGGTCAGGGACGGCGACCTCGTGCTGATCCCGTACGGATATCACTCGGTCAGCGCTCCGCCCCGTTACGAGCTGTATTACCTGTGGGCCATCGCCGGCGACGAGCGGAAGCTCGCGGTGTACGAGGACCCGGCACATCGGTGGGTACATGGGGTGAATGGATAATCCGGCTGAAGCCGGACTCCACGTCGGCAGGAACGACACATGAAACGAACAACTATTGGGATCTCTTCTGCCGTCATCGCCTGCGCCGTCTTGCTGACGCGGGCTGCGGCGCCGATTTCCGTGATGATTCTCGACGGCGAGAGCGGGGGCACCTACCACGACTGGCAGCGCGTGACACCGGTGCTCAGGAAGATGCTGGACGAGACCGGCCTCTTCACCACGACCGTTGTGTCCGCGCCGCCGGCCACAGGCGACGTCGGCGCCTTCATGCCCGACTTCGCGAAGCATCAGGCCGTCGTCCTGAACTACGACGCCCCGGACGAGCGATGGTCGTCTGCCGTGAAGGCGTCGTTCGAGCAGTACGTGAAAAACGGCGGCGGTGTCGTCGTCGTGCACGCCGCAGACAATGCGTTTCCAGGCTGGCAGGCCTACAACGAGATGATCGGCGTCGGCGGGTGGCGCGGGCGCAGAGAGCAGGCCGGCCCGTACTGGTTCGTCAAGGACGGCAAGCTGACGTCGGATGCGAGCGCCGGTCCCGCTGGCAGCCACGGCCGCCGCGTTCCCTTCCAGGTCGCCGTTCGCGACCGATCGCACCCGATCATGAGAGGCCTCCCGGCCCTGTGGATGCATCAGGGCGACGAGCTGTATGCGCGTCTGCGCGGTCCCGGCCGCAACATGAGCGTCCTGGCGACCGCGTTCTCCGATCCGCAGAACAACGGAAGCGGCCGCGACGAGCCGATCCTGATGGTGCTCTCGTACGGCAAAGGACGGATTTTCCACACGACGATGGGGCACGACATCAATGCATTGAGCTCGGTCGACTTCGTCGTCACGCTGCAGCGCGGAGCCGAGTGGGCAGCAACCGGCCAGGTGACGCAGAAAGTGCCAGCCAGTTTCCCCACGGCGACAACGGTGGCCTATCGCGCCGATCTGGCGGCGATGGATCCGAACTACACCAGCGGGCTCGACAGCCTCACCTCGCGCCCGCGATGAGGATCGCGAAGCTTCGCGGTTTGATCAGCGCGGCGATCATCATCCTTGTCTGTCCGGTGCCGACTCGAGCCGAGGACGGTTACGAGCTGTGGCTGCGCTATCAGCGCGTGCCGGACATCAACCTCCTCGAGAAGTACCGCGGAACCGTCAACACCCTCATGGTCAGCGGCGACACGCCGACGATGCGCGCGGTGGCGAGCGAGCTGAGACGCGCGCTGCGGGGGCTGCTCGACGTGCAGATCGCAAGCGTTCAGGGCATCGCGCTGGACGGCGTGCTGATTGCCGGCACCGCGGCGACTACGCCCCTGCTCGCCGGTCTCGGGCTCGAAACGGACCTCGCCTCGGTCGGCGGCGAGGGGTACGTGATCCGATCCGTCACCATCCGCGGCCGGAAAGCGACCGTCGTCAGCGGCAATACCGAGCTGGGGGTGCTATACGGCGCGTTCCATTTCATCCGGCTGCTGCAGACGAATCAGGCGATCGACGCACTCGCGATTGTCGAGCGGCCGCGCATCCAGCACCGCATCCTCAATCACTGGGACAACCTCGACGGCACGGTCGAGCGCGGCTACGCCGGCGGTTCGCTGTGGGACTGGCACAAACTGCCCGATTATCCGTCGCCCCGCTACACGGACTACGCGCGGGCGAATGCGTCGATCGGCATCAACGGCACGGTGCTCACCAATGTCAACGCGAACGCGACGAGTCTCACGGCCGACTACCTGAAGAAAGCCGCCGCGCTGGCCGACGTATTTCGTCCGTACGGGATCCGCGTCTACCTGACCGCGCGCTTCAGCGCGCCGATCGAGATCGGCGGACTGAAATCCGCCGATCCGCTGGCGCCGGATGTCACAGCCTGGTGGACCGGAAAAGTCGCGGAGATTTACAAGGTCATCCCGGACTTCGGTGGCTTTCTGGTCAAGGCCAACTCCGAGGGTCAGCCGGGCCCGCAGGACTACAAGCGTTCTCACGCCGACGGCGCCAACATGCTGGCCGACGCGCTCGAACCACACGGCGGCATCGTCATGTGGCGCGCGTTCGTGTATTCGGAGAACCCGAAAGCGGATCGGCACAAGCAGGCCTACACCGAGTTCCAGCCGCTCGACGGAACCTTCCGGTCGAACGTGCTGATCCAGGTGAAGAACGGACCGATTGACTTTCAGCCGCGTGAGCCGTTCTCGCCGCTGTTCGGCGCGATGCCACGAACGCCGCTGATGCTGGAGCTGCAGGTCACCAAGGAATACCTCGGCTTCGCCACGCATCTGGTCTATCTGGCGCCGCTCTTCGAGGAAGTGCTTCGCGCGGACACGTTCGTCACGGGCGAAGGATCGCTCGTCCGTGAAGTGATCGACGGGTCACTGCACGGGTACGCGCGCACGGGAATTGCCGGCGTGGCGAACACGGGCACCGATCGGAACTGGTGCGGCGCCGTTTTCGCCTGCGCCAACTGGCACGCGTTCGGCCGTCTGGCCTGGAACCCTTCGCTCGCCTCCGCCGACCTGGCCGATGAATGGCTGCGGATGACGTTCACGAGCGACCCGGCGTTCCTGGCGGCGGTGAAGCCGATGATGCTGGCGTCGCGCCAGGCGGCGGTGGATTACATGACACCGCTCGGCCTGCACCATCTGATGGCGCGCGGCCATCATTACGGACCCGGACCGTGGGTCAGCGGTGGTTCGCGCGCGGACTGGACGTCGGTCTATTACCATCGCGCCGACGCCACCGGCATCGGGTTCGATCGCACGACGACGGGCAGCGACGCGGTGAGCCAGTACGCGCCGCCTGTCCGCGACCGCTTCAACAGCCTCGCCCGCGTACCGGAGGAGTACCTCCTGTGGTTCCATCACGTTCCGTGGGATTACAAGATGCCTTCGGGTCGTACGCTGTGGAACGAGCTGACGGCCCGGTACTGTCGAGGGGTCGAGGCCGTCGGCGGGATGCGGAAAACGTGGGCGGGGCTGTCGGCAGTCGTCGATCCGGAGCGATTCGAGGAGACGCGCGCGTTTCTCGCCATCCAGGAGAACGAGGCGCGCTGGTGGCGCGACGCCAGCGTGCTCTACTTCCAGACCTTCTCGAAGCGGCCGATCGAGGACCCGTGCGGACCGCCGAAGGAAACGCTCGAGCACTACATGTCGATCAATAACCGCTACGCGCCTAACTAGAAATTCAAAATTCAAAATTCAAAATGCAAACCCTTCAACCGAATCCCGCCGACAAGTTCACGTTCGGCCTGTGGACGGTCGGTAATCGCGGCCGCGACCCGTTCGGCGAGTTCGTGCGACCGGCGCTCGATCCGTGCGACGCGGTCAAGCGCCTCGCCGAGCTCGGCGCCTACGGCGTCAACTTCCACGACAACGATCTGGTACCGATCGACGCCGCTCCCGCGGAGCGCGACCGCATCGTCGGTGACTTCCGCCGCGCGCTGGAATCGACCGGCATGACGGTGCCGATGGCGACGACCAACCTGTTC
Organism: Vicinamibacterales bacterium; assembly: GCA_050742535.1. Classification (GTDB taxonomy): domain Bacteria; phylum Acidobacteriota; class Vicinamibacteria; order Vicinamibacterales; family UBA2999; genus Gp6-AA40. The sequence goes on along the minus strand of JBOGIQ010000211.1, from coordinate 4,900 downwards.
ACCGACCCGGTGTTCAAGGACGGCGCCTTCACGTCGCACGATCCGCAGGTCCGCGCCTACGCCGTGCAGAAGACGATGCGGGCAATGGATCTCGGGGTCGAGCTGGGGGCGCACACCTACGTGTTCTGGGGCGGGCGTGAAGGCGCTGAGGTCGATGCGGCCAAGGATCCCGTCGAGGCGATCAAGCGCTTCCGCGCGGCGATCGACTTTCTGTGCGAGTACGCGCGCGATCAGAAATACGGCCTGCGGTTCGCGCTCGAAGCCAAGCCGAACGAACCGCGCGGCGACATCTATTTCCCGACCACCGCGGCGTTTCTCGGCTTCATCGCCACGCTCGCGCATCCGGAGATGGTTGGCGTCAACCCGGAGGTGGCGCACGAGCACATGGCCGGCCTGAACGTCTACCACGTGGTGGCGCAGGCGCTCGACGCGGGCAAGCTGTTCCACATCGACCTCAACGATCAGAAGCCCGGGCGCTTCGATCAGGACCTCCGCTTCGGTTCCGAGTCGATCAAGCCGCTGTTCTTCCTCGTGAAGCTGCTGGAGGAGTCGGGCTACGACGGCCCCCGGCATTTCGACGCGCACGCCTACCGCACCGAGGATGCCGAGGGGGTATGGGACTTTGCCCGCGGCTGCATGCGGACGTACCTGATCTTGAAGGACAAGGCCACACAGTTCTGCGCGGACAACGAGATTCAGGCGTTGTTGGCGGAGATACGAAATCCGGCTGAAGCCGGACTCCACGACGAGGGTGGACGTAGTGTCCGCCTTCAGGCGGACCTGATCGGCGCCTACAGCCGACAGGCGGCCGATCAGCTCAAAGCGCGGTCGTTCGATCGGCAGGCACTCGCCTCGCGGCGGCTGCCGTACGAGAAACTCGATCAGCTGGTCGTCGATCTGCTCCTCGGGGTCAGGTGAAGCTCTTCCTCGGGCTCGACTCGAGCACGCAAAGCCTGACGGCACTCGTCGTCGAGGTTGACGGCACCGACGCCCGCGTCGCCTTCGAAGCGTCGATGAACTTCGACGAAGCATTCCCTCACTACGGTACGAATCATGGCGTGCTGCCCCGGACGTACCCCGACGAAGTGGTGTCGTCCCCCGTTCTCTGGGCCGAGGCGCTCGAAGCGATGCTGACCCGTGTGGCCGACAGCGGGCTCGACATCAGCCGCATCGCCGCGGTGTCCGGGTCCGCGCAGCAGCACGGCAGCGTCTACATGAACGCCGCAGCCGAACGCGCGCTTGCCGCTCTGGACGACGCGCGGCCGCTCGCGCCGCAGATCGCGCCGACGCTGTCGCGCGCCGTGGCGCCGGTGTGGCTGGATTCGAGCACCAGCGTTCAGTGCCGTGAGATCGCGGAAGCTGTCGGCGGAGCCGACGCCCTCGCGCGGCGCACCGGATCGCGCGCCTTCGAGCGCTTCACCGGACCGCAGATCAGAAAGTTCGCCACGCAAGATCCCGCGGGCTATGCGTCCACGGCGCGAATTCATCTGGTCAGCTCGTATCTGGCCTCTCTGCTCGCCGGCCGGCACGCTCCGGTCGATCCCGGCGACGCGTCGGGCATGAACCTGATGGACCTGGCGGAGAGCCGCTGGTGGCCCGCCGCACTGGACGCCACAGCGCCGGGACTCATGGACAAGCTGCCGCCGATTGCGCCGTCGTGGACTGTGGCCGGCACGCTGTCGCCGTACTGGCAGACGCGCGTTGGCCTTCCGGCCGCACGAGTCATCGCCTGGTCCGGCGACAACCCGTGCAGCCTGATCGGTGTCGGCCTGGTACGCGAGGGCCGTGTCGCGATCTCGCTCGGGACGAGCGACACCGTCTTCGGGCTGATGAAGGAGCCGCGCGTCGACGTCTCCGGCACCGGCCACGTGTTCGCGTCGCCGACCGGCGACTACATGGGGCTGACCTGCTTCAGCAACGGGTCGCTCGCGCGCGAGCACGTGCAGGACGCCTTCGGCTTCACGTGGACCGACTTCTCTCGCGCGCTGGAGATCACGCCGGCCGGGAACCAGGGACGCGTGCTGATTCCGTGGTTCGAACCGGAGATCACGCCAACCGTCGCCGAACCGCGTGTGCAGCGCTACCGTCTGACGCCGGATGACGCCTCGGCCAACGTCCGCGCGGTCGTGGAAGCGCAGCAGATGTCGATGGCGCTGCACGCGCAGTGGATGGGCGTAACGATCGACACGATCCACGCCACCGGAGGCGCCGCGGCAAACACGCACATCCTCCAGGTGATGGCCGACGTGTTCGGCGCCGAGGTCTATCGATCGACGGTGGGCAATTCCGCGGCCCTTGGCGCAGCGCTGCGCGCCTGGCACGGCGATGCCGCGGCGGAAGGCACGCCGCTTCCATGGAGCACCGTAGCCGCGATCGCACAGCCGAATCCGGCCAGCCGCATTGCGCCCAATACCCGGCGCCACGCCGTGTACCGCGAATTCCTGCCGATTTACGAGGCCTGCGAGGCGCACGCGCTGGGCCGCGGCCCCGACCCGACGCCTGCCCTGGAACGCTTCGCCAGGACATAGGTCGAGCGTAGGGCACGCTTCGGCGGTGCCGATTCCGTTTGACTTGTATTATTGTTCTAGTACAATAGACACACTTGCCTTCCGCCCTGAGGGCGGAAGCTACACGGAGGTGGCTGATGAAAGGCTGGCTTCCTGAAATCAATATGTCGTCGATTCGCGTCGGCGGCGACCTGGGCGGACTGATTTTCGCCGCAGGCTGTGTCGCGATTCTGCTGATAGGCGTTCCGGGCCTGCGCTGGTTCATCGGCCTGTCACTCGCACTCGCGGCCGTGCTGGCAGGCGCGACCATCGCCTGGAGGCGAACACACTGATCCGCGGAGGTGCGGCATGACGCACACATTCGAACCCGCTACCCCGTCGCGTGACGCCAACGCCCTGCTGGCGCTGACCGTCGTGCTGATCCTGACGACGTGGTCGTTCTTCGGCCGGTTTTCGGTCGTCGCGGCTGCCGCCGGCGTCGCCACCGGCGTCTGGCTGCACTGGTGGTATCGCCGGCACCCGGCGTCGCTCGCGCGCAACGGCGCCGACCGGCGGCCGCCGATGCTCAACATCTCCGCCGTCTACGTGGGCGGAGACGCCGCCGGCCTGGCGTTCGTCGTCGGCTGCGTGGTGATATTCACGATGGGTCTGCCGCCGCTGCGGTGGTTCGTGGTGGCATCAGCGCTTCTGGCAGTCGCCTTCGCCGCCACCGTCATCGGCTGGCACCGGACCCACCCCATCTGGTCCGACTCTCGGGCGTTGCTGGGGCGCTAGCCGCAACCGCTCCGCGCACCCTCGCACCGACCGCCCGTCCCGCTGTTGGCATCGCAATGGGTGGATGTGATTGGTGCTTTATCAACGAGTCGGCCTGTCTGTACGACAACGAGGGCTGCGATTTTTGCTGGACCTGCTTGGGACCATGCTCGAGTTAAAGGCGCGAATGTCCGTCCTGCTGACGCATTACGCACACGACGAGGACAATCATGGTGCAAGCGACGAAAGACCCGTCCGGTCCCACCACTGCGTTGAGCGCTTCGTCGATTGTGACAGGGGCTGCGGTGAGCGTCATCGTCGTGAGCACTGTTGGGACGCTGCTCAGCCTCTTGTTCGCGTCCGGAGTATTCGGCCTGCCAACCGGCGTGCCCGGGTGGATGTCGTTTCTCACGGTCTTCAAGATGACGTTCGGCATACCGGCGGAGTTCTTTATCGCTGCTGTCGCCGCGTTGCTGATCAACGGCAAGAGCGCGAGCTGGCGTCTGGCCTGTGCCGCGGTCCTCCTCGGGCTGACTCTCGGACACGCGCTGGCGTTCCAGCGGAACGCCAGTATGTGGACGATGTTGGCGTTGAGCGTTCTGGCGGCGGTGATGAGTGCGCACGATATCGATACGAGCAGCCGGTCACTGATCCGTCAAACCGCGGACGACTTGCAACGAGCGGTCCGGGCTCCGAGGTCTAGCACGTTCCTCACTGTGAGCTTTCTACTCATCGTCGCCACCTGGATCAAGGTTTACACCCTCCAACATCAGAATCGGACAGCCGGCATTGAACAATTGCTGACGTGGTACGACAGTCGCTCACCGCGCGCGGTCGTTACCATCCGCGATTTTCCACTCGACCACTCGTGCAACGACAACGTGCCGGCCGAAGCCACGGTGCATCCGGCGGCAGGCATGGCGGCGGTTGCGGCGCGCTTCATTGCCAGGGAACAGCCGAGTCGGAGCGGGGATTTTCAACGGTGGCTGTATAGCCATCAGGCGACAATGTCGAGCGGGCTGATTCGGGAGCGGCTCGAATCAATGGGCGTCAACCTCGATGCGTTAACTGCGTCGACACCGGACCTGATCGCTGCCGTTCGCGCCGATATCCAGGACGCGTTCAAGTACGGCGTGTACTCGACTCCATCGGTGGTCCTTAACGGAGTGAAGCTTCCCGGCTTACAGCCTGCCGGCCTGGAGGGATTGCTGATGCGCGTTCTCCAGCGGATGCAAGTTCCCGTGGTGACGGGCGGAAGCCCGAATCGTTCAACCTCTTTGAGGCATTACGCGGCCCCCCCCTCTGCTGCGCATGCGCGAATGAGACTCGACGGCCTCGGTGTCGCGCCCTGAGATGCACCTGATGCTGCGAACGCTGCTTGCAGAACGATTCGGCCTGGACATGCGTTCGGAAGCACGCCAGACGGACATATATGCGATGGTCCGCGCACGCAGCGATGGAAACCTGGGGCCGAAGCTGAGACCTTCGCCGCTCAACTGCGAATCGTTGGGGGGAAGTGACCTCCGCGTTAGCGGCGACACCGACCGGTCTCAATCTCGAATCGGATGCCGCGCCAGTTTCGGCTCAGGCCAGATGCACATGACGGGACAATCACTTCGGGAACTGACCCGGTTCCTCTC
>JBOGIQ010000210.1:0-10245 GCA_050742535.1 Vicinamibacterales bacterium | reverse complement strand
ACGCTGTCCTTGCGCCGGCGCCGCGCCGCCTGGTCGCGCACCACCCCCGCGACCGGGGTTGTATGGGTAGTACACGCCGGAGAAATCCGGCGGCGTCGCGCTCGCGGTGTTCGATTGAGCGGCCGCATTATCAATGGACAAAACGGCCGCGATAATACCGAGCGCGGCGAACCACAGCGGAATCAATCGAGTCATCTTCGCGTCCTTCGCGATCGTCGCGGTCGCTAGTTGCCCCTCGGATCGAACACGGGCTGATTGGAGAGAATCGTCCCGTCCGCCTTCGTCACACGGGCGATGATCGACGTCTTCGACCCGTCTTTCGCCGGGCTCATGTCCACAGTCACCGTCTCGCCCGGCTTGAGGATGTTCCGCGACCATCCGGCGCGGCCGAGGACGCCGGGAGCCCGGCCCTCGCACTCCCACTCCACCTTCCCGCCCTTCCCGTCATCGACGACCACGTGCAGCCACGTGTGCGGGTTTACCCACTCGAAGCTCTTGACGACGCCGGTGATGGTGATGACCTTGGTCACCTCATAGGCGACGTTGCTGTGATGGGATATCGCTGGCGTCGGAAGCAGGACGCCGGCGAGCACGGCGGCAGCAATTGCGGCCCTCATTTCGCCCGTCCCGCAAATCCCTGGGCGATCATCGGAATCGAGTAGACCTCGGCGCGCTGCGCGCCTTCGGCGTTGCGGATGCTGGTGACCGCATAGATCGTCTTCTTATCCGGCCCGGCAAATGCTGCGGTAATCAGGCTGACCGGTGACGGAATGTTCCCCAGATACTTGCCGTCAGGCGACGCGACATGCAGCGCCGGACCGGCCGTGATGTAGAGGCGGCCCTGGGAATCCACCGTCAGGCCATCGCCGCCGCCCGATGGCAGCATCACGAACTGACGCTGATTCGCCAGCGATCCATCGGCCTGCACGTCGAACGCCGCGACGGAGTTGCCGTTGGTCACATATAGGACCTTCTCGTCCGGGCTCAGCACGACGCCGTTGGTCCGCAGGCCCTCGCCATACCGCGTCACCACACCCTTCGGGTCCGCGTAGAACAAACCGCCATGCGTGAAGTACACGCCGCCCTTGCTGTCCGCGGTCAGGTCGTTGATGACGCCGCCGAGGCAGTCCAGCGGATCCCCGTTGAACGTGTTGGCGTGCACGCGGTTCTGCGGCGCCAGCTGGCGAACGGTATTGCGCAGGCCGCGCTCGACGACGAACAGCGCGCCTTTGGTATTGCGCGAGAGCGCACCGCTCGTGTGGAGGTCTCGATAGACCGTCGTAACCTTGCCGTTCACGAGCTTGACGATCGCGCCGTTGTCATTCTGCGCCAGCAGCAGAGCGCCGTCGGTGTCGGTCAGGATGCCGTCGGCGTTGTTCCCCTGCACCTGCCACTCGAGCTTCCACCGCTGACCGGCAGCGACCACACCGGGGATCTCGGTGACCGTGTAGTCAGGGGGTGTTGCCGGGGGCGCACCCCCACCGGGACCCGCGCCGCCTGGACGCGCGCCCGGTGCTCCGCCTCCGCGCGGTGCTGCCGCCGGCGGCGGCGTTTTGCATGTTGCAATCAACGCCGCATAACCGGGATCGCGCGGCGCCTGGAGGTGCGCGGGTTGATAGGGAGCCTGCGCCGGTGCCTGCGCCATCAGCGCCGCTCCTGCGAGGGCGACGAATCCGATCGCGACGAACAGCTGTGACTTCATATGAATCCTCGCGTGAAAGGCCGACCTGAAGGTCGGCCCCTACCCATCCCTACGAAAGCGCTGCCTTATACAGCGCCAGCAGCTTCGCCCACGCGCGCTCGGCGTCGTCTTTCTTGTACAGCTGGTTGGGCATGTCCGGCACGCACCAGCCGTGCAGCGCCATGCCGTAGACCTCGACTTCGGCGGGCACTTTCGCCGCATCGAACGCCGCCTTCAACTGCGTTTTGACATCGGGCTGCTTCGTGTCGTCGTCCATGGCCACGCCGAAGTACATGCGCCCTTTGATTCTGGGCGCGAGCAGATGCGGGCTGTTCGGCTGCGGCGTCACGAGGCCGCCGCCGTGAAAGGACGCGCCGGCGCCCACGCGATCCGGCACCGCCGCTGCGGTCCGCACCACCAGCGCACCGCCCATGCAGTAGCCCTGCGTGCCCACCTTCTTCGTCCGATCGACCTGCGGCTGCTGATCGAGCCAGGCGATGAACGCAGGCGCGTCCTTCTCGACGGTCCCGGCGGCATTGATCGAGCCCATCATCGGCGTCAATTTCGCGCGCTCCGCCCCGAAATCAACCTTCGACGCGTCATCCCACATCGGCGCCTTGCCGACGCGGTAGTAGGGATTCGGCACCAGCACCGAATAGCCTGATTCCGCGGCAAGACGCCTGGCCATGGCGCGCATCGCCGGACGCAGCCCGAACGCGTCGGGCCAGATGATCACCGCCGCGTGGGCGCCGGTCGCCGGATGGACGAACGCCGCGTCGCACGTGTCGTCCGGCGTCTTGATGTCAACCGTCCTCTCGGTGACAGTCCCCTGCGCAGAAACAGTCGCACCGGCGGCCGCGGCCAGGCCCGCCACCGTCATGTTCACGAAGTCGCGTCGCGTGATGTCGTCCTTGTTCATGAATCCCTCCGCGGATCCCGAATGATAGTCAAATTCCTTCCAGCGCCTTCATTACGTCCTGCGGGCGATCGGCGGCAATCACCAGGCGATTCCCGGTGGCGAGATAGCTGTACCTGATGTTGATATGTGCCTCGGCAAGTTTCTGAAAAACCGCCGCCGCCGCGCCAGGTGTGTCGGGGACGGGCACCAGCACCACCTGCTGTTCCTGGACAATGCGGAAGCCGGAGGTCTCGAGACACGCGCGGGCGCCGCGCAGGTTCGGTGCGAGGACGTGGACGACACCGCCGATTTCGGCGTAGCCGTCGATGTTGATGCCGGCGCCGCTGACACAGCCGAGCGCCTTGGCCAGCATGCCGGGTCGATCTTCGTCGAGGATCACTGCGAGATCTGCATCGAGATGCGCCACTGAACCCTCCGGACACGAAGACGTGGGCGCGGATGGTACCACGCTCGCTTACGATTTTCTGGGAGGAACGGATGACTCAGCAGCGAGGGCAGCACGCGTCGATGCAGCCACGGTCAGGCGGCGGGGTGAGCGAGGTGGCCGCTTCACGCGTGACCGAATGGGTCGGCAGCGGCAAGGGCCTGACCGCTGCGGTCACCGTGGTGGTCCTCTGGGCCGCCAGCGGACCACTATTCGGATGGTCGAACACCTGGCAGCTGGTCATCAACACCGGCACGACCATCGTGACGTTCCTGATGGTCTTCCTGATTCAGCGGACCCAGAACAAGGACGGCCTGGCGATTCAGTTGAAGCTGAACGAGCTCGTCGCCGCGATGCAGGGAGCCAGCAACCGGTTGATCGAGATCGAGGATCTGTCCGAAGCGGACCTGCAGGTCCTCCGCGGTCACTATCGTGCGCTCGTGCAGATGGCGCGGGACGACGCGGACATCGCCGCGTCGCACTCGATCGAGGAAGCCGAATCGCGCCACGCCGCAAAGCGGCGCAAGTAGAGAAAGAGTACGGAGTGTCCGCCTTTAGGCGGACCCTAACTAATCCGCGATACGAATCTGCGCTTCAAAGAGCCGCGAGCCTTTGCACGCCGGACAGCGGCCGGGCTTGACGAGGCGGTCGTTTGCGAAGGTGAACCCGCAGTCCTTGCAGCGGGCAGGGTGGATTTCGATGTGGTGGCCGGCGGCACCGGCCGATCGCAGCGCGTGGCGGAGATCCTCCTCGATCTCGCCTCGCCGCAGGCCCATCTCGCGAGCGATCGACGATGCCGATCGCGGCTCGCGCGACAGCAAGTCGATGATCTGGCGTCTGAACGCCATCGCGGTTTCTCTTCTCGCCATTTTATGCGCTTCGTCTGCACCAGATCCGCAGCGGCAACCAGGTCACTGTCTTCCTGGCGGCGCCGGCGGGAATCGTGCTCATCGATCCACTCGGCGCCGACACGGCGATGTGGTTGAAGGAAGTACTCGTTCGAGCGCGCGAGCTCGTACACCCTGGCGCCGCACGCAGCGCCGACGAAACGGCGATCTACTTCCCCGAGGAACGGATCGTGTTCGCCGCCCATCCTGTGATCGATCTGCCGGTATCGCTGCTGCCGGCGCCACGGGAAATCGTCGGGTGGCTGCGAACGGTCGACGCCCTCGTCCGCGCCGGAGCCGGCCTTCGGTTCTCGGTCGTGCGACGCGTGCAGCCCGTGATGCAAGCGCGAACCGCTTTTTTCAAGCGTACGTAAAGCCGAGCGCCTCGATATCCCGCGTGTCGGCCTCGGTTTCGGTCCACGGATCCATGATCCCCGCCGCACCAGCCAGGTTGGGATTCTGACCCGGATTGGCCGCCTGCCACGCGGCCCAGATGCGATCGATTTCCGCGTGATGCATCCAGAACACCGGGTCGCACGGCGCGGTCAGGATGCCGCTCATCGAGCCGCCCACCCACACATGCCCCGAGTTATGTATGCCTTCGAGCGACTGGGCGAAGGGATCGTAGGTGGCGTTGGCCATCGCGGCGGCGACCGCCGCGGCGTTTGGCAGAAACGGCCCGCCGATGTTTCGGACGACGGTATGTGGTCCGTTCATCAGGTTCACCGTCGGCGTGAACGATAGCAGCCACGACGGAAAACCCTGTTCCTCGCTCGATTTCCAGTACGGAATGCAGACCGTGGAGTCGACCGTCATCAGCAGTTCCTCCATCCGCAGCAGATAGATCCGGTGCCACGGCAGGAAGCGCGGGTTGCCATGCATCTGATGAATGGCGTTCGCGTGGATATCCACCAGCGGACCGAGCACGCCGGCCGCATTGAGCTGCGTGAACGCGTTCAGGAACCGGGTCTGCTCGTCAGTCGTCAGTGCACGATGATCCTTGCGCACGCACAACTGGTCGTCCGGCTCGTCGCAGGTGATCGGCGGCTTGTAGTCTTCCCGGCGCGGCTTGAAACAGAGGTGCTCCAGCGGATGCGGCACGTAACGCGGCGGCCGTTTCGTTGCATAGCTGCCGTAGATTCGCTCATCGGGGTAGCGCGGATTTGCCGGCGGTTCGTCGTCGTGATGCCGCGGATGGCTGTAGTCCGGGTCGTAGTACGGCGGGTCGTGTGGCCGATGTGGTCGGTGGCCGCCGGGTCCATGCGAATGGTGACCACCGCCCCCGTGTTTCTGTTTCACCATCAGATGCCTCCTCTCTGATTGAAACGATGCGAACAGAGATGGCGAACGCGGGTTACCCTTCGCGCTCTTCCGGGTTAAGAATCGGCGACAGCTGCTTGTAGAAAAATACGGTGTCGCACCAGCTGCCGTCGGGATTGAGGGCGAAGTTCGGGACCTCGCCGACGCGGACCCAGCCCAGCGAGGTGTACAACTGCTCCGCCGCGCCGCCCTTACACGTGTCGAGGACGAGCAGCGTGTATCGATGGTCGCGTGCGTGCTGGTCGATTGCGTGCATCAACGCTCGGGCAATGCCGCGCCCGCGCGCCCGCCGGTGGACGATCAGCTTGGCGACGTCGCCACGATGTGGCTGATTCGGCGCCCACGCCGGCTGCAGCTGCACGGTGCCGGCGATGCCCAGTTGGTCGCGCGCGATCAGCACGACGGTCCGAGACGAAGCCGTCGTCAGGATCTGACGCCACCACGCCGCGGCGGCGTCCGGCGTCAGGTCCGACATGAAGCTGATGCCGGCGTTGCTGGCGACGGCATCCATCAATAGTTCCGATAGGCCGCCAACGATCTCGTCGGTGATCTCAGCAACGCGCGAGACGGTGAGAGTCATCCCAACGCCCAGCCCGGCGCCGAGTTATTTTGCCGGCGACGCGGCTGCCGGCGGCGCGACCGGCTCGATCCGCAGCACTGCGCCTGCGTTTTCGTCGGTCAGCGCGTAGAGGAACCCGTCAGGGCCTGGCTTCACCTCGCGAATCCGCTGACGGAGATCCGCCAGCATCGAGTGGTCACGCGCGGTCGGCAGTCCTCTCGCGTTGAACGTCACGCGAGCAACAAACTGTCCGGTTCCCGCGCGCATCGCGCCGACGAACGCCTGACCCTTCCACGCCGGGAACTTGTCGCCGTCATAAATAGACAGGCCGGATATCGCGATCGCCGGGACCCAGAACACGAGCGGATCCTCGATGTTCGGCCCGCCGAAGCCCTGACCGATGACCGAGCCGTCGTAGTTGCGTCCAAGCCCTGCGAGCGGCCAGCCGTAGTTCTTTCCTGCCCTGATGACGTTGAGCTCATCGCCGCCCTGCGGGCCTTCTTCCGTCGACCAGAGCTCACCGGTGCTCTCGCGGTACCACAGGCCGAGCGGATTGCGATGGCCGAGGCTGTAAATCTCAGGCAGATACTTCGCGTTGCCGACGAACGGATTGTCCGGCGGGACGCTCCCGTCGTCGCGGATGCGAAGGACCTTGCCGTTGTGATTCTGCGGATCCTGTGACATCAGCGGAGCGTTCCGATCGCCTGTCGTGACATACAGCAGACCCGCCTTGTCCCACGCGAGGCGTGAGCCGTAGCTGCCGGTCGCCGGGCCAACCGAGCAGCCCTTCGCGATCCTCGCGTTGTCGTCCCCGGCGCCGCCGCCCCTGGCACAGTCGGGGTTTTGAGCGGCTGGTCCGCCGTACCAACCCTTCGTGACGAGGATGTCCCTGACGTCCGTCAGCGTCGAGCCGCCGTCCCATCGCGCGCGCGCCACTGCTGTCGTGGCCGAGCACGGGGGACGCTGATTCGGCGGCAATTTCTGCCGTTCAGATTCGAGCGGACACTGCTTCAGATCAGGATGGCGCTTTGAATACGTGAAGTAGATCAGACGGTTCTGGGCGAACTGCGGGTGAAGCGACACGTCCATCATGCCGCCGAGTCCCTCGGCGAGCATCTCCGGAAGCGGACCAAGCGGCGTCGGATCGAGCACGCCGTTGCGAATCACGCGAAGACGTCCCGATTCGCCACCAGTGAGTGAGTTGCGCTCCGTGACCAGCAGGTCGCCGTTCGGAAGAAACGCGATGCCCCACGGATGAACGACGTTCTTCGTGACGACGACAGCGCGATAACGGTTCGGCCCGTTGCCGTATTCCCACGGCCCATCGCCAAGCGCCACGCCGCGGCCACCGCCACCACCGCCGCCGCGCGCGGGTTGTCCTGGTGCTGCGGCGCCACCGCCACGCTGACCGGCACCCTGGCCGGCGGCCGCGCCCTGCCCCCCGGCCGCGCCGGGCGCCTGCTGTGCCAGACCCTGCTGTGCCAGACCCTGCTGTGCCAGACCCTGCTGTGCCAGACCCTGCTGTGCCAGACCCTGCTGTGCCAGACCCTGCTGTGCCAGAGCATCGACGCCGGCGAGCGCGGCAAAGACTCCGAATGCCACGACGACCGACAGCAGTCGCGCGGCAAGAGATGAAAGCGTGTTCATACGGTGGTCAGTATACCGATTCCTTCGTGTAAGAATGTGCGCGCCGATTCGTTGGCACCCGTCACGGGGTGCCCTACTCGCGCGCGTATTCGTAAGGCGCCCTTTCAAGGGCGCCAATGAGGTGCACTGTGATTCGCACGTTCGTGTCGTGCGCCCTCCTGATCATCTTCGTCGCTGCGGTCGTCCGCGCACAGCAGCCACCGCAGGGCCGCGGCGGCGGTCCGGCGCCGGGACGGATCGGCGGCGCCGGTATCGGCGCGTATCCGGCGCGTCCTCCGGCCGACCCTGCTGCGCTCGAGCGCGGCAAGGCCGTCTACGGGACTTACTGCACGTTTTGCCACGGGCCGGACATCCGCGGCGGTGATGGCGGACCGAGCCTGCTCCGCTCCGGCGTCGTGCTCGACGATCAGAACGGCGAGCTGATCGGGCCGGTCATTCTGAAGGGACGGCAGGACCGCGGCATGCCGCCGTTCGCGCTGACGCCGGCGCAGATCGGCGACATCGCCGCGTTTCTCCACAGCTTCCGTGTGAATGGTTACGACGAAGCGCGAAACAGGCCGCAGACCATCGTCGTCGGCAACGCGGCAGCCGGCGAGGAATACTTCAAGGCGCGCTGCGCATCCTGCCATTCCGCCGCAGGCGATCTTCGCGGCCTGGCAACGCGAATCGAGAATCCGCGAACGCTGCAGCAGTGGTGGTTGATGCCGGGCACCGGCGGCGGGCGCGGAGGACCGGCGGCGCCGAATGCCAAACCGCCGCGGGCGACGGTTACCCTGACCAACGGTGACAAGGTCGAAGGCGAGATCGAGCGGCTCGATGATTTCTCCGTGGCGATCCGGCTGGACAACGGGACGCGCCAGTCATGGCGGATCGTCAACGGCAACCCGCGCGTGGCCGTGACGGACCCTCTGCAGGCCCACCGCGCATTGCTGCAGGAATACAAAGACGCCGACATCCATAACGTCACGGCTTACCTGGTGACCTTGAAATGAATGGCCGAACCTTACGACGAAAGGCCGACCTGAAGGTCGGCCTCTACCGACTGCTTGCGGTCGCCGTGATGTCGGCGACGCTATCAGGCCAGCAGTCTGGTCTGGACCCCGCGACCATTCTGAAGCCGCTTTCGGACGGATGGCCGTCGTATTCGGGCGACTACACCGGCCGCCGCTACAGCGCCCTCAGACAGATCAATACGTCGAACGTGAAGAACCTCACGCTCGCGTGGACGGTCCGCCTCAATGCCGGGCCGAACGGCGCGGGCACCGGTGTCACCGCGCCGTATTCGCCGCGCGGGCCGCGGACGATCACCGGTGGCGTCGGCACGAACGAGTTCGTCGGCGGCACCACGGTCAAGGGCTCGATCCTCGCGGTGGACGACGTCCTGTATGTGACGGCACCCGACAACGTCTGGGCACTCGACGCCAACGACGGCCATCTGCTCTGGCACTACTTCTGGCGCACGAGGGGGGGCACGCATATCGGCAATCGCGGCGCCGCGATGTGGCGGAACAATCTGTATTTCGTCACCCCCGACTGCTATCTCGTATCGCTCGACGCGCGCACGGGTGAAGAGCGGTGGTACAAGGAGATCGCCTCGTTCCACCAGCAGTACTTCTGCACGTCGGCGCCGACCATCGTCGAAAACCAGGTCATTGTCGGCACCGGGAACGACCTCGACTCGCCCGGCTACCTGCTGTCGTTCGACGCGCTGAACGGCGACGTGAAGTGGAAGTTCTACGCCGTGCCGATGAATCCGGGCGATCCCGGGCTCGACTCGTGGAAGGACCTCGACGCCGCGCGAAACGGCGGTGGTCATCCGTGGATTCCGGGCTCGTACGATCCGGAGACGCGTCTCTATATCTTTGGCACCGGCAACCCGACACCCGCCTACACCGATGCCCCGCGCGGCGCCGGCGACAATCTGTTCACCAACTCGGTCGTTGCCGTGAACATCGACACCGGCAAGATGGCCTGGTATTACCAGACCAACCCGCACGACACGCACGACTGGGATTCCGCGCAGACGCCCATCCTCGTTGACGGCGAGTTCAACGGGAAACCGCGCAAGCTGGTCGTGACCGCGGCACGCAACGGCTACTACTTCACGCTCGATCGCCTCACGGGTGAACGGCTGGTCACGAGCAAGTTCTCCGACACGGTGAATTGGGCGTCCGGACTCAACGGCCGGGGCCAGCCGGTGCGAATCCCTGAAAAGGATCACCATATCGGCGGCGCGCTCGTGTCGTCGAACAACGGCGGCGCGACGAACTGGCCGCCACAGGCCTACAGTCCCGACACGGGCCTCGTCTATGTGCCGCTCGCTGAGAACTACGCGATGTATTACCTGACCGAGCTCGATCCACGCGGTGCGATGGGCCTCGGTGGCAAGGACGAAGTCGGGGTCTCCGGCGTCGGCAGCTACATCGCCGCGATCGACTACAAAACGGGCAAAACGGTGTGGCGGCACAAGTTCGCCACGTCAACGCCGAGCGGCCGCGGATCGCCCGGACTGCTGGCGACCGCCGGACGTCTGCTCTTCGGCGGCGATGTCTCGGGCAATTTCGTCGCCTTCGATGCAGGAAAAGGAGCGCCGCTGTGGCACGCCCGCATCGGCCAAGTGTCGAATGCGCCGCAGACCTACCTGGTCGGCGGCCGGCAGCACGTGCTTGTCGCCGCTGGCGACACGCTGTACGCGTTCGCGTTGTATTAGTGCCTGTAATGATCGTGGGGCGAGCCTTGTCAGGCTCGCCTCGCGGACGTGACAACGTCCGCGCGCCACGTTGCGGAGGAACAGATGACAACGATCAC
>JBOGIQ010000209.1:0-10331 GCA_050742535.1 Vicinamibacterales bacterium | reverse complement strand
ACGTCGTGCCGGTGCGGCGGACCAGGATCGGCTGGATGATGCCGTTCGCCTTGATCGAGTCCGCCAGCTCCTGCAGCCGGGCATCGTCCATCTGCACGCGCGGCTGCAGATCGTTCGGCGCCAGCAAGTCGATGTCGACCTCCAGCACGCCTGCACGCGGCGGTTCGGGCGCGTCGGGGATGAGGGCGCTCAGTCCTTTGCCGAGAGCGGGGCGGCGGTCGATCATCAGATCATCTCCGTGAATGTGATCGGTCAGGCAGCGCGGCGCGCGAGCATTTCTTTCGCGAGAGCGACATAGGCAGCGGCGCCGCGCGACTTGACGTCGTACAGAACGGCCGGAACGCCATGGCTCGGCGCCTCGCCGAGCCGGACGTTGCGAGGAATGATCGTGTCGAACACCTTGTCCTTGAAGAACTCTCGCACGTCGCGGGCGACGAGCTGACCCAGATTGGTGCGGTCGTCGTACATCGTCAGCAGCACGCCTTCGATGTCGAGCCCGGGATTGAGCGCGGTGCGCACGAGCCGCATGGTGCCCACGAGATCGGCGAGCCCCTCGAGCGCGAAGTACTCGCAGTGGAGCGGTATCAGCACGGCATCCGCCGCAACGAGCGCATTCAGCGTCAGCAAACCGAGCGACGGCGGACAGTCGATGAAGATGTCGTCGAACTGACCACGGAGGGCGCCGACAATTCGCTTGAGCCGATGCTCGCGCGCAAGCATCGGTACGAGCTCGATTTCAGCGCCAGTGAGGTTGCGGTCAGCGGGAATGGCGAAGAGGTTCTCGACGCGCGTCGGGATGACGAACGACTCCGGCTCGGCGTCGGTCATCAGCGCCTCGTAGACCGTGCCCGCGGCGGCTTTCGAGCCTTTCAGTCCCACGCCGCTGGTGAGGTTGCCTTGGGGATCGGCGTCGATCAGGAGGACGCGCCGCCCGGACAGGGCGATCGAGGTTGCCAGGTTGATGGCCGTGGTGGTCTTACCGACGCCCCCTTTCTGGTTGGCGACGGCGATGATGCGAGCATTCCGGCTTTCGTCTCGCAAGTTTTTTGTCATTTGGCCAATATTGTTGGAAGTGCCGCTTCGAGTGCTTCGAATGTAGTACTTCGAAGGATCCTCGTCAAGCGGAAAGGGTGTCCTGGGGCTACGTTCCACGTGGAACATGCTTCGAAAGGACGACCAGCCGGCTCCCCAACGGCTCCACCAGCGGGAACGTCCGGGCCCACGTCAGTGGGGGCATCAAGCCGTCCGGAGCGTTGCCGTTCGTGCTGCGGAAGAGAAACAAATGGCCACCGGGCCTGACAAACGCTTGAAGGCTCATCAATAAGCTCGGATCAACCCTGACGGCGCGGATCGTCAGCAAGTCGTGCGCTTCGTGCAGTTCCGGTCTGGTGAGCAAGGTCTCGAATCTGGAGGTCAGGACTTCCGCTTCCATCTCGAGCGCGCGTGCCGCCTCCCGTAGAAACACAGACTTGCGGGTTTTCGCTTCGACCATCAGCAGCCGCAGCCGCGGCACCGCGAGCGCAAAGGGAATCGCCGGCGATCCTCCGCCGCTGCCGATGTCCACCATCCGCGCAACCCCGGATGGTGCGTGTCTGGCGGCGACGAGAGGTTCAACAAGGAGCCGATCGATGCTCTCCGGCGTCGGCTCAGAGAGATCCATTCCGGTGAGGTTGATCTTCCGGTTCCAGGTGGCGAGAAGGCGGTAATACGCTTCGAGTTTGGCGGAAATCATGGGTGAAACAGTCACTCCGGCGCGTCGTGCGCGGCGCGTCAGACGGTCTTGGAATTCGCGGCTGGTCACGGCCGCAACGGATCCTACATCGCGCCTTCAGCCGGTGCGTCCGCCGCGAGTCTGCCGAGAAATGCCCCTAGGACCGCGACAGCAGCGGGCGTCATCCCGGGGATCCGCGAAGCCTGCCCCAGCGTCTCTGGCCGCACTTGCGACAGACGCTGAATTGCCTCCCGCGATAATCCGGGAACCCGCGCAAACGGAAATCCGGCAGGTATGCGCTTGCGCTCCTGCCGGCTGGCGCGCGCGACGCGCGATGCCTCCTGTTTCAGGTAACCCTCGTACTTGATCGCGGTCTCGACGCTCGCGAGATCCAGCTCGCGGCAATCCGACGCGATATCGAGCGGAACGTCCCCGCGATCCACGAGATCGCAAAGCCTGACGCCTGGCTGTCGCAGAACTTCCGCGGCCGCGCGCGAGCCGCTGCCAGCGCGCACATGCGTACAGCGAAGTCGCGCCGCGTTGCGATCGAATCGATCGCGTCGCGCTGAAAACCGCTCCCATCTGTCGTCGCCGATCAGCCCGAGCTCGCGGCCGTACGGCGTCAGTCGGAGGTCGGCGTTGTCGATGCGGAGAAGAAGCCGATGCTCTGCCCGCGATGTGAACATCCGATACGGCTCGAGGCACCCACGCGTCACCAGATCGTCGACGAGGACTCCGATGTATGCCTCGTCCCGACGAAGCACGAATGCCGGCTCACCACGGACGAGCCGCGCAGCGTTGATCCCGGCGACGATTCCCTGCGCGGCGGCCTCTTCGTAGCCGGACGTTCCGTTGATTTGACCGGCGAAAAACAGCCCTCCCACACGGTGCGATTCGAGAGTTGACAATAATTCGGTCGATTGCACGAAATCGTATTCGACGGCGTATCCCGGCCGAAGCATTCGCGCATCCTCGAGTCCCGGCAACGCCTGAACGAGCGATTCCTGCACCTCCCGCGGCAGCGACATCGAGAATCCGTTCACGTAAATCTCGTTGACGTCGATCCCCTCGGGTTCCAGATAGATCTGATGCCGCTCGCGGTCGGGGAACCGCATGATCTTGTCTTCGAGCGACGGACAGTAGCGTGGGCCGATGCCCTGAATCTGTCCGTTGAACAACGGACTCTGATGAATGGCGCCGCGCACCAGATCGCGCACGCGGTCGTTCGTGTGAAGCAACCAGCAACTCACACGATTACGAAGAAGCCGCGTCGTCGTATACGAAAACGGTGCGGGTACGGCGTCGCCGTCTTCCTTCACGAAATCCCCGCGCGCGACCCCGCGATCGAAATCGATGCTGTTCCGATCGAGGCGTGGCGGCGTTCCGGTCTTCAGCCGCCCCATCTCGAAACCGAACGAGCGAATCGACTCTGCCAGTTCGCGCGACGGTGGCTCGCCATGGCGGCCGGCGGGCCGCTGCTCGGGGCCGATGTGGATCAGGCCGTTCAGAAACGTGCCCGTGGTCACGACGATCGCCGACGCCGTAAGCGCATCGCCGTCTTCCATCGCCACGCCGGCAATGCGTCCAGCGCTCGTCAGCAGACGCCCTGCCCGGCCAGGAACCCACGTGATGTTCGCTTCCCGCTCGAGAGCCGCTGCCACCCATCGTCCGTACTCGCGCTTGTCGGCCTGCGCGCGGGGTGACCACACCGCGGGGCCGCGGCTGCGGTTGAGCAGCTTGAACTGGATGCCGGTGGCGTCGATGGCACGCCCCATGAGTCCGCCAAGCGCGTCGATCTCACAGACCAGGTGGCCTTTGGCTGTTCCGCCGACCGCGGGGTTGCACGGCATGTGCGCAACCGTTTCGCGCGACAGGCTGCACAACCCGACGCGGCACCCCATTCGCGAGGCGGCGTACGCCGCCTCGACCCCGGCATGCCCGGCCCCGATGACGATCACGTCGAAGTGCATCTGCTGACCGATGGCTATTTTCCGATACAGAACTTCTCGAAGATGTGCGCGAGCACATCGTCGGTGCTGCGCGCACCAACTACCTCGTCGAAGCGAGTGCGCGCGGCGTGGAGATCCGTGAGCAGAAACTCTTCAGGAACCTCGCTTGCGCTCAGCGCGTCGACGGCGCCCTGCAGCGACTGCCGCGCCTCTTCGAGCAGCGAGATGTGGCGCAGGTTCGTCAACGCCGGCGACTCCTGTGTGGGCTCGCCTCCGCTGAGCTCCCGCGACATCGCACACCGCAATGCCTGGAGCCCTTCTGCCGTCACCGCCGAGACGGTCATCGCCTCGTCGAGCGCCACCACGGGCGGCAGATCGCATTTGTTCGCAACGATGAGGCGTGGCCGTCCCGAGGTCTCGTCCAGCAGCCTCCGATCATCCTCGGTCAGCGGTTCGCTGCGATCCACGACGACGACGATCAGGTCGGCAACGCCGCGGGCCTGTTCGCCGCGCGCGACGCCTTCGCGCTCGACGACGTCGTCTGCACGGCGTGCGCCGGCCGTGTCCACGAGCGTCACGGCAATGCCATGGATGTCGATGGGCTCGGTGATCAGATCACGCGTGGTGCCCGGAACGCTGGTGACGATCGCGCGATCGGCGCCGGCGAGCGCGTTGAAGAGGCTGGATTTGCCGACATTGGGCCGGCCCGCCAGGACCACTGTCGCACCTTCACGAATGAGGCGGCCCCGGCCGGCGTCCGCAAGCAGCACGTCGATTCCGTGGACGACGTCGCCAATCCGGCGGCGCGTTTCACCAGCGTCGATGAAGTGGTAGCCCTCGTCCGGAAAGTCGAGCGAGGCTTCGAGCCTGGCGACGAGATCGAAGAGCACGGCATCGAGCTCCGCGATTCGGCGCGTCAGCGTTCCTTCCAGCTGATCGAACGCTACCCGCGCCTGCAGCGGCGTCGCCGCGGTAATCAGATCGCGAACGGCTTCAGCCTGCACCAGATCGATCCGTCCGGCGAGAAATGCACGCAGCGTGAACTCACCAGGCCGCGCAAGACGGGCGCCCGCGTCAACCGCGGCGTGCACGATGGTGCGGAGCACGACGGGACTGCCGTGCGCGCACAACTCGACAACGTCTTCACCGGTATAGGAATGCGGCGCCTGAAAGTAGGTGGCGATGACGCGGTCAACGGCACCGCCCGCCGACTCGTGAGCCTGTATCCGAGTGAGCGTCGCGCGGCGCGGCTCGAGAGGGCGGCGTGCAGGCGCTATGGCGCGGACGATGTCCTGCGAGCGCGGGCCGCTGATGCGAACGATGCCGAGTGCGCCGCGGCCGGGCGGCGTGGCGAGGGCAACGATGGTGTCGTCCGTGGCGAACATAACGGACGCAACAAGCTCAGTCCTTGACGGAGATGATCACCGTCTTCATGAAGGCGTCGCCGATGCTCTCCGACGTGACGTCCGGATCCTGCGCGATGGCTAGGTGCACGATGCGACGTTCGTACGGGTTGAGCGGCCCCATTTCCTGCGGCGTTCCCGAGGAGCGCGCCTTGCCCGCCATGAACTGCGCCATCTGCCGCAGCTCCGCGTCCTTGTCGCGGCGGAAGCCGTTGCAGTCGATGACGATGCGGTTGTCTTCGCCGAGCTGTTTCCGGAACGTCGTCGCAACCACGTGCTGCAGCGCCTGCAGGCCTTCCCCACCGCGCCGGATCAGCACCCCGCCATCCTCGCCGTCGAGGTTGATGCGGGTCCCCTCCGGGGTTTCCTCGACGCTGGCGGTCAGCACGAGGCCCATCGCGGTGACGACGTTCTGCACGAACGCCGCGATTTCAGTGTTCAAAGACATACCGTCGGCACCTATCGTTACTTGCCGCGCCGCGCCGTCGCAACTGCGGGCGGTCCAATCAACCGGTTCGTCAGGTACTGCTGGCCGATGGCCCACAGCTGGCTCACCGTCCAGTACAGAACCACGCCGCTCGGCGAAAACGCCATCATCGCCGTGAACATGACCGGCATGATCATCATGATCCGCTGCTGCGTCGGGTCGGCGGACGTCGGCGTGATCTTCTGCTGCCAGAACATCGTGATGCCCATCAGCAGCGGAATCACGAAGTATGGATCCGGCGCCGACAGATCGTGAATCCATCCGGCGAATGGCGCGCCGCGCAGCTCGATCGACATTGCCAGCAGCGAGTAGAACGCCAGCAGCACCGGCATCGTGAGCAGCATCGGCACGCAGCCGCTTGCCGGGTTCACGCCGCGCTCCCGGTAGAGATTCATGATCTCCGTGTTCATCTTCTGCTTGGCGGGATCGGTCGCCTTCAGGTTCGCGTAGCGATCCTGGATGGCTTTCATCTCGGGCTGGATCTCCTGCATCTTCCGCATCGCGACGACGCTGCGATGGCGCGGGTAGAACAGCACCAGGTTCAGGAGGATGGTGAGGACGATAATCGCCCAGCCGTAGTTGCCGAGGAAGCCGTACAACCACTTCAGCGCGCTCAACAGCGGCACGACCATCCACGAGAAGATCCCGAAGTCGATCGCGCGGACGAGTTCGCCGTCGACGCCGCGCAGCACATCGAACTGCTTCGGTCCGACGTACAGCTTCAGCTCGCGCGGCGGCTGCTGGAGGCGATAGGCCCCGGACAGAAACTGAATCGGCGCATCGCTGCCGGCAACAGGGAGCAGCACGGATCGGAATTCGAGCCGTGCCTGGCCGGGATTGACGAGAGCCGCGAGGAAGTAGTGGTCGTCGATGCCGGCGAAGCGGAACTGTCCTTCGTGCACCGGCTGCGACGTGACCGCGTCGGCCCGGAGACGTTCGACATCGCCATCGCGGTGATAGACGGCTTGCGGTGGCTGCACCGCATTTCCCGTGAAGTAACTCCCTCCCGACGAGGCGGCACCCAGATCGCCGAGGCCGGGTCCCCACTCGATGTACGGGTTGATCGTCGTTCCGCCGTTGCTGATGTCGGCGGTGAACGCCACCACGTGCCGCGGCTCGAACTTGAACACCTTGCGCGCCCGAAGGCCGGCGGCGTCCTCGAACTCGAAAACGATCGTCGCGGCGGAGGCACGAGCGTCAACGCGGCCCGAGGCGTCGCCGCTCACCTGATAGAGCGATTCGTTCAGTCGCGCCGTGACTTGCGGATCGTCAGCGACGCGCAAGGCGAACGGACGAGGCTGGTCTAGTGGAACGTTCGACGGAATCAGATCGACGCGCTGCCCAGAGAGGTCCCGATAGTCCTTGAGGCGCCAGTGCAGCACGCGTGCGCCCCGGTTCGTCAGCACGATTTCCGCGGCCGCGGTTTCGACCACAATCTCGCGCTCCGATGATTCGCCCTTTACCGGCGCGACCGCAGCCGGGGCGTCTGGAGCTGCTGGAGCAGCAGCGGTCGCCGGGGGTGCCGACGGACCGGCCGGTGGGGGCTTGGTCGCGGCAGGCGCTTCTGTCGCTGTCCTGGCGGGGGTGGCTGGCGGTGGCGGCATGAACAACGCCTGCCAGCCGTACATCACGAGGGCGCCCAGGATTACCGCGATGAAGATCCTACGTTCCATGAAAGAGACTACGCGTGCCTTGGCCCTGACCGATCCGTGCGGCGGGCGGGCGGACAGGGATCGATGCCTGCGGCACCAAACGGGTGACACCGCGCGAGGCGCTTGATGCCGAGCCACGTTCCCCGAAGCGCTCCATGCGTCTGGACGGCCTGCGACAGGTAGTCCGAGCAGGACGGCTGGAAGCGACAGGATCCCGCAAATAGTGGTGAAAGCAGGGACTTATACGCGGCGACGAGCGCCAGCACCGACGCGATCGCGGCGCGGCCGGCGAGGGTGCGGCTGGTCACGGTCGCGTCGGGCGAGGGTGGTGTTGTAATCGGCCTCAAGGCTGGCAAAGGGCGCATCGAGCATTTCTCGGCGCGGCACCAGGATGACATCCAGGCCCGCGGGCGGTTTCTGCTTTCGGAACAACTCGCGGGCGAGACGCTTGGCCCGGTTCCGCACAACCGCGGAGCCGAGTTTTCGAGTGGCGGCCACGCCAAGACGGCACCGGCTGCCGCCGTTTGGCGCCACGAACAGGGTCATGAACCGGCCGGACAACCGCAGACCGTGCTCATAAGCCCGCTCGAATTCCGGTCGCCGTCGGACGCGATCCTGCCGGGAAAGGCGCTCCGTCACCGGGCGCTCGCTCGTTACCGCTCGTCGGAGACGGTCAGGCGTTTTCTACCCTTTGTACGACGACGTTTCAGCACGATACGGCCGTTCTTGGTCGACATCCGCACCCGGAAGCCGTGCGTCTTGCTGCGGCGTCGCCGGTTGGGCTGAAACGTGCGCTTACCCTTTGCCATTGTGACTGTGTCCTACACGATTTGAGCGTCGAAACGTCGTCCGTGAAACTCCCAATACTAGCCGTCGCTCGTCGGAAGTGTCAAAAAGCGAGGCTGTAATCGCGGTGTGTTACAGTTCGCGGTCGTCTTTTCGGGTGCGTTGATGCAGTGCCGCCGCCTCGACCCGTTCGGTTTCTCCCCCAAGATTTCCACACCTGTGGAAAACATTGTGGAAAAGCAGATGAAACGGCTGGGTTACCGCTCGAAACGCTTGATTTATAGCGGTTTCAGCGCTGGCGAAGGCCGCTGACGCCATATTTTTCGGGCCTCGGCCGACCCGTCGATCGGTTTGCGCCGGCCAGACGCCGGTTTTGGGGGCGAAAGTCCCAGTTTTCCTAGGATTGTTCGGTGCTCCGCATGGACTCCAGTATCTGGGATCAGGTCCTCGGCCGGATCGAAACCAAAGTCAATCGGCACAGCTTCTACACCTGGTTCAAGCCGACGTCATTCGTCGCCGAGGGCAACGGCGCCATCACCGTGCGGGTTCCAAATCAGCTGTTCAAGGACTGGCTTACCAAACACTACTCGCTCGTCCTGTCCGAGGCGCTCGCGGAAGTGCGCCGGCCGGGAACCTCTGTCGTGTTCGTCGCGGAGGGCACCGCCGCGGCGCAACCCGCGAACGACACGGCCGCCGCGCAGGACACATTCGAGCTGGAACCTCCGCCGCCTGCTTCGCCGGCGACGTCTCCGGGCGGCCTGAATCCCCGCTATACGTTCGACACCTTCATCGTCGGACCATCGAATCAGTTCGCACATGCCGCGTGCCGCGCGGTGGCCGAGGCGCCCTCGCGGTCCTACAACCCGCTGTTCATCTATGGCGGGGTGGGGCTCGGGAAGACGCACCTCATGCACGCCGTCGGTCAGTATGTGCTCCAGCACGATCAGAGTTTGAAGCTGACCTACATCTCGTCCGAGCGATTCATGAACGAGATGATCAACGCGGTTCGCTACGACCGGATCCTCGATTTCCGCGAACGGTATCGAAGCGTCGACATTCTTCTGGTCGACGACATTCAGTTCGTGTCGGGAAAGGAAGGTACACAGACCGAGTTCTTCCACACCTTCAATGCCCTGTACGACGCGCAGAAACAGATCGTTCTCAGCAGCGATCGGCCGCCGCACGAAATCCCGGCACTGGAGGAGCGGCTGCGATCCCGCTTCGAATGGGGACTGATTGCCGACATTCAACCACCCGATCTCGAGACAAAAATTGCAATTCTGAAGAGAAAAGCGGAGGCCGAAGCGGTGCCGCTGGCCGACAACGTCGCAATCTACATGGCCGGCCGGATCAAGTCGAACATTCGCGAGCTCGAGGGTTCGCTCATTCGATTGATTGCGTACGCGTCGTTGACAGGGCGCGAAATCTCGCTCGAGCTGACACAGGAAGTCCTGCGGAACGTGATCGAGCAGGACGAGAAAGCGGTCACGATCGAGAGCATTCAGAAATACATCTCGGACTACTACCAGCTGAAAGTCGGGGAACTGAAGTCGCGCAACAACTCGAAGTCGGTCGCGATGCCGCGCCAGATCGCGATGTACCTCTCGAAATCACTGACCAACGCGTCGCTTCCGGAGATCGGCAGGAGTTTCGGGGGAAAGCACCACACGACCGTGATTCACTCGATCAAAAAGGTCGAGGAAATGCGAAAAAAGGATAGCGATTTCAACAGCCTGATGACCTCGTTTCTGCAGGCATTTAAGTAAATCCACAGATTTCAACAGCTCAACCGGGCGCGTCGTTGTGGAAGGAATCGCAAAGGCCGAATCTCCACTGTCTACTCACCGTGAGCGCGGTCCCGTACCACACCGGATCGGCGTCTGTAAGTTGTTGAATAGTAATGATTAATTAGCACACATAGACTTTTGCACAGCGCCTTCTTTCTTGTATAATTTCTTATCTTTTCTGATCATTCTATAAGGGAGTGAACCACCACTTCCGGCAATCGTCCGCCTGCACGCGGACGCTACGGTGAACGCGGACACACCGCTCCGCTCGAGGTTCTATGGAACTCGTTGTCCGCAAGAATGAGCTTCTGCGAGAACTGCAACTTTTCCAGGGCATTGTCGAGCGCAAGAACACCATACCGATCCTTGCCAACGTGCTTCTGGAAGCAAAAGGCAACGAGGTTCGGATGCTCGCAACGGATCTGGAAGTTGCGCTGCGGAGCAAATGCCAGGCAGCTGTCGCGAAGGGTGGCTCACTGACGCTGCCTGCAAAGAAGCTCTACGAGATCGTCAAGGCGCTTCCGGAAACCGACGTCCGGATCGAAGAGGACAAGAA
>JBOGIQ010000208.1:0-10347 GCA_050742535.1 Vicinamibacterales bacterium | reverse complement strand
GCGTCGAGGCCGTCGCCAGCCGTGTTGCGTTCGACGCGGCGGAAGACGGCACGCTCGATTACTTCGGCGTCGTGGCGCGAACGCCTGGATTTCCACGGGCGCTGGCGCGCACGCTGACAGATGTGCGGCTTGCCGGCCTCGATTCTGCGGCGCTGAGCACCGCCGGTCGCGCCGGCCATGACCTGGCCGTTCTGGTTGGCCAGGCGGAGTCCGAACTCACCGATGCGTGCACCGCCGATCGCGCGGGGCTGCTTGCGGCGGCCGCTGCGGGCGTTGAGGGAGAAGCCTTCCTGCGCGCTCCGCTGCTGCTGCTGGATCTCGCCGTCGAAAGCGCGATGGAGGAGGCGCTCATTGCTGCGCTGACCTCCGTTGCCACAGACCTGCTGGCGACCGTGCCGGCGCACGATCTGTCCGCGCGACGGGCGCTCGAACGATGTGGCGGAGAGGTCGAAGAAGTAGACAGCCCGCGCCGGTCGGATCTCGACCACCTCCGTGCCTGTCTCTTCTCCGGTGAAGCGCCGGCACCGCGTGCGCTCGATGGTTCCCTCGAGCTGTTCTCGGCGCCCGGCGAAGGGCGCGAATGCGTGGAGATCGCTCGCCGCATTCTGCGCGAGGCGCGCACAGGCGTGCCGTTCGACGAGATGGCCGTGTTCGTACGATCGCCCGAGCACTATCACGGTCTGCTCGAACACGCGTTCGAGCGTGCCCGTGTCCGCGCCTGGTTCGACCGCGGCACGCGCCGGCCGCACCCGGCCGGTCGGGCGTTCCTGGCCCTGCTCGCCTGTGCGGCGGAGGGTCTCTCCGCGTCGCGTTTTGCCGAATACCTTTCCCTCGGCCAGCTGCCGGATCCCGGCCAGCCGCACGCGGATTGGATTGCGTCGGACGACGAAGTGTTTGGAGCGTCAGCGTCGGATTCAGGAGAATCCGGGCCAGCCAGTCCGGAAACGGAGTCCGCGGAGGTCGTGCCGGATGACGACGAGGAGCGCGGCGTTCTCGCGGGCAGCCTGCGCACGCCACGGCGCTGGGAACGCATGCTCGTCGAAGCGGCCGTCGTCGGCGGCGATCCGGCGCGTTGGCGGCGGCGGCTCACCGGCTTCGACGAGGAGCTGCGCGCGCGGCGCATCGAGATCGAAAGAGAAGACCCGGCATCGCCGCGGCTGTCCGCCATCGACGACGACCGCCGGCGCCTCGTCCACCTGGGCGCATTCGCCATTCCGATCGTCACGGAGATGGCGGAGTGGCCGGCGCTCGCCCTGTGGGGTGAATGGCTCGATCGTTTCGACGACCTCGCGCCGCGAACGCTGCGGGCGCCTGCGTATGTGCGCCGTGTCCTTGCTGATCTGAGGCCGATGGCCTCGGTCGGTCCTGTCTCCGTGGACGAAGTGCGGATGGTGCTGACGGAGCGCCTGCGAAGTGTGGACAGCGAGCCGCCGTCGCGCCGCTACGGGCGCGTCTTCGTCGGCAACCCGGCACAGGCGCGCGGCCGTTCGTTCCGCGTGGTGTTCGTGCCGGGGCTGGCCGAGCGGATGTTTCCGCGGAAGTCGTCCCAGGATCCGCTGTTGCTGGACGAGGCGAGGGAGAAGATGACGCCGCTGGTGACGCGCGCGGAGCGGTCGCGACGGGAACGGGTGCTGCTGCATCTGGCCGTTGGCGCGGCGGCAGAGCGCCTCTATGTGTCGTATCCGCGCCTGGACGTCGCGGAAGGTCGTGCCCGCGTGCCGTCGTTCTATGCGCTCGACGTGCTGCGCGGCGCCACGGGTGTGATGCCTGACTTACCAGGCCTCGAGCGCCGGGCAGCGGAGCGCGGCGATCCGACGCTGGCGTGGCCGGCGCCGGCGCGGCCCGAGGAGGCCATTGACGATCAGGAACACGACCTTGCGGTGCTGCGAACGCTGTTCGAAGCCGCCGACCCCGCGGCGGTCCGCGGGCACGCGCAATACCTGCTTCGGCTGAACGAATCGCTGCGCCGGTCGGTGACGGAGCGGTGGGGCCGGGGCCTGCCGCGCTGGTCGCATCTCGATGGTCTCACTCGCGTCACCGATGCGACGCGCGCCGCCTTCGACTCGCAGCGGCTGCACCGGCGGCCGTATTCGATTTCCGCGCTGCAGAAATTCTCCGCCTGTCCGTATCAGTTCTTTCTCAGCGCGGTCTACCGCCTCGAGCCGGCCGAGCGACCGGAACCGCTCCAGCGTCTCGATCCGTTGACCCGCGGCAGCATCGTTCACCGGATTCAGGCGGTGGCGTACCGCGCGCTCGCCGGGCGCGGCGCGCTGCCGGTGACCGCCGCGTCACTCGACGCGGCTCTTGTCGTGCTCGAGGAAGCGATCGCGTCGGTCGCCGCGGAATACAGGGAGAAGCTCGCGCCGGCCATCGACCGCGTCTGGCACGAGGAGATTGCCGTCATCGCGCGCGATCTCCGCGGCTGGCTTCGCCGGACCAGCGAAGAGGGTGGCGAGTGGACGCCCCGCTACTTCGAGCTGTCGTTCGGGCTGCCGGTGAGCGCCGACCGCGATCCGGCAAGCCGTCGCACGGAAGTGCTCATCGACGGCCGATTCCAGCTGCGCGGAGCGGTCGACCTCGTCGAGGCGCACGGCGACACCGGCGTGCTGCGGGTCACGGATCACAAGACGGGCAAGGACCGGACGACAGACGACCTGATCATCGGCGGCGGCGCAACGCTGCAGCCGGTCCTGTACTCACTGGCCGTCGAGGAGGTCACCGGGCAGCCTGTTGCGGAAACGCGTCTCTTTTTCTGCACGACGGCTGGCGGCTACAAGGTCCGTCCCGTGTCGTTGCTGCCGCACGCGCGCCGCGCCGGGGTCGAAGCGCTCGAGATCATCGACCGCGCCATCGAGCTCGGGTTTCTCGCCGCAGCCCCGAACGAGCGTGCCTGCGCCTGGTGTGACTTCCGGCCGGTCTGTGGTCCACACGAGGAGCTGCGCATTGCGCGCAAATCCGACGACCGGCTCCGCGACCTGATCGAGCTGCGGAGGCGGCCATGATCGTGCTCGACGATCAGGACGCGCGCGACGCGATCGCGAACGACCTCGACTCGACTGTTGTCGTCGAAGCCGCCGCCGGCACGGGGAAAACAACCGAGCTGGTCCGGCGCATTGTGCGCGTGCTGGCAACCGGAAAAGCGTCCGTCGGCGACCTCGTCGCCGTGACATTCACGGAAAAGGCTGCCGGCGAGCTGAAGCTGCGCCTGCGGCAGGAGCTCGAGCGCGGCACGGGCGATTCGGGACTGGACGCGGCGCCCCGGGCACGTCTCGATGCGGCGTTGATGAACCTCGAGGAGGCGCACGTCAGCACCATTCACGGGTTTTGCGCCGACCTGCTGCGCGAGCGCCCGGTGGAAGCCGGTGTCGATCCGCTGTTCCGCGTGCTGACCGAAGGTGAAGCGCGGCGTCTCTACGCGGAAGCGTTCGACGCGTGGCTGCAGGACGCCCTCGAGAACACACCCGAAGGCGTCCGGCGATCGCTCCGCCGGTCGGCCCGCCCGGCGGTTCCTGGCGGCGAGGCGAGTGACGACGGCCCGATCGATCGACTGCGCGCAGCCGGCTGGGATCTCGCCGAGTGGCGGGACTTCCGCGGCGCGTGGCGCCGGCCGGAGTTCGATCGGCGAGGATCCATCGCCGCGCTCGTCCGCCGCGTGCACGAATGTGCCGCCATCACGTCGCGCGCGGCCAGCGTCCGCGATCCGCTGTTCGTGGACACGGCGGCGGTGCGGCGCACAAGCGAGGATCTCCGCCTGATCATGGCGGCCGGTGACGACGACGCGGCTGAAGCGGTGCTGGTGGATTTGTGCCGCGAGCGCGATGTGCGCCGCGCACGCAAGGGGATGGGCGCCTCGCTCGCGCGCGGCATCGCGCGGGCGGACGTTCAGGCCACTCTCCAGTCGCTGCTGCAGCAGCTCGATCTCTTCAAGGCCGATGCGGACGCCGACCTTGCGGCGCTGCTGCGGCAGGAGCTGCAGGGGAGCATCGACCGGTACGAGCGGCTCAAAGCGGCGCATGGCGCGCTCGATTTCCTCGACCTGCTGCTGCGCGCCCGCGATCTCCTGCGGGATCGGGCCGACGTCCGCGAGCATTTCCAGCGGCGCTTCTCCCGCCTGTTCGTCGACGAGTTCCAGGACACGGACCCGCTGCAGGCCGAACTGCTGCTCCTCCTGGCGGCGGACGATCCGGCCGAGGGCGATGCGTGGCGCGTTCGCCCGGTGCGCGGCAAGCTGTTCGTGGTCGGCGATCCGAAGCAGTCGATCTATCGGTTCCGCCGCGCCGACGTGCGTATCTACTCGCGCGTGCGCACGCAGCTGCAGCAGCACGGGGCGCGATGCGAGCAGCTGACGACCAGCTTCCGCGGCGTGCCGAACCTGCAGCGCGCCGTCAACGCGGCGTTTGCGCCGCTGATGACCGGAGACCCCGAGACGATGCAGGCGTCGTACGTGCCGCTTGCCCGATCCAGAGACGATCTGCCCGGGCAGCCGTCGCTCATCGCCCTGCCGGTGCCCCGCCCGTACGGCAAACGAAACATTTCGGGGATCGCCATCGACGCGTCGCTGCCGGATGCCGTGGGCGCGTTCGTCGACTGGCTGGTTCACGAGAGCGGCTGGCAGGTGACCGAGCATCATGGCGCGGCGCCGGTCCCCGTGCGGCCACGGCATGTCTGCCTGCTCTTCCGCCGCTTCGTCAGCTTCGGCGCCGACGTCACACGCGGATACGTGGACGCGCTGGAAGCGCGCGGCATCAACCACCTGCTGGTCGGCGGCCGCGCGTTCCACGGCCGCGAGGAGATCGAAACGCTCCGCGCGGCGCTGGCCGCGGTCGAATGGCCGGACGACCAGCTGTCGGTCTTTGCCACGCTCCGCGGCGCGCTGTTCGCCATCGGCGACGAAGAGCTGCTCGAGTACCGGCATCGGTTCGCGAAAGCGTTTCACCCATTTCGGATTCCTGCGAATCTGCCAGTTCACCTGCAGCCGATCGCCGAGGCGCTTCAGCTGCTGGCCACGCTGCACCTGCGCCGCAATCGCCGGCCGGTGGCCGACACGATCTCCGATCTGTTTGCGGCGACGCGGGCGCACGTCGGCTTCGCGCTGCGGCGTGCCGGCGAACAGGTGCTGGCCAACGCGCTGCACGTCGCCGAGCTCGCCCGCCAGTACGAGCTGTCCGGCGGCATCTCCTTCCGTGGTTTCATCGATGCGTTACAGCAGGCGGCGGACGAGGGCCAGGCCGGCGAGGCGCCGATCGTCGAGGAGGGGAGCGACGGCGTTCGCCTCATGACCGTGCACAAGGCCAAGGGGCTCGAGTTCCCGGTCGTCATTCTCGCGGACATGACGGCGAAGCTCGCGCCATTCGAGGCGTCGCGATATATCGATGTCGACGCCGGCGTGTGCGCGCTCCGCATCGGCGGGTGGTCTCCGGTGGACTTGCTGCGGCAGCAGCCGCTCGAGCAGGCTCGCGAGCGCGAAGAAGGCATCCGAACCGCCTACGTCGCAGCGACGCGGGCACGCGATCTGCTGGTCGTGCCGGCGATCGGCGATCAGCCGTACGACGGCGGCTGGCTGAGCCCGCTCGATGCCGCGGTGTATCCGCCGGTCGGGGGTCGCCGCCAGCCGCGAACCGCAGCCGGGTGCCCGCCGTTCAAGAAGGACTCCGTGCTGCAGCGGCCCGACGATGGCGTCGCCATGTCACACACGGTCGCGCCGGGTTGCCATACATGTGGGGCGGGTTCGGCCGAGTCCGGTGCCGTCTCGTGTGGGACGGGTCCCGCCGAGTCCGGTGCCAGCGAGGCGGACCCGTCATTTGAGGTTGTCTGGTGGGATCCCTCAGCCCTTCAGCTTGGCGCTGAACCACCCTTCGGTCTTCGCCGCCAGGAACTGATCTCGAAAGACGTCGCGCTCGACGTGGTCGCGGAAGGGACTGCGCGCTACGTGACGTGGCGCAACGGACGCGAGGATGCGATTACTCGCGCCGCCCGCCCGACGGTGAATGTACGGACGGTGACCGAGTGGGCAAGAGCGGTGAATCCCGACAAGTGGCAAGTGGCAAGTTCCAAGTTTCAAGTGCAGATGGTGACACTTGAAGCATCGGAAGGACGCCCGTCCGGACCGCGGTTCGGGACGCTCGTGCACGCCTCGCTTGCGGCCGTTCCGCTGGATGCGGATCAGGCCACCAGCGATCGAATCGTCGCCGTACAGGCACGCATCGTCGCTGCGCCGGCCGGCGAAGTCATCGCCGCTCAGCAGCTGGTCCGCGCGGTGCTCGGTCATGAGGTGCTGGCGCAGGCGCGGCGCGCGGCCGAGCGCGGCGCGCTCCTCCGGGAGACGCCGACGACGATCATCCTCGACGGTCAGGTGATCGAAGGCAACGTCGATCTCGCCTTCGAGACGGAAGACGGGTACCTGGTCGTTGACTTCAAGACCGATCGGGCTGAGGGAGATGTATTGGCCGTTTATACCCGCCAGGTCCAGCTGTACGCCGAAGCGATCGCAGAGGCGACGGGCAAGCCGGCGCGGGCTCTTTTGATGAGCGTGTAGCCGGATGGCTCCCCTAAAGGGGCGTCCTACGTGCTGGGTCCGTTTCGTAGGGCACCCTTTTCAAAGGTGCCTCGAATCAAGCGCGGCGAGACGCGCATCGAGATCGGCGATCGCCTGTTCGAGCATCGCGCGGTGCGCCGCAACGCACGCCTTCTGAAGGTCAGCCAGCGCCCGCGTTCGCGCGAGCATCAGTGTCGCCCGCTCGGCCTTTCTCGCCGCCTGTTCCGGTGTGAGCGCGGGACCCTTCGTCCGCGGCGCCTCCGCGGCGTCCTGTTGTGCCTCGACCGACTTGCTTTCCCATCCGCGAGCCATGCTGGTTGGTGGTTAGTGGTTGGTGGTTAGTGGTTCGTGGTTTGAGGATAACGTGGTTTGTAACGTTCCAGCTCTACTACGCACTGCCAACCACTGACCATCAACCACCAACCAGTGGAGCGGTACGTCCATTGCTCCAGCTGAGACGCGATGGCCCTCGGTGACCGGCTCAGCCGTTACCGCGACTTTGCCCGATTTGCCGCGAAGTACGCGCGCGCGGATTTCGTGACGAACGCTGGCGATTCCGCCGCTCCGACAGCGAACGATGCCGCCGAGGCGCGTGCGTTTGCGGCCGACCTCGAACGCCTCGGGCCGACCTTCATCAAGCTTGGGCAGCTGTTGTCCACGCGCGCCGACCTGCTGCCGCCCGCGTACCTCGAGGCGCTCGCGCGCCTGCAGGACAACGTCGATCCGTTTCCGTTCGCCGATGTCGAGCGGATTGTCCAGGATGAGCTCGGCGTTCGCCTGTCGAAGGCCTTTGAGACGTTCAACCCCGACCCGATCGCGGCCGCCTCGCTCGGGCAGGTGCACCGCGCCGTGATGCGTGGCGGCCGTGAGGTTGCGGTCAAAGTGCAGCGTCCGGACGTGCGCGAGCGGGTCATAAAAGATCTCGACGCGCTCGACGAGGTGGCGGCGCTGATGCACCGGTTCAGCGCGACGACCCGGCTGATAGACGTGCACGGAGTGCTCGAAGAGTTCCGCCGCACGATACTTGCCGAATTGGACTACCGCGAAGAGGCGCGGAACCTGCTGGCGCTCTCGCATCAGCTCCGCGACTTCGACCGAGTCCTGATTCCGCTCCCGATCGACGACTATACGACGTCCCGCGTGCTGACGATGGATTTCATCGACGGCACCAAGATCACGCTCGTCAGCCGCGTCGAGTGGACGGAGGTCGATGGCGTGGCGCTCGGCGACGATCTCTTCCGCGCCTATCTCCAGCAGATTCTCGTGGACGGCGTGTTTCACGCGGACCCGCATCCCGGCAACGTGCTCCTGACGCCCGATCACCGCCTCGCCCTGATCGATCTGGGCATGGTCGGCCGGCTGTCGACGACGCTGCAGGAACGGCTGTTCCGGCTGATGCTCGCCATTTCCGAGGCACGCGGCGACGACGCGGCGTCGACCGTCATCGCGATCGGCGAGACCCGCGAGGACTTCGACGAGATGCAGATGCGCCGTCTCATCATCGACATGGTGGGACGGTACCGCAATGCGGCGGTGAAGGAGCTGAACGTCGGACGGGTGATGCTCGACATGGCCCGGGCCGCAACGCTGCACGGCTTGCGCATGCCGCCCGAGCTCGCGCTGCTCGGCAAGACGCTGCTGAATCTCGATGAGATCGGCAGGCTGCTGGACCCGGATTTCGACGTCAACGCGTCGATGCGACGCAATGCCACCCGCCTGATGCAGCGGCGGATGCTGAACAGCATGACGCCGGCCAACGTCTTTTCGACGGCGCTCGAGGTCCGCGACTTCGCCGAGCGGCTGCCGGCGCGGATGAACCGGATTCTCGACGCGCTGTCGGCCAACGACCTGCGGCTGAAGATCGAGGTGATCGACCACGGCTCGATCATCGACGGCTTTCAGAAGGTGGCGAACCGCATCGCTCTTGGCCTGGTGCTGGCCGCGCTGATCGTCGGCGCCGCGATGCTGATGCGCGTGCCGACGCCGTTCACGATCCTCGGCTACCCCGGCCTGGCGATGGTGCTGTTCCTCGCCGCGGCCGGCGGCGGGTTCTGGATGGCGTGGACGATCCTGGTCGGGGACGTGAAGACCCGGATACGGTAATTCAAAATGCAAAATTCAAAATGCAAACCGATCCCCAACGTGTCGGCACATTTTGCATTTTGCATTTTGCATCTTGCATTTAACGAACACTCATTTCCCGTGCTTCGTCTGCCGCTCCGCTGGCGGAATCGTCATCAGCTCGGGATGGGCGGCCTCGTGCGCTTTGACGATCGCCTCCGCGCGCGTCACGGCGTCCGCGTCGCCCGCGCGGTAGATCGCATTCGCGTCGATGAGGGTTTTCTGGCTCTGCGGCGTCGAGTCGACACCGTCGTAAATCGCCGCCACCGGACAGGCCGGGACGCAGGCGCCGCAGTCGATGCACTCCTCCGGGTGGATATAGAGCATCGTCGCGGTCTCGAACTCGGGTTCGTCCTTGCGCGGGTGAATACAGTCGACGGGGCACACGTCAACGCAGGCGGTGTCTTTCGTTCCGATGCACGGATCAGTGATGACGAAGGGCATTACGCCGAGCTTAGCACATGGACGAACGTGAGCTGACCGAGGCCGAGAAGCGGACGAACGTGCTGCGGCTGGCGTTCGGCGGCGACGAAGAAAAGCTCGAGGAGTTTCTCCGCGTGGTGCGGCAGGAGATTCCGCCCGGTACGGGCGTCGTACTGCGTGGCAGCGCGGTGACCGGACACCGCTGGAACGACGGGGCACCGTTCGACGTCGACGGACCGGGCACCAGCGACCTCGACGTCACGCTCGTCGGCGACGGCGTGATCGGTCTCTTTACCGTGACCGGCTTTTTCGTGCCGGGCGTGCACTCGCGGCCGCTGTCGGACGACGACCCGAACATCGCCCCGGACCTCGTTCCGCTGCGCGAGGCGCTGATGACGATGACCGGGCGGCCGGTCAACATCCAGGCGACGCGGAAGGTGGCGATGCGGTTCAGAGGCGAGACGCTCGGGCAGCCCTACCTGACGCTGATCGAGAACACGGAAAAGTCGTGACGCTGCGAATCCTTTCGTACAACATCCGCCACGGCGGCAGCGGGCGCGAGGCGGCGCTGGCCGACGTGATCCGCGCGGCGCACCCCGACGTCGTGGTGTGCCAGGAAGCGAGCAGGCCGCAGGTCATCGAGCAGCTGGCCCGCGACACGGGGATGACGCACTGGGGTTCGCGGCGCGGCAACTCGCTCGGCTATCTGTCGCGGCAGCCGCTCGATCACGTCGAATGGATCAAGCCGCGCGTGTCGCGGCATGCGTTCATCCAGATCGTGCCGGCCGGTGTGCCATGGCGAATCGTCGGCGTGCATCTGAGCGCCGTTCATGCCGCCTGGACGGAACAGCGCCGGCGATACGAGCTCCGCGCCCTGCTCCTGGCGATTCAGCAACATCAGCACGGACCGCACGTGCTCGTTGGTGACTTCAATACGCTGGCGCCAGGGGAGTTGCTCGACTTCAACAAACTGCCGGCGCGACTGCGCGCCCTGGTGTGGCTGAGCGGCGGGAAAGTTCGCTGGCGAACGATTCAAGGCGTCCTCGACGCCGGATACGTCGATGCCTTCCGCGTCCTGCAGCCCGACCTTGTCGGCTACACGTTTCCCACGTGGGATCCCCATGTGCGGCTGGACTACCTGTTCGTGCCGCAGCCGTGCGTCAGCCGCGTGACGCGCTGTCAGGTGTTTTCAGCGAACCACGTCCGTGAGGCGTCCGATCACTTCCCCCTGCTCGCCGAGCTCAGTTGACGCCTCTTTCGTCGTGTCC
>JBOGIQ010000207.1:0-10375 GCA_050742535.1 Vicinamibacterales bacterium | reverse complement strand
CCGCCGCGCTCGCCGGTGCCGCCGCCGCGCCGGCCGTGCGCCGCCACATCACAATCGCACACACGACCGTCAACAGCACCGACGCCGAGTAGCCGATGCTCCACACCCGCGTCTGCGTCGAGAGCGCCAGTGCCGGTTCGATGAGCGTCGGGTAGAGGATGAGCGACGCCAGGCTGCCGACGTTGCTGGCGGCGTAGAGAAAGTACGGGTCTACCGGCGCCCGCTGATTGGCCGACGCGAACCACCGCTGCAGCAGCGGCGCGCTCGTCGCGAGCACGAAGAACGGCGCCCCCACCGAAATCGCGGACAGCCGGAGGACGGACGAGATCGGCTCGCCCTCCGGCGACATATTGGCCACCGCGATGGGGAGGGTGACGATCGGCAGCGCCATCACGATCAGGTGCACGGCGGCCTGTTGCCACGGTTTTCGCAGCTTGACCAGCGAATGGCTGTAGGCGTAGCCGGCCAGCAGCGCCGACTGGAAAAACAGCATGCACGTGGTCCACACGGCCGGCGAGCCGCCGAACCGCGGCAGCAGCAGCTTCGCGAACATCGGCTGCACGAGGAACAGCAGCAGCGCGTTGACGAACATGGCTGCCGCGAAGAGGGATGTCATAGGGTTGCGCACGGTGGCGCATTCTGTTTATCGGCTGCTGCCCGGGTCGCTGTAACCGTCCCGGCGCGTTTTTCCGGCGGCTGCGTTAGGATTCCCACATCATGCTCCTCGCGCAAGGCCTCGGCGAGTACGGGATGCTCGTGGGTCAGAAGGGCGGCTCGGGCGGCGATTCGTCGACCGTCCGCGACATCGTGCAGGGCATCCAGAATTTCGTCGAGAATGCGACCCCGACGCAGTGGGCGATGATCGGCGGCGGCCTCTTCCTGTTGTGGTTTGTTTTCCTCCGCCGCCGGTAGCGGATCCAGGTGGGAGGGACGTATGAAGACGAGCACAGGCACTACCGCCGCCGCCAGCCTGGCTGCCGCATGTACATGCGTGATCACGCTGTCGGCGCAGACGATTCCGCGGACGCCGTGGGGCGATCCCGATCTTCAGGGGACCTACACGAACAGCAACGAGAGCGGCATCCCGATGGAGCGGCCTGTCGAGTTCGCCGGCAAGCGGCTCGACGAAGTGCGGCCGGCCGATCTCGCGCGGCTGATGGCCCAGCGCGCCGAGCAGGTGCGAAAGACCGCCGTGATCATCGGCGGCACGACGGACAACGACACCGGCGCCGGACCGCCGCACTGGTACGAAAACTACAACCCCGCGAACAGTCGTGCGTGGATGATTTCGGATCCGCCGGATGGCAGGATGCCAGCGCAGACGGAGGATGCGAAACGCCGTGCGGCGGCCGTGCGCGCTGCCCGCCGCGGCGGCGACGGCTATTACGTCGGTCCGTTCGACAAGCCGTCGGATCTGTCGCTGTACGTCCGCTGCATCACGCGTGGACTCCCCGGGTCGATGATGCCGGCGATTTACGGCAACTCCTACGACATCACGCAGGCGCCCGGCTTCGTGGCCATCCGCTACGAGATGGTCCATGAGACACGGATCATCCCGCTCGACGGGCGCTCTCATGCGCCGCCCGCGCTCAAGTGGCATATGGGCGACGCGCGCGGACGTTGGGAGGGCGATACGCTGGTTGTGGAAACCACGAACCTGATCGAGGCGTCGGCGTTTGGCGGCGCCTCCGAGCGGCTCACGATCACCGAGCGCTTTCGTCCCACCTCGCGCAACACCATCGAGTGGTCGGCGACGTTCGACGACCCGTCAACCTGGGTACGGCCGTGGACCTTCGGGATGCGTCTGACGCGAGACAACTCGCAGCAGGTGTTCGAGTACGCCTGCCACGAGGGGAATGAGGGACTGCGGGGAATTCTGAGCGCCGCGCGCGCGGCGGAAAATAGGTAGCCTAGGTAAGCTGGGTTGCCTACGTCGCCTGGGTTTTTACCCAGGCCACCCAGGTAACGCAGGCCACCCAGGCAACAAAGGAAACAATGAAACCGCGATCCTTCGCCTCGCTCGTTCTCGTCACGGTGCTCGCCGCGCCACTCGCTATGCACGCGCAAGGCGGCGGAGGCATTTCTCCGGGGACGGTCAGACGGGCCGATCCGATCAAGGCAGAGGAGGTCCCGGCGCGCAAGCCGCCCGCGCCGATCCCGCCGCGCGGAACCTACAAGCCGCCGCGCACGCCGTGGGGCGATCCGGATATCTCCGGCGCGTACAACAACAGCGACGAGAGCGGAATTCCGTTCGAGCGGCCCGAAGAATTCGCCGGCCGTCGCCTGGAAGACTTCACGAAAGCGGAGCTCGCGGCGCTGACCAAACAACGGCAGCAGCAGACGATCGAACGCGCGCCCGGGCTGAGCGAGTTTCCCGGCGCGACGAGCCCGATGCACTGGTTCGAGAACTACTTTGCCGCCAACAGCCGGGCCTGGCTCGTCTCCGATCCGCCCGACGGCAAGGTTCCCCCGGTCACGGACGAAGGCCGGACGCGGGCGGCCGATCGCGCCGCCGCACGAAAGGGGAGAGGTCCGGCCGATTCATGGGAAGACCGCAGCCTGTACGACCGTTGCATTACGCGCGGCGTCCCCGGGTCGATGATGCCGGCGATCTATGGCAACTCGTATCGGATCCAGCAGGGTCCCGGCGTCGTGACGATTACCTACGAGATGGTGCACGACACGCGCGTCATCCCGCTCGATAACCGCCCGCCTCTCTCAGCGAAGATCCGCCAGTATCTCGGCGACGCCCGCGGGCGCTGGGAAGGCAACACGCTCGTGGTCGAGACCGCCAACCTCAACGACCGAGTGCCCTATCGCGGATCCAGCGACCAGCTTCGCATCGTCGAGCGCTTCACGCCGATCGGTCCGGACACGCTCGAGTGGTCGATTACGTTCGATGATGCGCGTACGTGGGCGCGGCCGTGGACGTTCGTGATGAACCTGACGCACGACGAGTCGCAGCCGCCGTTCGAGTACGCGTGCCACGAAGGCAATTACGGGCTGCGGAACATTCTGTCCGCGGCCCGTGCGGAGGAGCGGATGCGCGCGATTGCCATCGAGCAGGCCGAGCGCGCGCGGTAGCGACATTCGGCACCCATGAATGGGCGCCCTACTTTTTACGAGCGAGCCAATAGAGTGTTACCGGCTGGTGCCCTTCTTCCTCGACGTCGAAGCCGGCGCCATGGAGCTCGGCGCGCCAGCGTGCCGCATCCGGGCGGAAGTGATGCGCCATCGGCGGCGACACCAGCCATGTCCACCAGTCGGTGTTGACGATCAGGAGGAGGAATTCGCCGTGCGCCTTCAGGACGCGGGCGACTTCGTGCAGCGCTTTCGTCCGTCCCTCTCGGCCGAGATGGTCGATCATGTACGAGCTCACCACGGCGTCGAACGAGGCGTCGGCGAACGGCATCTGGCGCGCGTCGCCGGTGCGCGCGTCGGCGCGGTCCGCGGCGCCGGCAATCTGCGCGTTCTTCATGAAGCGCGCCGGCGTGTTGTCGTCGATGCCCATGTACCCGTCGTAAATATCGAGTGCGGTGACCGTCGCGCCGGGCCTGGCGAGCAGCACGCCAACCGCCGCCCTGCCCGACCCGGCCCCGGCGTCGAGCACGCGGCCGGACCCGGCCTGGAGAAAGCGCTCCGTCGGCAGAGTCATCGGCTTGTTGATACCCCAGACGACGTTCGTCACATACAGGGCCGCCGCCGACCAGACGATGACGACCGCCGACACGACTGTCACCCACGCGCGCCATCGGCGCCACGTTGCGACGGCGGCAAGCGCGATGCCGATGGCCAGTGGGATGGCGAAACCGTAGGCGATAGGCCAGCTGTAGCCGAATTCGTATTCGAAGATGTTGAACATGCGGGGACGATACGCATCAGCCGCTGAACGGGTCATGAACGCGGCGTTCAGCTGGCGTTCAGGAACGGATTCAAACAATGCAAAATGCAAAATGCAAACGAGAAGCGCCGAGTGACCCCGCGGCTTCGCGCTCTCGAGAGCTCCGTTTGCATTTTGCATTTTGCATTTTGCATTTCCTGAATGCGTGTCCTTATCGTTGACGACGAACCGGCGTTGTCGGAGCACCTCGCGCGGGCTCTCGGTGACGCCGGCTATGCCGTCAACGTGGCGGCGGACGGCGAGCAGGCGGATTTTGCCGTGCGAACCGAATCGTACGACGCAGTGCTGCTCGACCTCGGTCTCCCCCGGATCGACGGGCTGACGCTGCTGCGCGGCTGGCGCGAGTCCGGCCTCAGTGTGCCGGTCCTCGTGCTGACGGCGCGCGGCAGCTGGCACGAGACGGTGGACGGCATCGACTCCGGCGCCGACGACTACGTGGCGAAGCCGTTCCGGATGGAAGAGGTGATTGCGCGGCTTCGCGGCCTCATCCGCCGTGCCGCGGGCCACCCGCAGCAGCTGCTGCGCTGCGGCGGCGTGGCGCTCGATCCCCGTCTGGCTCGCGTCACAAAAAATGGCGTGCCGGTCAAGCTCACGAGCCACGAGTTTCGCGTGCTGTCGTATCTGATGCACCATCGCGACCGCGTCGTGTCTCAGGGTGAGCTGACGGAACACATCTACGCACAGGATTTCGACCGCGACTCGAATACCGTCGAAGTGTTCATCGCGCGGCTGCGGCGCAAGCTCGGCTCCTCGCTGATCGAGACGGTACGCGGTCTCGGCTACCGGCTTGGCACGCCGGAGCCGCCGGGCGGCGAAGGCGGCGCGCCGTGACGCTGTCGCTGCGCACGCGCGTGCTGCTTGGCGCCATTCTGTGGACGATCGGCCTCGTCGTGCTGTCCTTCGTCATCATTGCGGCGGTCTTCCACTTTGCGCCCGATCTCCCGGTGCTCGGCAAACGTGGGTCGATTCACTTCATCTGGTCATCGCATGCGTTCCTTCTCGTCGTCACCGCGATCATCGTCATGGCCGGCGGCGCGTTTCAGGTCCGCCGCGGGCTGGCCGGGATCACGCAGCTGCGCGAACGACTGGCGGCCGTCCACCACGGTGTTGAATCGCGTCTTGGCGGCAGTTACGCGGCGGAGGTGCAGCCCCTGGTCGACGATCTGAACGCGCTCATCGAGCAGCGTGAGCGGGCCGTCCAACGCGCGGTGGCAAAAGCAGGCGACCTCGCGCACGGTTTGAAGACGCCGCTCGCCTTGCTCGCGCTGGAAGCGGAACGCGCGTCCGCGGCCGGGCAGGCGGACCTGGCAGCCGCCATCCGCGAGCAGATCGACCGCATGCGCCGGCAGGTCGACTATCATCTCGCGCACGCGCGCGCAGCCGCATCGGGTGCGACCGCCAGCGTCCGCACGTCGGTCGCCGAGTGCGCGGAGGGGCTGGCGCGGACGTTACCCCGGCTCTACGCCGACCGGACGCTCGCCATCGACGTGCGGGTGGATCCGTCCCACGCGGTGCGCGTCCAGCGTGAAGACCTCGATGAGATGCTCGGCAACCTGCTCGACAACGCCTGCAAATGGGCACGTGCCCGCATCGTCATCGCCTCCGCGCGTGTCGGCGACATGCTCGCGATTACCGTTGACGATGACGGCCCGGGCCTGCCGACGGAAATGAGGGAAAGAGTGCTGCAACGGGGCGTCCGGGCCGACGAGCAGGCGGCCGGCTCCGGTCTTGGCCTGGCGATCGTGCGCGATCTGGCGGACGTCTATCAAGGCGCCATCGCGCTCGAGGCATCGCCGCCCGGTGGCCTCCGCGCGAGGTTGACGCTGCCGGCCGCGTAACCCAGGCTACCCAGTCAACCCAGGCCACCCAGTCAACCCAGGCCACCCAGTCAACCTATTCCGCGGCCAATTCCTCGAGCATCCGTTTCTGCCACGCCGCCGTGGTGTCGATGGCGTTGAAGGTGAACACGTGCAGGCCGTGGACCCGCGCCGCCGGGTCTTCGATGATCGGCGCGAGCGAGCGGAGAAACGCGTCCGGTCCGAACGATCCGGCGGACGCGATGTGGCCGAGCAGACCGGTGTTCTTGGAGAGATAACGCGCCGAATCCGCGACCCCGATCTGCGTCGCGATGCGCATCAGCTTCGTCAGCTCGACGACGCCGGGAACGCCGAGGTAGAGCGGCAGGCCGACTCCTTCGCGCCGCACCTTCAGAATCCATTCACCGACTTCGTTCGGGTTGAACGCCATCTGCGTCGCCATGGTCTGGGCGTGCGGCTGCTTCTCCTTCAGCGCCCGCATCAGCGCGTCGTTGGGAATCGCCGAATGGCCTTCCGGGTAGGCGGGCACGCCGATCTCGTCGAGCGGCTGGCCGGATTCCGCGACCGCGCGAACGAGGTCGACACCGTCCTTGAAGCTGCCAATCGCGTCGCCATCGCCGCCGACGACGAACACCTTGTTCATGCCCGCAGCTCTGATTCGCGTGAGCAGCTCGCCGAGATGCGACCGGTCGCGAACCAGCTTCGACGACAGGTGCGGGATGACGTCATATCCCCGGCCGGTGCGCGTCAGCCATTCCGCCAGTTCCACCGTCGCGTCGATCCCTTTCACCGGCGAGGCGGTGACGGTCACGGTCGCTCCAGCGGGCAGGGCTTCCGATTTTTCCTGAATTCCCTTGAGCGGGATGATCTCGAACTTCGACTTCTTGACGACGGCCGTCAGCGCGGCGCGCTGCTCCGCCGGGAGCGTTGCCTTCTCTTTCGTGCCAAACGGCCACAATGCCATCCGATTATGCTAATCCGAAAATCACAGGAGGGAACGGAGCGGACGGAGGGAACGGGTTCACAGGAGCAACGAAGGAATGGAGACGAACGGAGTTTTTGAAATCACGGAGACCACGAAGACCACGAAGATCACGAAGATCACGAAGGGCCGTTCGATTGGCCGCCGAAGGCGGCCTGCCGCGATGTAAGAGGGCACAGATACAAACCGCGCAGGCGCCGTCGGCGGCTTGTATCTGCGCCCTCTTACATCACGGCTGTCGAACGGCTCTCCGTTCATCTCCGTTGCTCCGTTCCTCCTGTGAGACCGTTTCCTCCATGTCCTCCCTTCCCTCCAGGGCCTCGACGGCGGGCAGGCGTGCGCGATAGACTGCCCGGCGTCAGGCGGACCTTCAAAGGAGCACGCTGATGCTGAGTGAATTCAAGCAGTTCGTCGTGCGCGGCAACGTGCTTGACATGGCGGTTGGCATCATCATCGGTGCGGCGTTCGGGACCATCGTCAGCTCGCTCGTCGCGGACGTGCTGATGCCGCCGATTGGCCTCGCGCTCGGCGGCATCGACTTCACCAACAT
Source organism: Vicinamibacterales bacterium (assembly GCA_050742535.1). GTDB lineage: Bacteria > Acidobacteriota > Vicinamibacteria > Vicinamibacterales > UBA2999 > Gp6-AA40. Next base: position 3,125 of record JBOGIQ010000207.1, on the reverse strand, counting down.
GTTCGTGACGCTGAAGGACGGGGCGAAGGCCGTGGGCCCGTATGCGTCGCTCGCCGAGGCGAAGGCAGCCGGCGCGGTGACGGTGAACTACGGCGTCCTCGTCAACGCCATCGTGAGCTTCCTCATCGTCGCCTTCTGCGTGTTCCTGCTCGTCAAGGCCGTGAACAGCATGAAACGGGACGTCCCGCCCGCACCGGCGGCGCCGACGCCGACCGAAGCGCTGCTGGCCGAGATTCGCGATCTGTTGAAGCGCTCCGCGTCGTCGATGCCGGTGCGGTAGCGTCTAGCGGGGAGAGCAGGGCGTCGGATTCCAGCCCGCGGCGTTCGGAAGTTTCTTGAAGTCGGTCGTCGTGATGTACGGACGCGTGAAGTACAGGGGATCCTCGACCTTGGTCGTGATCGTCAGCCACGCGTCGCCGTTGGCGAGCGTATTCAGGTCGAAGTACTCGGTGACAACAGCCTTGTCGCTGTGCGGCGCGCCGTTTCTGCGGACGTAGCCGGCCCGCAGATTGGTGGTGACGACTTTCAGGTTGCCGAGGCGCGCGCCGCCGCGCCCGCCGCCCGGCGCGTACTCCCATTGCGCCACCGAATGCCCCTGCCAGCTCGGAGCCGCAGCGGCCGGCGCGGACCCGAAGTTCAGCAGCCGCGTCTGCGTTCCGGCGTCGGTCTCAATCTGCAGGGTGTTCGGGTCGCGCCAGGTGACGTGCAGGCGGCCGGGCAGCCGCATGACGTTCGCCGCGGTGTACGCCCTGCAGGCTTCGCCGGCGGCTTCGTCCTTCGCCGGATCCCACCCCATGCCGACCTTGCGGCCTTCTCCGTTCAGCGGGATAGAATCGAACACGCCGCTCTTCGGCGTGACCATCCGGTAGCGCCAGTCTTCAGTAATGACAGAGACCCAGTAGCCGGTCAGATCGAGTGCGGCGCCGTCACGAGGTGTGGCGGCCGGGCCGCCGGCACGCCCCCCTCGCTGCGCGTACGACGGCTCGCCGACGCCTACAAACAGAACAGCGGCGACGACGAAACCACGAAGGCCACGAAGAAATCGAAGATCACGAAGAAGATTCTTCATTTTTTCGTGACCTTCGATCTCTTCGTGCCTTCGTGGTTCCGTGGCAATCAGTCAACGACCTCGCCACCGCGCGAGCCCCACGTGAAGCCGTCGCTCGGTCGAATCAGGCGGACCATCAGCACGCGGTATTCGCCGCTCACGCGCGACGGCCGCGCCGTGATGACGACCTGATCGCCGACCTTCAGCGATTCGCGAGTGACGCCGGTGTTGGCCAGCTGCGAGGTGCCCGCCCACTCGACCGCCCACCGCTGCATCGCGCCGCCGGTGTCGGGGGCTTCGAGGTGCACGAACGAGTGCGGGTTGCGGTACACGAACTGGACCAGCTTCCCTTCGAGCTTGATCTCCTGTTTCGTGTTGTAGGTGGCGCCGTAGGAATGGTGCGCCCAGGCGGCGCCGCTGACGACGATGAATCCCACCAGAAGAAGAATTACCTTGCGCATCACTTTTTCTCCCGAAGGCTGCGATAGACCGCCTCGACGAACATATCGGTCGTCCAGGCGCCCGTCGTTGATCCGTAGCGGCGATCGAAGTCCATGGTCGGCCGTGCCGCCTTGACCTGGTCGAGCGTCATGCCCTTCTTAATCATGTCCTGAACGCGGTCGCGGATGATGTGAATCATGTTGCGGTACGACGCCACGTCTGCCGTATCCGAAAGCCTGCCCCGGCCCGGAATCACCCAGGTGCCTCCCTGCGCGCGGTACTCGGCCACCGCGAGGTCGAGAATCCGGTTCAGTCCGTTGAGCACACCGTGGATGCTGCCGCCTTTGTCGACCTCAATCACCGGGTAGCTGACGGTTGAAAACAGGTTGCCCGCGCTGATCACTTCCGAGTGCCGGAAGAACACGATGCTGTCGCCGTCGGTCGTGGCGGCAGGCGCGTGGTACACGATGACCGCCTCGCCGTTGACGTATTCGGGCAGCTTGTGGAACTCGTCGAAGTAGGTGTCCGTGGGCTGCGCGACGGCCGGAAACGCCGGCTGCTTGCCGGCGGCCGTCGACATCCGGTTCAGGACGTTCTCGTGCGCGACAATCGACGCGCCGCGTCCCACGCTCGTCACGGCGGCGCCAAAGCCCTGCACGCGCGGGAAGAATCCCGAGGTCGCCAGCTTCTCGTTGCCGCCGACGTTCTCCGCTGCCGCGCTGGTGTTGATGATGTAGCGCAGCGGGCGCGCCGGAGCGGGGGAGCCGATGACTGCGTTCATGTACGGGCTGGCCCATCCCCACGAGCCGGGGCAGTTCGCTCCCGCACAGGTGTTGGTCGCGGCCTGCGCCTGCACGCTCGTCGCGAGCTGATTGACTGCCGCCTGCAGCCTCTCGGTCATGTGCGCCGCGGCCGTGTTCACCATCAGCACGCCGTCGCGTCCGATTTGCGCCGTCACGTTGTTGCCGTCGACGACCAGCATGTAGACGCTGCCCTGCACCGGAAGGACGTGCACCTCACCGTCGCGCGGCGCCTGTGCGGCGATGCGCTTCTCGAGATCGACGGCGCTCTTCGATGCCGGCACGGTCAGCTTGCTTTCCGGAATCGACCCGTTCAGCGTCGCGCGGAATTCAGGGTACGTCGTCTTCACGCCGCCAAGCGCGGCGACCTCAGGGATCCAGCTGAGGTCCTTCAGCCATTCGGCCCGCGCGTCGGCATTCTGCCCCGGCAGGAAGTGCGGCACGTGATGGCGATTCGTCCCGCCGTTCTCCGCAAACGCCGAACCGTTGCAGGTCTCCATCGCCGTCGTCGCCGTCGTATCGACCTGATAGGTCGTCGATTGGACGTAGGGCTCGTCCTGATAGACCGGGTCGTCGGTGACGCTGACGATCGTCAGCAGCTCGCCATGACGGCTGATGAACTCCGTCATCGTGTACATGTCGCTGACCTGCGGCCCGCCGCGTTTCAGGTAGCCGTCCTTGAAGTGCGTGGCCGTGATCTTCAGCGTGTTGCCGATCCATTCGCCGGTCGAGAATCCGGTCCAGCTGTGCGGCGCATATGCCGGCGGGTGCGGCCGGCCGTCCATGAACACCGGACGGTCGAGCGAGCGCATGAACTGGATGTGATAGACCTTCAC
>JBOGIQ010000206.1:0-10472 GCA_050742535.1 Vicinamibacterales bacterium | reverse complement strand
CGGCCCGCGCTCTTTGCTCTCGACGCCGAACGCGCCCACGATCTGACGATGACGGCGCTTCGGCAACCGGTGGTCATCAGATCGTTCAGCCGTGGTTCCAACCCCGGCGTCGATCGCGGCCTCGCCCAAACCGTCTTCGGCCTCGATTTCGATAATCCGCTCGGACTCGCTGCAGGACTCGATAAACAGGGCACCGCGATGGCCGCGTGGCCGGCGTTCGGATTTGGATTCGCCGAGATCGGCACCGTCACGCCGAGGCCTCAGCCCGGCAATCCGAAACCGCGCCTGTTCCGTCTCCCGCCCGATCGCGCCATCATCAATCGGCTCGGATTCAACAGCGAGGGCGCCGACGGGGTGGCGGCAAATCTCTCGCGAAATGCGCCGAAGGTCCGCCTGAAGGCGGACGCAAGGCAGGCAATCCGGCTGAAGCCGGACTCCACGCCGGCGGGGTTCCGTGTCGGCATCAATATCGGCAAGAACAAGGACACGCCGAACGAGCACGCAGCAGAGGACTACGTGCGCACCATCGACGTGCTCCATCGCTACGCCGACTACTTCGCGATCAACGTCAGCTCGCCGAACACCGCCGGCTTACGCGATCTGCAGGAAAGCCAGTCGCTCCGCGGGCTCGTCGAGCAGGCAGTGCGCCGCGTCCGGGACAACAGCCCGGACCGCGCGATTCCCGTCCTCGTGAAGCTGTCGCCCGACTCCGCCGAAAACGACCTGCTCCGATCCGCCGATGCAGCGGTCGAGGGCGGCGCCGCCGGCGTCATCGCCACGAATACGACCGTCGCGAGACCCGACCTGCGAAGCAGCGCGACGTCGAAGGAGGCGGGAGGGTTGAGCGGCGCGCCGCTGAAGGCCGCAGCAACCGCGGCGTGTAGACTGCTCTTCCGCCACTTCGGGACGCGGGTCCCCATCGTGGGTGTCGGCGGCATCTTCACCGCGGCCGATGCCTACGAGCGAATTCGATCGGGAGCCACGCTGGTCCAGGTCTATACCGCGCTCATTTACGAGGGACCGGGAATGGTTCAGGAGATCCTGGCCGGGCTCACGGCACGGATGACGGACGATGGGGTTTCGCGAATCGAGGAGGCGATAGGCGTCGATGTCCACTAATGCCGGCAACCGGCTCCTCGTTGCGCTCGACGTAGACGGCGCTGACCGGGCACTCGCCATCGCCAAGCAGGTGCGCGGGCTCGCCGGCGGGCTGAAGGTCGGGAGCCGGCTGTTCACGATGGCCGGGCCGGAACTGGTGCGCCGCCTCGTGGATTCCGGTGCGCGTGTGTTTCTCGACCTCAAATTCCACGACATACCGAACACCGTCGCGCAGGCGGTGGACGCTGCGGTGCGCACCGGTGCCTGGATGATCGACGTGCACGCATCTGGTGGCGCACCGATGATGGAGGCGGCTGCGCGCGCCGCCGCGGCCGCCGCGGCCGCAACGGGCGTTCAGCCCCCGCTGATCATCGGCATCACTGTGCTGACGAGCATGGACGAACAGACGCTGACACACACGGGCGTGACGCGCCCGCTGGTCGATCACGTCCTCGCGCTCGCGCGGATGGCCCAGTCGGCCGGCCTCCACGGAGTGGTCGCCTCGCCGCAGGAAACGGCCGCCATCCGGCAGGCATGCGGGCCGGACTTTGCGATTGTGACGCCCGGGATCAGGGGAGCGTCCGCCGGCCAGGACAAGAACGACCAGTCACGGACATTGGGACCGGCGGAAGCCGTAAAGGCAGGGGCGACCTACATCGTCGTCGGCCGCCCGATCATCGCCGCGCCGGACCCGCGGGTCGCGGCGCAGGCGATCGTCGAAGAGCTGAACTCGATTGGCGATTAGTGATCTGTGATTAGTGAATGGTTGGTGAATGATGATTGACGCTTGGTGATTGAGAACTGGCACCAGCCACCAATCACCAATCCCAAATCACCACTCATCAACGAGTCACAAATCACTAATCGCAGATCACCAATTATTTTGCCGTGGCCACGAAATGACCGCGGCGATTGCGCTCGTGACACGCTTCGGTGTCCTCGCGGCACACCGGTTCCTCCTCGCCCTTGCTGACGACCACCATGCGATCGGTAGCCACGCCGACGCCGACCAGGTAGTCGCGGATCGCCGCCGCGCGGCGCTGCCCGAGGGCGAGGTTGTACTCGTTGGTGCCCCGCGCATCCGCGTGTCCTTCAACGGTCACGCGCACGGTCGTCCATCGACGCAGGTAGTCGGCGTTTCTCTGCAGCGTGGGGCGCTGATCGTCGCGGATGTTGAACTGGTCGTAGTCGAACGTGATGTCCGTGAAGTCAGCCGTGACCTGATCGAGCGTCTTGGCCCGGAACAGATCCTCTTCCGAGGGCGGCTTTGGCGCCGCCGGCGGTGGAGCCGGTGCGGGCTTCGGTTGTGGCGGCGGAGGAGGTGGTGGCGCTGGGGCTGTTGCGGCCGGCGGCGGCGCGGGCGGCGGTGGCGGCGGCGGAGGCGTCTTTCTGCCGCACGCAACGACGATCAGCGCGACGATGATAACGGTCGCACTCAACCACACCAGCCGGCGCAGATTCATCAGCTCTCCTGCATAGGTCGTTTTGTTAAGACGGGTCGAGCTTAGCGTCCGCGGGATCGGGTGTCAATCGGTTGTAGGCCGGATGCGAGAGCGATCGGTTACACGGGGCGAAGGCGCAGCCCTTCGTTGAGACTGCCCTGCCTGTAGCCTCGCGGATCGATCGTGACGCTGCGGTACCCAAGGGCCGTCAGTTCGACCACCAGTCGTTCGTGGACGTCCGGCTCGAGCGCGCGCGGCAGCTCGTCGGCGCCGATCTCGAGCCTGGCGAGGTCATCATGGTGCCGCACGCGGCAGACACGGAACCCCAGCCCGCGCACGACCCGCTCGGCGCGCTCGATCATCCGCAGCTTGTCCTCGGTCACTTCCGACAAGTACGGAATCCTCGACGACAGGCAGGCGGAGGCGGGCTCATCCCACGTTGGCAACCCGGCGCGGTGCGAGAGCTCGCGGATCTCGCTCTTCGTCAGCCCGGCCTCATCGAGCGGACTCTGGACGCCAAACTCGCGCGCGGCCTGTCGTCCGGGCCGGTAATCGCTCCGATCGTCGGCATTGCTACCGTCGGCGATCACCGGAATTCCGCGTTCGGAGGCAAGCGCGGAGAGCGCGGTATAGAGCTCGTGCTTGCAGTAATAGCAGCGGTTCACCGGATTCGCGCGGTACTGCGGCTGCTCGAGTTCCCGTGTATGAACGACGTGGTGATGGAGCTTGAACCGGCGCGCCACGTCGAGCGCGAGCTGACGATGATGATCGGGATAACTTGGACTGTCCGCGGTCACGCACAGCGCCGCGGATCCGAGTGCCTGAGTGGCTGCCCACGCGAGATACGCGCTGTCGACGCCACCGCTGAACGCCACGACGATGGACTCGGCGCCGCCCAGGAAGTCGAACAGGCGGCGGTTCTTCGAGTCGAGATCGGTCACTCGTCGAGTTCCTCGTCCTCTTCGTCGTCCACCTCGTCTCCGTCCTCGTCCTCGTCCTCGTCGAGCTCCTCGTCCTCTTCCTCGTCGTCGTCGAGGTCCTCATCGTCTTCGTCGGCGAAGTCGAGCTCGTCGTTGGCGAGCAGCACCAGGTTTTTCCCGCACTCCGGACAGCTCAAGGTGTCCCCCTCCTCAAAATCTTCGGTGTCAATCTCGTCGTACTCACATTCCGGGCAGGTCGCCATACGGGCTCCATGCGGCTGGGAGGCCGCAAACGCAACATCAGGTGCCGGCACAACTGTTCTCGTCCAGCCGGCACCCGCAAGAGCCGGATTATAGCGAGGAGGAAACGGTCCCGGCAACGCGCTCACTAACGCAATAGGCAGGCCATACCGATACGTAGCGTAGTGACCACCACCGCTATGGTCGCCGTCAAGACGGTGTTGATCGCCGACGACACCGCCTTTGTACGGGACCGGTTCAAGACGGCCCTCGAAGGGGCAGGCCACCGGGCGGTGACGGTAGGGACGGGCCAGGAGCTGCTGGCGGCGCTGCGGGCGCAACAGGAGCGGATCGACCTGGTCGTGCTCGATCTGCGTCTCCCGGACGGCCGCGGCATCGACCTCGTTCGCAGCCTTCGCCGGGTGGCGCCCGAGAAGCCGCCGATCGTGGTCTTCAGCGGCACGATTGCCAACGCCACCGAAGTGCGCGATCTTTCGTCGTTCGGCGTGGCCGGATACGTGAACGAATACACCGGCGTCGGCCACATCATGCCAGCCCTCGCGCCGCATCTCTTTCCGGAACACTACAACCGCCGCTCGAGCCCGCGCGTCGTGCTCGGCGTTCCGATCACCTATCGCGTCGGCAATGCGATCTCGACGTCGCTGACGTTGAACGTCAGTCATGGCGGCGTGGCGATTCGCACGACGAGCCCGCTGGACGTCGCGTCGGTGGTGCGCCTGCGCTTCCGCCTGCCCGGCACGAAGAAGGAAGTCGACGCCGAAGCACGCGTCGCGTGGAGCGACCGCCGCGTCGGCATGGGCCTTCAGTTCACGTCGATCGATCCGCCCGCGCAGGCGGCAATCGACCACTACGTGCAGACGCACTTCTTCTCTAATCGAAAAGCATGAATGTGCCTGAACCGATGCACCTTCTGAACCTCTGCACCTTCTGAACCTTCTGAACCTCATCTCGTCCGCAGCAGTCGCAGCGCATTTGCGACCACGATCACGGACGCGCCGGTGTCCGCGAGGACCGCCATCCACAGCGTCGCCGATCCGGTGACGGCCATCACCAGAAACGCCGCTTTCAGCGCCAGCGAGACGACGACGTTCGTCTTGACGTTCCGGACGGTGGCGCGGGCGAGGCGGAGTGCATATGGAAGCTTGAGCAGCTCGTCGGACATGAGCGCCACATCGGCGGTTTCCAGCGCGACGTCCGACGCGGCGGCGCCCATGGCGACGCCGATGTCGGCCGCGGCAAGCGCCGGCGCGTCGTTGACGCCATCGCCCACCATCATCACCGCGTCGCGACCGGTCCGCAGCGCGCGGATTCGCGCGTGCTTCTCCTCCGGGAGGAGTGCGGCGTGATGCTCGTCCACACCGAGCGCCTCGGCAACAGGCCGTGCGCTCTCAACGCGATCGCCCGTCAGCATCACGATGCGGCGCACGCCCTGTGCGCGCAGCAGGTCCAACGCGTCGCGGGCGGCGGCACGGGGACGATCGCTGACGTGAATCGCGCCGATCGCCCGCCCGTCGAGCGCGACGAACACGTGCGAGCCGTCACCTGCATGTACGACCGCCGCCGGATCAGGAAGCCGCACCTCCGACTGGCGCAGCATCGCCGCATTGCCGACGACGACACGCGAGTCGTTGACGATGCCGTCCGCGCCGAGGCCCGGATGTGCCCTGAAGCCCGACACCGCCGCCAGCCGTACCTCCTGACGCAGCGCGTAGTCCACGATCGCGCGCGCGAGCGGGTGTTCCGACCGCTGCTCCACAGAAGCGGCGTAGCGCAGCACGTCAACGGGACCCACGCCGTCGAACGGCGTCACCGCTGCGACATTCAGCTGCCCGGACGTCAGCGTCCCGGTCTTGTCGAACGCAATCGTCCGGACCTGCGACAGCCGCTCGAGGAACGCGCCGCCCTTGATCAGCACCCCGTTGCGCGCGGCAGCCGATAACGCCGCCACGATCGAGACGGGTGTCGAGATGACGAGCGCGCAGGGGCAAGCGATGACGAGCAGCACCAGCGCTCGATACAGCCACACGCCGCCGTCGGCGCCAGCCATCGGCGGAACCACGGCTACCGCCAGTGCGAGCGCGATGACGATCGGCGTGTAGATCCGCGCGAAGCGATCGACGAAGGTCTGCACTGGCGCCCGGCGGGTCTGCGCGGCCTCGACCAGATGAATGATTCGCGCCAGGCGTGTGTCGCGGCCGATCCGCGTGACGCGCATTTCGAGCGCGCCCCGGCCGTTGATGCTGCCGGCGTAGACTTCGTTGCCCGGCGCCTTGTCCACAGGCAACGACTCGCCGGTGACGGGTGCCTCGTTGACGTCGCTGTGTCCGGCGGCCACGATGCCGTCCACGGGCACTTTGTCGCCGGGCCGGACGATCAGTTCGTCGCCGCGCACCACCTCTTCGATGGGAACCAGCATTTCGGCCGCAGCGCGGCGCACGACAGCCTGGCGCGGGGTCAGGTCGATGAGCGCCCTGATCGCCTGCCGCGCGCGTTCCAGCGTGCGGGCTTCGAGCCACTGTGCCGCCGCGAACAGGAAGACCACGCTCACAGCTTCGAGCAGCTCGCCGATGGCGATGGCGCCGGCGACGGCGATCACCATGAGGACGTTGATGTCGATGGTGCGCGCGCGAAGCGCCGCCACGGCGCGGCGCGCCGGAAAAATGCCCCCGGCAATCGCGCCGGCAATCCACAGGACGCTCGCGACGGCAGGTTGACTCAGCCACGACGCGGCCGCGCCAAGCCCCAGCGCAGCGCCGGCGACCGCCATCAGCCGCCAGCGGCTGCGGATCGAGGAATCGGAGACCAGCGGCTCGTCGTGCTCGAGCCACATCCGCATCCCCGTCTGGCCGACTGCATCGACCATCGCGGACGTCGTAAGCTTGGCGGCGTCGTATTTGACGTGGAGCCGCTGGCCGATGACGTCAGCGGCAATGGCCTCCATACCGTCTAAAGGCCTGAGCCGCCGTTCGAGGATGACGACTTCCTCGTTGCAGTCCATCCCCTCGACGCGGAAGACCGCCTCGGCGTGGAGCTCGCACGTAGCGCAGACGACCGGTTCGGTTGCCATGAAGCCGTCTCTCACGGTAGCACCGACAGCGGCGCTCTTGCCGAGCTGCGAATCCATCAGCTACTATCGGCGGTTGCTACTGGTAAAACGTCTATTTCCTAGGGGTTACGAACAAGGAGTGGAGCGGTGATCGAGGTCCAGCACCTGACAAAACGTTACGGTCCGGTCACGGCCGTCGACGATGTGAGCTTCCGCGCCGAACATGGGGAAATCCTTGGATTTCTTGGCCCCAACGGCGCCGGAAAGACCACCACGATGCGCATCCTGACCGGTTACATGCCTGCCACCGAGGGCAAGGCCATGGTCGGCGGTTACGACGTCCAGGACCAGCCCATCGAGGCAAAGCGGCGCACTGGCTACCTGCCCGAGACTCCGCCGCTCTATCCGGACATGACCGTGCGCGACTATCTGGATTTCTGCGCGCGCATCAAAGGCGTCCCCCGCGGTGAGCGGGCAGCGCGGGTCAAGAGCTCGATGGATCGCACGCGCGTCTCCGACGTCGCGCATCGGCATTGCGGCAAACTGTCGAAAGGCTACCGGCAGCGCGTCGGCCTCGCCCAGGCGCTGCTGCACAACCCGGACGTGCTGATCCTCGACGAGCCGACGGCGGGACTCGATCCCAAGCAGATCATCGAGACCCGTCAGCTGATCAAGCAGCTCGGCGGCGATCACACCGTCATCCTCAGCACGCACATCCTTCCGGAAGTCAGTCAGACCTGTAACCGCGTCGTCATCATCAACAAGGGGCGCGTCGTGGCTGTCGACTCTCCGGACAACCTGACTGCGCGGCTGCGCGGCAGCGAAACGATGTTCCTGCAGGTGGACGCCGCCGGTGCCGACGCCAAAGGCGCGCTGGCGGCCGTGCCCGGCGTCAGGGACGTGCGCGTCGCCGAGATGCGCGGTCCGGTCGCGGCCCTCGAAGTCGAAAGCGCAGCCGGGCGGGACGTGCGGCGGGACCTCGCGGCCGCCATCGTCACCCAGGGCTGGGGATTGCTCGAGCTGCGCCCGATGCGCATGAGCCTCGAGGAAATCTTCCTGCACCTGACGACCGAAGACACCGCGACCGTGGCCACGGAAGCGGCCGGAGGAGGTGACCGGTGAACAACATCCTGGCCATCGCGCACAAGGAGCTCAAGGCCTACTTCGCGTCGCCGATCGCGTATGTCGTCATCGGATTGTTCGCGCTGATGTTCGGCTTCTTCTATTACACGCTCCTCGGCATCTTCATCGAACAGGGGATGCGCATGATGGGCCTGCAGGGCGGGCCCACCCAGAACGTCAACGACCAGATGATTCGCCCGCTGTTCCTGAACGCGAGCGTGCTCCTGCTGTTCGTCCTGCCGATGATCACCATGCGCACCTACTCGGAGGAGAAGCGGTCCGGCACGATCGAACTGCTGCTGACCGCCCCGCTGACCGACGTTCAGATCATCATGGGCAAGTTTCTCGGCGCGATGGCGCTGTATGCCGCGATGCTGGCGGTGACACTGATCCACCTCGGCGTCCTGTTCGCCTTCGGCACGCCGGAGTGGATTCCGATTGCCACCGGCTACCTCGGGCTGCTGCTCATGGGCGGATGCTTCATCTCCGTTGGCCTGCTGATCTCCAGCTTCACCCGCAACCAGATCGTCGCCGTGATGGCGACCTTCGCCGTGTTCCTGTTGTTGTGGGTGATCAACTGGGCAGGCCCGTTGACCGGCCCGCGAACGTCCGCGGTGCTGGATTACCTGTCGATCACCAGCCATCTCGACGACTTCACACGCGGCGTCGTAGACACGAAGCACGTGGTCTATTACGTCAGCTTCATCGCCTTCGGACTGTTTCTGACGGCGCGCTCGGTCGACACCGAGCGGTGGCGGGGGTAAGGCGATGCAGCAGATGCTTTCGATCCTCAGCTACGTCGGCATGGCGATGGTATTCGGCGCCCTGGCCGTACGTGTGTTCAAGCCGGAGTGGAATCAGTACGCCGTCTATGCGTCCTGGACAGGTCTCGCCCTCGTTCTGCTCTACACGATCGGACAGTGGCGCGAGATCGTGGCATTCTTCCGCCGCCGCAACGCGCGCTATGGCGCCATCGCCAGCGTCAGCGTCCTCGTCGTGCTGGGCATCCTCGTAGCGGTGAATTACGTCTCGGTGAAACAAAGCAAGCGCTGGGACCTCACCAGCAACCGTCAGTACACGCTGTCCGAGCAGACGGTGAAGCTGCTGCGGGAGCTGAAGACCCCGGTGAAGTTCGTCGTCTTCGAAACGGACGCCGAAGTGGACCGCATTCGGGTCCGGATGAACGAGTACGCCTACCAGTCAGGACAGGTGAGCGTCGAATACATCGATCCCGACAAACGGCCGGTGCCCGCCAAGGAGTACGAAATCCAGAGCTACGGCACGGTCGTGGTCGAGCACATGGGCAGGCGCGAGCGGGTCGTCGTGCCGCAGGGACAGGCACCTCCGGAGCAGGACCTGACCAGCGCGCTCGTCAAGGTGCTGAACCCGACTGAGAAGCGCGTCTACTTCCTCGCCGGCCACGGCGAGAAAGACCCAACCAACACCGAGCGCGGGGGGTACAGCTCGATCATCGATTCGCTGCGGCAGGACAACTTCCAATGGGAAAAGCTGATCATCGCGCAGACGAACGCGATACCGGAGAACGCCACCGTTCTTGTTCTTGCCGGCCCGAAGACCGATCTGCTCGAGGGTGAGGCGGCGCTGATCCGGCAGTATCTGTCGGCCAGGAACGGCAAGCTGCTCGTTCTGCTCGATCCGCCCGAGGACTTCAAGAAGCCCGCACCGCTGCCGCAGACCGAAGCGATCGTCAAGGAATGGGGGATCAACGCCACCCCCTCGGTCGTTGTCGACGTCAGCGGACTGACGAAGATCGCGACCATTCCGGTGGCGGCACCGCCGTACCCGGAACAGGCGATCACGTCCAGATTTCAATTGATCACGATGTACCCGGTCGCGCGAGCCGTCGTCCCGTTAATGGGCGCGCCCGCCGATCGCACGGCGCAATCGTTCATTCAGACGGCGCAGCGGACGTGGGCGGAAACGAACCTCGCGTCGCTCGATCCGCCGGACAATCTCTCGCCGGATCCGGACAAGGGAGACATCACGGGACCAGTCTCAATCGCGGCCGCGGTGGCGGTGCCGGCAAAGGCGGACCCGGCGGCTCAGAAGAAGGAGGGCGAGGAGCAGCGCCCGCCCGAGACGCGCGTCGCGGTCATCGGTGATTCCGACTTCGTGGCCAATGCCTACCTGGGGATCGAGGGCAACCGCGATCTGTTCCTCAACACCGTGAACTGGCTGGCCCAGCAGGAAAGTCTCATTTCCATCCGGCCGAAGGAGCCATCCGACCGTCGGCTGACGATGACGGCAAATCACGTGATGGGCGTGCTGTGGATGTCGCTCGTCATCGTGCCGGCGCTGGTGATCGGCGCCGGCGTCTTCACGTGGTGGCGGAGACGGGAGCGATGAGAAACCTGCGCTCGACGCTGATCCTCGTCGTTGTCCTGGCCGGGCTGGTCGGCTACATCTACTACCTCAACGGCCGCGACACGACGGCCGCCGATGCGAAGGAAAAGGCGTTCGCCTCCGTCAAGGAAGGGGACGTCGAGGAGATCCGCATCAAATCCGCCGACGGCGAGACGACGCGGGTGCAGAAGGCCGACGGCGCGTGGAAGATCGTCGAAC
>JBOGIQ010000205.1:0-10541 GCA_050742535.1 Vicinamibacterales bacterium | reverse complement strand
TGGTCACCCGTCTGGTCGCCCGACGGCAAGTTCATCTACTTCTCCAGCGATCGCGGCACCGCGTTGAACCTGTGGCGCATCGCCGTCGATGAATCAAGCGGGGCCGCAGGCGGCGCGCCGGAGCCGCCGAACGACGCTGCCGCCGGCGGCAGTCGAGATCGCCTGCTCGCAATTGCTGGGGCGATCCGTCGTCTCACGGACGACGCCGCGCGCGATCGCGGACCGGTGTTTACCCGCGCGCAATCTGACGCGTCGAGGGTCCGCCTGAAGGCGGACACTGCGTGACGTTGCCGGTCCGCGTTGGCATCTCCGCCTGCCTTCTCGGCGAAGAAGTCCGATACGACGGCGGCCACAAGCGGGCGCAGTTCCTCATCGACGCCTTCGGCCCTTCCATCGAATGGGTTTCGATCTGTCCCGAAGTCGAGGCTGGCTTCGGCACACCGCGCGAGCCGATGCGGCTGTCGCGGGTAGATGGGGTGGTTCGACTGCTCACCGTGACGACCGCGCACGACGTGACGCCGCCGATGGAGGATTTCGTTCGCCGGCGTGTGGCGGAGCTGCGCAGGGACCACCTGAGCGGCTACATCCTCAAGAGCAACTCACCGAGCTGCGGGCTCGAGGGCGTAGCGGTATTCGATCGGCAGGGCAACGCCACCGAGCCGGGGCGAGGTCTCTTTGCGGAGGCGCTGGTCCGGGAGTTTCCGGAGCTGCCGGTCGAAGATGAGGGCCGGCTCTCCGACCCTCACCTTCTCAATGCGTTCGTCGAACGCGTCTTCGCGTATCACCGGGCCACGAAGACGTAGCGTCTTTCGGTTTCTTCCGCTACTTCTTCGCGCCCGGCGTCTCGAGCCCGGCAAGCACCGCGTTGTTCACCGGTTTCAGCGTCTGCAGGAACATCCAGATCGACCGGAGATCGTCGTCCGACAGATTCTGATAGACCTCGACCGGCATCGGCGGCTGCATGGCAGTGCCGTTCGGCTTCTTGCCGGTCCTCATCGCCTGGATGAAGGTTTTTTCGTTGTAGCCGTGTCCCGGAAGACCGGTCGCCTTGTCCGGCGTCAGGTTCGACGCGACGGTCTGCCCCCACGGCCCGTAGAACGCGGTGAAGTCGAGCGAAGCGTGAATCTCCCCGTCGGCCTTCGACGGCATCCTGGTCGTCGATGGACGGCCCGACAGCAGGCGCGCCGGGTCCGGCGTCATCCCCTGAGTCTTCGGCGAGTGACAGTCATGGCACCCGGTAATGCTGACGAGGTACTGGCCGCGGTCCACGGACGCACCCGCGGCCGCGGCACCGCCGGCGCGCTGTTGCGCCTGTCCGGTACTTGCCAGCAGGAGCGCGGCCACCCCGGCGGCCGAAGCCCACAACCATCCTCGGCGAATGAGTGCTGGACGAAGCTGTCTCATCAATCTCCTCCTGTAGTGAGCGATACCTTACCTTGAGATCCCGTCAGGCGCGAACCTCTGCCCGAATCGCGCGTTCGCGCAGTACCTCCGCGTGCGGGGTCATCAGCGTCACGCCGACAATCGACGCGCTGGTCGCCACGATCTGATACCACGCCGGTACCATCGGATTCCCGGTCACGTCGATGAGCCACGCCACGACGAACTGGGTGGTGCCGCCGAAAATCATCACGCCTAACGCGTAAAGAATCGCCAGGCCGCTCGAGCGGACGGACTGCGGGAAGGCTTCCGCCATGAACGCATACGCGGCCCCGATTCCGATCGAATACACAAAGCCGAGGAACAGGTTACAAATGACGATGACGGCCAGCGAGGCGTCGGCCGACGTGAGGATCAAATAGACGGGATAAACGATGAGCACGAACGCGACGCGCGACAGGATCAGCATGCGTTTGCGGCCCAGACGATCGAGCCAGACACCAACGGCAAGACCGGCGATTTGCGCAGCGGCATTGGTCAGGCCCAGCATGTTGGCCACCGTCGCCGACAGATTCAGCGTGGTGATCGCGTAGGTGGTCATGTAGTTCAGCACGTAGGTCGAGACCGTGCCGCCGCAGATGATGAGGACACCGAACGTCACCGCGCGTGAGTGCCCGCGCCACAGCTCGCCGAGCACAGCGGCCGTCGACCGGTGCGTCTGGGCTTCAGCGATGGTTTCGGGCAGCTGCCGCCGGATGTAGAACGCGACCGGCGCGATCAACACGCCGAGCAGGAAGGGAATCCGCCAGCCCCATGCATACAGTGCATCGCGTGTGAGCGTCGCGGCGAGGATCAACCCGATACCGGCGCCCACGATCGCGGCAAGCTGTTGGCTGTAGGCCTGCCACGCCGTCAGCGCGGCGCGCTTTTCCGGCGGTGCGGCCTCGAGCAGATACGTTGTCGCCGGACCGACTTCGCCGCCGCACGAGAATCCCTGAATGAGCCGCGCCAGGACGAGCAGGACCGGTGCCGCAATCCCGATCTGCGCGTAGGACGGCGTCAGGGCGATCATCAGCGAGCCGACCGACATCAACAGAAGCGTGAGCGTCAACGCGGCGCGGCGGCCGACGCGATCCGCGTAGGGACCGATGATCGCCGCGCCCAGCGGCCGCGTCACGAACCCGACCCCAAATGTCGCCAGTGCCCCGAGAAGCCGGCCGATCTCGGAGTCGCCCGGGAAGAACGCGTCGCCGATCATGACCGCGAAGAACGTGAACACCAGGAAGTCGTAGAACTCGAGGAAGTTGCCGATGACAACGGCGACGACCGATTTCATCGGCAGCGCCCCCGGCTGGGCCGCGGCGCTCGACGTGGACGACGGCATGGGCATGGTGCGTAACTTTAGATCGGTGCCTTCCCGGGCGGATGTGGCTCGCTAGGCGACGGCGCCCTCGGCAAGGGGCGACCATCGCCAGCCGGAGCCGGAGGACACGATACGTCCGAGCGCCGGGAACGGCAGGTGCGAGGCCATCACCAGCGTGCCGCCGGCCTCCGCATCGGCCAGGACACGCTGGCGCGTGGCAACCATGCGCGCGGGGCTGTGGTCGAAAACGGCGACGGCGTCCGGGTACTCGATGTCGAGCGGATGCAGGACGGTGTCGGCGAGGAACAGCAATCGCTCCCCTTCCGATTCGATCTGAAGAGCCATGTGTCCCGGCGTATGTCCTGGCGTGGCAAGCGCGGAGACACCGGGAGCGATCGGCCCATCTGCCGTGATCAGATCGAGTTGAGGTCGGATCGGCGGCAGGTTTCGCCCGGCGGTCGCGCGCACGAGTTGTTTCAACCAATCTGCGGCCGGCAACTCGTCGAGAGAAGGGCTGGAGTCCCAGTACTCCCATTCCTGTCGCGTCATCACGTGACGTGCCGCCGGGAATGCGAGCCCTCCGCTGTCATCGAGGTTGCCGCCTATGTGATCGGCATGACCGTGCGAAAGAACGACGATGTCGATGGCCGAGCGGTCGATTCCCGCCTGCCGGAGGAGGCCGGGCAGACGCCCTGTGGTCGGGCCGAATCCTGCGGCACCGGTATCGACGAGCATCCGGTGCCGGCCTGTATCGACATACAGGCAGATGTAGGGGACCTCAATCGTCTCGACCGGTTGTCCGGAACCAAGCCGAGGTTCGTACTGTTCCCTCGGGAGATTCGAGAAAAACAGCTCCGGCGGATATCGGAACGTTCCGTCGAGCAGAGCAAGACATCGGAAGCGGCCGACTCGAAACTCAAACGTGTCTCTGTTCACCGCGCCGGCTCCCCGCGAGGTCACGAATGCGAGGCCGCCGCGAGCCCCAGCCGCTGGATCAGCTGTTGAAATCGAAGATGGCTGCGAAGCGGCGCCAGCTTCGGGTCGACCATGCTGAACAGAAGCCAGGGACATCGATCGTCGAAGGCCTGTTCCAAACGGTCCAGCGCTCCGTCGAGGTCCCCTAAACGAATGAGAATCGCCGCCACGAACACTTGTGACACGTACCTGGTGTCCGACAGACGCGTCAACTCATCGAGAACCTTCCGGGCGCGCTCGACGTCGTTCGTGGCAGCGTGCACCATGCCGATCGCCGCCACGACGGCCGTACTGCGGTCGGACAGCCGGTCAGCCTCGGCCAACGCATCCGCTGCCTCGTCGAATCTCCCGCACTGCGCGAGTGCGAGCCCGAGATACCAGTGGGTGGGATAGAAATACGCGTCGAGATCGATCGTCCGGCGATACTGCCCGACCGCGCGATCGAAGCGGCCACTGTAATAGTCGATAAGGCCGACTGCGGCATTGATGTTCAGGGCGATTGGATCCGAGACGAGCGCGCGGCGAATCTGTTCACCGGCCTCCTCGAATCGCCCGGTGGCGACGAGATGCTCCGCGAGCGCCTGCCGGGCCCGCGAGTAGTCGGGATCGTCGGCGATGGCCGCGTGAAGTTCAGCTTCGGCGGCTGACGGATCGTGGTCGAGATGTGTCTTCGTCCAGGCGAGGACAGTCCGCGCTTCTGCAACCGTCGGATCGATGGCGAGGGCCTGCTGCGCGGCCAACCGTGCCTTCGGCCAGGCGTCGCGCGGACGCATGTGACCGTAGTAGGCCAGCGGCACATAGCATTCCGCGAGCCCAGCGTAGGCCGGCGCGTACTCCGGCGCGATTGCTATCGCGTCCTGATAATGCCGGATCGCCATATGCAGCGCCTTCGCCGTCCGTTTTCCCCACTGAAACCGGCCCTTCAGGTACAGCTGGTGCGCCTCGAGGTTCGTCGTGGTGCGCCTGGCATCACGCAGGCGCCGATCGCCGAGCTCGACGCGCAGCGACGCCGCGATGGCGTCGGCGATTTCATCCTGGATCGCGAAGACGTCGGCAAGTTCGCGGTCGTAACGCTGCGACCACACATGGCTCCCGTCCGCGGCGGCGATGAGCTGTGCGCTGATGCGGATCCGGTTGCCTGACTTGCGAATACTGCCTTCGAGTACATGCCCGACGCCGAGCGCGCGTGCGATGCCGCGAACGTCTTCGTTGCGCCCCTTGAACGCAAACGAGGACGTGCGGGCAATGACTTTCAGCCCCGGCACACGCGTCAGCAGATCGAGGATGTCCTCCGCCAGGCCGTCGCTGAAGTAGTCGCTGTCCGGGTCTGCGGTCAGATTGAGAAACGGAAGAACGGCGATTGAGGGCGCGCCGCTGCGCCGCGCTGTGGCTGCGGTCAGGGACAGGTCGTCATCCACGGCCGCGGCAACGTCCGCGGCGAACACATATCCGCGCCTCGGAATAGTGCGGATGATGTTGCGCTCGTCATCGCCGAGAACTCGCCGCACTTCCGCCATGCACTGCGCCAGCGAGTTGTCGGTGACGGCGACGCCGGGCCAGACAGCGTCCACGAGCTCGTCTTTCGTCACGACGCGGCCGTGGTGCTGCACCAGGTAGGCGAGCAGGTCGAACGCCTTGGCACGGACGTCAACGGCATCGCGCTGCCGCCGGAGAAAGCCGGTCTCCAGGTCGAGCGTGAACTCGCCGAACTGGTATCGCCGCTGCCGCCGCTCCTCTGATCCCGGACTCGTCGCAGCCACCCGGACCCACCCCCAAGGGACCCCATACCCTAGCACCACTTTCAGCCTTTTATCAGGCCGATTTCATGTGTCTGTCACGACTTCCGGCGGCGGGCTCCGTAGCGTAGGCCCTCAGGAGGAACCTATGACCGGAACGTCTACAACGACCCGAATCAGACTGGCGATCGCCCTGTGCGCCGGATTTCTCGCCGCCGCCTGCGGCGCATCACCGGCCAGTCCAGACGCCATCCCGACAGCCGCGGGACCGGCGTTCGCCGGGTCGCCGGCAAGCGACGGTACGACACGGCTGAACTTCTCCGTCGATCTGACGGTGCCGGCCTTCCCGGTGTGCCCCGCGGCACCGGTTTCCGCAGGTGAGCTGCATGGCGAGGGAGTCCTGACGGTCGTCCTGCGTTCGGTGACGGATCCCAACGGCGGAACGCGGATCGGCTCGAACATCCATGGTCACGGCACCGCCACCGACGCCACCGGCGCGCGGTGGGTCTGGAGCGATGCGGATCTGAACAACGAGCTGTTCGACAGCGGCAACACCTCGCCGAATTCGTTCTCGCAGACGGTACACGAGGGGTTCCATGTCATCGGCCCGAAGGGGCAGAAGATCATGGTCGTCGGCACGTTCCACATCACCAAGGTCAACGGCACCACCGTCGTCGAAGTCGAGCACGGCAATCACGAAGAGGGCGAAATTTGCGAGAGCGGGTTCGCCCTGACTCCGCTCCCGTAGAAGGAGCGGTGTCATGAAACGTCTCCATGCTCTATTGGCGTTGCGGCCGTGGATGGCGGCGGCCGTCATCGTCTGGTCCGCGGCGGCCGTTGTCGCTGCCGCGGACATCGATGCCGAGCTTGCCGCCGTGCTGCGGCGCGCCGGTTTTACCGGCGCAATCGAGTCCACGCTGACCACCCGTCTCGGACGGCCGCTCGACCCGCGGCTGGCAGACCTGGGCCGGCTGCTCTTCTTCGACAGGATTGGCGCGCTGCGCGGCGACAATGCCTGCGCGGGGTGTCACTCGCCGACGGCCGGCTTCGGCGATACGCAATCGATCGCCATCGGAATCCAGAACAATGACATCGTCGGCCACAATCGGCGTGGCCCTCGCAACCAGCGCCGGACACCGACCGTCGTCAACAGTGCGTTCTTTCCGAGCCTGATGTGGAACGGGCGCTTCTTTGCCCCATCGCAGGATCCCTTCGACAACTCGCGTGGCTTCGTCTTTCCGCTTCCAGAGGGCGAGACGGCCTTCCCGCCCCACGATCCCACGATCAGAACGCTGCTGGCGGCGCAGGGCCACATTCCTCCGACAGAACTCGTCGAGGTCGCGGGATTCGCAGGAACGGCCGGCACGATCGGTCCGGAGTTCGATCAGTTCGACGACGGCATAGGGGAAGCGGTGCCGGCGCCGGACGCAAGCGGATTCCGCAACGAACCGATCCGGCAGGCGCTGCTGGAGCGGCTCAACGGCTCAGCCGCGTACCGGGCTCTGTTCGGCGAGGTGTTTCCAGCGGTGCAGGCCGGCGCGCCGATTGACTTCTCGATGTTCGGGCGCGCGATCGCCGAGTTCGAGTTCACGCTCGTTTTCGCCAACGCGCCCATCGATCGCTTCGCGCGCGGCGAGCGCCCGGCAATGACGATCAAGGAAAAGAAAGGCGCATTGCTGTTCTTCGGCTCCGCCGGCTGCGTTCACTGCCATGCGGTATCGGGGCGTGCGAACGAGATGTTCAGCGACTTCGAGATGCACGTCGTCGCGGTACCGCAGATCGCGCCACGCTTCGGTGCCGGTACCGGAAACGTCATCTTCGACGGTCCGGGGCGAGACGAGGATTTCGGCCTGGAACAAGTCACGGGCGATCCGGCCGATCGCTACAAGTTCCGCACCTCGCCGCTGCGCAACGCCGGCATTCAGCCGACGTTCTTTCACAACGGCGCGTTCACCAGGCTCGAGGATGCCATCCGGCATCATCTGAATGTGGCGGAATCGGCGCGGGAGTATCAGGCGGCGGCGGCCGGCGTCGATCGGGATCTGCGCGATCGCCTCGGACCCGTTGAACCGATGCTGGCCCGGGTCGCCCCGCGCCTCGCGAGCCCGCTGTTCATGCGAGGGGACGATTTCGAGAATCTGGTGGCCTTCGTCCGGACCGGGCTGCTCGACCCTCGTGCGCTGCCGCGGCACCTGTGCGCCGTGGCGCCGGAATCGTTGCCGAGTGGATTGCCACCGCTGCGATTCCAGCAATGTCCGGCGCTCAGGTGAGATGAGGGTGCGAAGGGACGCTGCATTAGCGGTGCCTGAACCCGTTGCCACTGCGTGACCCCGACGGGAACCACGCCTGGATCGGCACCGGTTCGCCCTTCGGCGCCTCGCCGACGGTCAGCCGATCGGTGTTCCCCTCCGGGCGACGGATCACGTCGGTAAACCCGGTGTAGAGCACGCGGTTGGTGGCGCGATCCGTCACACGCACGAGATCGGCGTGGCCCTCGACCACCTCGAACGCGTAGGTTCCCGGCGCCAGGACGACCCCCGGAAGGGCCATCGCACGGCCGATCGTCAAATAGTTGAGCCGGCCGATGTTTGCGGCCGTGCTGGACGCGGCAATCGCGAACGAAGCGAGCACGAGGCTGGCAACGAACAGCGACTTGGTTCTGGTCATTGATCTGTCCTCCTGCCTGTATCAACGACGCGAAGGGAGTGACCGAACCGCGTTACGGGTTGCCTGGCTCCGGCGTCGTACCGGAAGACGCGCACTGTGCCGCCGCAACAGCTATGATTCCGACCTGCACCATGGCTGACGATCAGCGAGACGACGGCACTTCGCTGCTCAGCGACGAGAGCACCATCGAGCTGGTGATCAAGGCGCGCGACGGAGATCGCGGCGCCGTTCAAGCGCTGCTGCAGCGCTGTCTGCCGGAAGTGCGCCGCTGGGCGCACGGGCGGCTGCCGGCGCATGCCCGCGACGCGCTCGACACCGGCGACCTCGTCCAGGAAGCGGCGCTGCGGTTACTGAAGCGCGTCGACGATTTCGAGCCGCGACACGTCGGGGCCATGCAGGCGTATCTGAAGCAGTCGATCATCAACCGCATTCGAGACGAAATCCGGCGCGTGGGCCGGCGTCCGGCGCCGGTCGAACTCGTCGAGGATCCACCAGGAGATGCACCGTCGCCGCTCGAGATGACGATTCAGCACGAATCGTACGAGCGCTACCGAAACGCGCTCGGGCGTCTGACGGCGCGCGACCGCGAGCTGGTGGTGGCGCGAATGGAAGCGCAGTGGAGCTTCGCGCTGATTGCCGAACGCTTCGGCATTCCGACGGCCGATGCGGCGCGGATGGCGGTCAACCGCGCGCTCAAGAAACTCTCGGGAGAGCTCACCGAGGACGGGGCGCTGGCATAAGCGCAAAGGCGACGCCCGCAACGATCAGCACGGCGCCAACGACGGTCCACGCCGTCGGCCGCTCGGCGAGGAAGACGAACCCCAGCACCAGCGCGATCGCCGGCGTGAAGACCGAGATGAAGCTGAGGCTCGTCACGCTCCAGGTTTTCAGCATCGAGAAGTACACGAGGAACGCCAGCACCGTGCCGGCGAGCGCGAGATACAGCACGGCACCCCACGTCGCGGCGTCCGCCGGCAGCGCGAAGCCGTCGCCACGCGCGTAAGACGCCACGGCCAGCGCACCGGCGCCAAGCAGCATCGAGGGCGCGTTCAAAGCGGCGGGGTGCAGGGCCGCCCCATGTTTCTTGGTCGCGACCGAGGCGATTGCGGCCAGGAGAGCGCCGCCAATCACCGCGGCCATGGGCCAGAACTGCTGCACGTCGAGACGGGCGCGATCGGCGAACAGCGCCGTGACCCCGAGGAACGCGAGCAGCGTTCCGGTGAATTTGAGCGCCGTGATTCGTTCGCCCGGCAGGTAGGCGTGAGCCACCGCGATGGTGATCAGAGGAAGCGTGGCGAACAGAATCGCGGTCAGACCGCTGTCGATGTACTGCTCGGCCCAGTAAATGGCGCCGTAATCGCCGGCAAACATCAACAGCGCGACGATCGCGATCAGTCCCCATTCGGTACGGCCGCGCGGCCATCGCGCGCCGACGGCCGCCACCGTCAAGGCCATCACGAGGCCGGCGACGAAGAACCGGACCGCCGCCACGTTGAACGGCCCCAATCCGCCATAGCCGACCTTGATGACGAGCCATGTGGAGCCCCAGATCAGACACAAGAGCAGGTACAGCGCAACGCCGGCGGCGGTGGAGCGGTGAGCAGGGCGGGCAGGCACTCGACGCGATTCCCCGAGTCAGTCATTATGATCATGCCCGCGCCGCACATCGTCCGTGCGGGATGTGAGCTATGTCAGGCAGCGAAGATCCCGTCCTCGTCGCGTTCGGCGAATTCGTTCGCGCGCAGCGCCAGCTGGCGCACGTGTCGCTGCGCAACCTTGCCAAGATGTCGGGCGTCTCCGATTCGTACCTGAGCCAGATTGAGCGCGGAAACTACCGGCCTTCTCCTCAAGTGGTCAAGGCCCTGGCGACGGCATTCGGGCTGAAGCCGGAGCAGCTCTACACGATGCTCGGGTTCATGGACGAGACGGACTCGTCTGCGCCTCCGAACGTCGAGCAGGCCATCCAGATGGATCCGCGTCTGCAGCCGGCGCAGAAAGAGGCACTCGTCCGCGTGTACCGATCCTTCCTCGGCGAGGGGTAGAATCTGCGCCCATGGCAGCCGACAAGACCGACGAGTTCCAGCAGCAGGCGCTCGAGATGCTGCGGGCCCAGCAGGAAGCGTACGTCGCCGCCGTGAAGGCGTGGCGCGAAGCGCTCGCCACCGGCGAGTCGTCCGTACCGCCGCCCTCGCCCGAGCCGACCCCGCTGCACATGCTGCCGACGCCAACGGAGATGGCGGAGGCGTATTACGCGTTCGCGGCGAAGCTGCTCGCCGATCAAAGCCGCTTCATGGACGCGCTCAGCCAGGCAATGGCGCCGCCGAAGAAGAAGCCGTGACATGACGGAACGCCGTCCGTGGCTCGGCCTCTATCAGTCGGTTCCCCTTTCCATTGAGCCGCCGGCCCGCACGGGCCTGGAG
>JBOGIQ010000204.1:0-10633 GCA_050742535.1 Vicinamibacterales bacterium | reverse complement strand
ATTGCCGCAATCTCTGCGGGGCGCTCCGCCAGCTCCGCTGGCTCCGCGCCCAACAGGAAGCACGAAGAACGCCGATGACGAAACCGCCCGATTAACTGTTACCCATGTCGCTGGACTACTTTGTTACCCATGTCCCCGGCCGCCCACACCCCGGACCAAGGACCCCGGACCAAGGACCCCGGACCAAGGACCACGGACCACGGACCAAGGACGGACGAAGGACCGAGGACGGACTAAGAACCAAGCACCAAGGACTAGGGACTAAACAAGGCCATAACAATTGCTACGCTCTGGCGTTTTACATCCAGCACAACGGATGGCTATCGCCAGAGCGGCAGCGCCACGGACACCGGCTGACGAGCCGGTCGCCGACGTTTTCTCCGAACACGCGCAGTTCGTCTTCCGGACGGCCTATGGCGTGACGGGGAGTCACGAGGACGCCGAGGACGTTCTTCAGACGGTCTTTCTGCGCCTCATCAGGCGGGAACTGCCGCCGGAGTTCGGCGCCAATCCGAGGGCCTACCTCTATCGCGCTGCGGTCAACGCGGCGCTCGATGTGATGCGCTCGCACCGGCGCCGCCGTCTGGTCGCGGTGAACGAGCTTCCTGACGTACCCGGCCCGACTGTGGACGCGATCGACGATGCGCATCACCGCGCGCTGTATGAGGCGGTCGCCGCGCTGAAGCCGGAGTCGGCGCAGATCCTGATCCTGCGATACGTCCACAACATGAGCGACGCGGAGATTGCCCGGATGCTGGGCGTCTCGCGCGGCACGATCGCCCTCCGGTTGTTCCGATCGCGCGCCCGGCTGAAGAAGCTGCTTGGTGCGCGCGTGCCTGCCCTGAGCGAGCGCGAGCGAGTCGAAGGGGGAGAGAAGTCATGAAACGCACACCACACGACATCGGGGCGCGGCTCGACCGGCTGCTGGCGCGGCATCGGAAACCGTCGCCCGACCGGATGCAGGCGGCGATTGATCGCGTTGGACGGCAAGTCGGATCATCCGCGGAGATCCGGACCGTCAGCGTAGCGTCCGCCTCGAGGCGGAAGCCACGACGATGGGCCTATGCTTCGGTCGCGGCGATGGTGACGCTCGCGGCGGCTATCGGTACCGCGATGCTCTGGCCGCAGCAGGAGACGGCTCTTTACCGCGTGCTCGACGGCAAGGTGCATCGCGGCGATCCGCCTTCGCTGATGCGCCGCTTCGGCGGGACAGGCATGATCCGATCGAACGGCGGAGGAGGCGCTGTGCTCGCGCTGGCGGACGGCTCGCGCATCGAGATGCGCTCGCACACCGAGCTGTCGCTCGACCGTGCGAACGACGGTATGGTCATTCGCCTGAGCAGCGGCGGCATCATCGTCAACGCCGCGAAGCAGCGCACAGGTCACCTCTACGTCCAGACGAGGGACATGACGGTGTCGGTGGTCGGCACGGTGTTCCTCGTCAATGCCGACACGCAAGGCTCGCGGGTTGCGGTGATCGAGGGTGAGGTTCGCGTCCAGCAAGGCAACACCGAGCAGACGCTGCGGCCAGGGGACCAGGTAGCCACGAATCCTCAGGAGCCGTCTCCGCCGGTCATCGACGAAATCGCATGGAGCCGGTTCAAACAGCAGCTCACACTGAAGCTCGACCTGCTGGTCGAGCAGTTCGGCCAGGCGGCGGTCCCGCCGGATGTATCTCCGTTCCGGCCAGCGGACACGCCGAAGTGGGAAGTCAGTTCCGTCCGTCTCTGTGGTCCCGGAATCGTGCCGGGCGCGCGAGGCGGCGGAGCGTCCGGAGCCGTTGCGGCCGGAGGCGTGAGGATAGATCCCTCGTACCTGCGGGTCACCTGCATGCGTCTCCGGTTTCTGATTGAGGACGCGTATGTGAAGTATCTCGAACGCGATGCCTTCCGCCGGCGATGGATCTTCCCCGTCGACGGCGGCCCGGACTGGCTCGATACCGATCTCTATTCGATCGAGGCCAAGCCCGTGAATCCGCCAGTGGATCGGCAGACGATGGGCGGCCCCATGCTGCAGGCGCTCCTTGAAGAACGGTTCAAGTTGAAGCTGCGGCGCGAGGTCCGTCAGGAACCCGTCTACGAACTGAGAGTCGCTGAGAGCGGGTTCAAGCTTCAGCCGCTCAAGGAGGGTGAATGCGAGGCTCGCAAGCGCCGCATATCGAACGAACCGGCGGTTGCCGGCAACCTCGGTCTGGTTTTCCCCGCCATGACTTACACCGATGCCGACGGGAGACAGGTCGGAACCTGCGGCCTGACTCTGAGCGGGAGCCCGGGCGCCAGGACGGTCCGTCTCTATGGGCTGCCTCTTTATGAACTGACGAATTACCTCAGTCTCGACCGCATTGTGTTGGATAAGACCGGGATTCAGGGATTGTTCGACATCTCGGTCACCTATGGAACGGATGTGTCACCCATGGGTAACCGTGACAACTGTTCGAGCTGGCGCTCGGCGGAGGCGGAGTGCCGGCGGCAGGTCGCCGAGACGTGGGAGCGTCTTGGCATCACTCCGGCTCCGCCCCCGAGCGGACCATCGGGTGCCGACACGGTGTTCGATGCACTGCGGAAACAGTTAGGGTTGGAGCTTGTGCCGACGATCGGCCCTCGTACCCACTATTTCGTCGAGCACGTCGAGAGACCAACGCCGAATTAAACCAGTCGCCGCTGTGGAGTCCGGCTTCAGCCGGATTAAAAAACAACGTGGGTTTTTGCGGCCCGCAAGCGTCTATAAAGATGTGAGCGGGCCGCTATCCGAATCGGAGCTGGTTCTCCTCTATCGCCAGACCATTCGCCC
This sequence comes from Vicinamibacterales bacterium, assembly GCA_050742535.1. Taxonomy (GTDB): domain Bacteria; phylum Acidobacteriota; class Vicinamibacteria; order Vicinamibacterales; family UBA2999; genus Gp6-AA40. The sequence goes on along the minus strand of JBOGIQ010000204.1, from coordinate 7,843 downwards.
GCTCTACGCCTACGTCTCACGGCGGGTCGGCGGCGATGCCGGCCTGGCCGAGGACCTGGTGCAGGACGTCTGGATGCGGGCGCTCGACGACTGGGCCCGCAAGGGCCTTCCCCGGGAGCCGCAGGCGTGGCTGCTTCGCGTCGCGCACAACACGCTCGTCAGTCACTTCCGAAAACTGCGGCCGGAGTCGATCGATCCGGCCTCCATCGACATCGAGGACGAACGGTTCTCGCCGGTGACGGCCGAGACAGCCGCGGTTGTCGGCTGGGGGCTCACGCAGTTGTCCCGGTCCCATGCCGAGCTGCTCGAAGCGTTCTACTTCGACGGCGAGACCGTCGAGGAGATTGCCCGCCGGCGCTCGATGTCGGCGCGCGCTGTCGAAGGAAGGCTCAGACGCGCCCGCGAAAAGCTGAAGAAGACGCTCGCACACGTCGTCCGCCGATCGGCGGACATGCCCTACGCAATGCGCAGGGAAGGGTAACGACAATGCAGCCCATACATGAACCCCGCGGCGAATTCATCGACCGGCTCGAGTTGCAGATCATCCGTGAGGTGCAGCGGCATAACAGGGCCATGGCCGCGCCCGGATGGCACCTGTTCTTCAAGAGACCGCGGCTTGCCGTTGTTACAGGGACGGTGCTGATCGCGCTCACAGTCGGGGCGGCGGTCGTGTGGCGCCCGGCGACCACCGCGCTGTATCGCGTCGTGGAAGGCGCCGTGCGCCAGGGGGAGACGATCCAGTCCGATGGTGATCGTGGCGCGGTGCTGGCGCTCGTTGACGGGTCGCGCATCGAGATGCGCTCGCACACGGATCTCTCGCTCGATCGCGCGGACGACGGCTTGCGGATTCGTTTGAACGCGGGCGGCATCATCGTCAACGCGGCGGAACAGCGTACCGGACATCTCTACGTGCAGACGAAAGACATGACGGTCTCCGTGGTGGGGACGGTCTTTCTCGTCAGCGCCGACGAACAGGGTTCACGAGTGGCGGTGATCGAGGGCGAAGTACGCGTGCAGCAGGGCTCGACGGAGCAGAAACTCCTGCCAGGAGAGCAGGTGGCAACCGATCCGTCGCTGATCGAACGGCCGGTCAGAGAAGCAATAGCGTGGAGCCGGAATGCGGCTGGGCTGTCGGCTTTGCTGCAGCAGTCATCGGTGGTGCCGCCGGCGATCGTCCCGCCGAACCAACCTGCTGCACGACGCGATGCGTTTGAGGTCGTCTCCATTCGGCCGAGTGGTCCGGCGGTGGTCATACCTGGAGCACGTGGTGGAGGAGGAGGGGGACTGAATTCGCGTCCGGCGGCAAGCGGTTGTGTCTTCGACTCGTTCGGCTACTCGTATCAGATCGATCCGAGACGATTTGCGGCCACCAGAATCACGCTCCTGCATCTCGCGGCGTACACGCTCCCGTTGCCGATTGCGGGATTGCCCGACCGGCGGCCCGACCTGCGCTGCGGCACGCTGACGGAGATGGGTCTTCTGGCTGGTGGGCCGGACTGGATCAGGACCGACCCGTGGGACGTTGTCGCCGCGATCCCGGAAGGCGTCTTCACGCGCACGCCCACTCTCACGGATCCAGCCCTGCAACAGATGCTGCGGACGATGCTCGCTGATCGCTTTGGCTGGGTCATCCGCCGCGAGACCAGAGAGGTCCCGGTCTATCTGCTGAAAGTCGGAAAGGATGGCCCGAAGTTCAACGGGTCGATCCCGCTGACGCCCGATCGCTGGGGCGGATCGAAGGTCACGATCGTGAGGCGTGGTCCCGACGGGAAGGCCACGGCGGTGGCCGATCTTCCTCCCCCCGTAGACGGAGGCATCACGGTGCTCGGCGGAAACTTCGGAGCACAGCTGTCGGCGCGCAATGTCTCGATGACGAATCTCGCGAACCATCTGTTTGGGTTCGAGGAACGTCCCGTTCTCGATCGGACCGGGTTGACCGGCCGCTACGACTTTCACTATGTCCAGCCAGGAGTCGAGAAGTCGTTCGAGCGAATCATCAAAATGACGGTTCTTGAGGGCTACGGTTGTTGCGGTGGCGGTTTCGGTTCGGGATCCCCATTCCTTCGCGAGGTCCTCACGTCGATCGGCCTCGAGCTGGAGGAGGCACGGGCGCCGTTCGACGCCTGGGTCATCGAGCGGGCGCAGAGGCCCACCGAGAACTGACGGCCTCTACGAGTACGTAGGGCACGGCTTCAGCGGTGCCTGTAACAAACGCGGGACTCTGGCGTCTTCTACGTAGGCAAAGGCATGCCAATCGGCCGTCGTTCCACACGCATTACAACCGGGGTCCTCATCGCTCTGCTCGCTGGGCAGCTGGTGCTTCGCGCATCGGATCACCAGGGACAGGTGAAATTCGGCGAGGTGCCGGTACATGGGGCGTCCGTGCAGGCGACGCGAGGAGAGACGACGCATCGCGTGCTGACGGATCCGCAGGGGCGTTACGTCCTTCCTGACCTGGCTGACGGGACCTGGACGATCCAGGTGGAGATGCCGGGCTTCGAAACCGCGCGGCGCGACGTGTCTGTCGCACCCGAGAGCGCGTCAACCGAGTGGACTCTCCGGATGCTCGCTCTCTCGGAAATCCGCGGCCAGGCGTCGAGTGGCTTTCCGAAAGCGATTCCCCCCACCGCCGCCTCCAGCGATACCAGCGCCGAGACGCCCAAGCCTGCCATCGAAGGACTGCTGATCAACGGCAGCGTCGTCAACGGCGCTGCCACGAACCTGGGGTTGCAGCGTGCGTTCGGCAACAACCGTCAGAACAGGGCATCGCCATACCGCATGCAGACCATGTTCTCCGGGAACAGCTCGCTCTTCGACGCCCGGCCTTTTTCCGTCACGGGCCTCGACGTGCGGCAGCCCTCGTACGGCCGGGTCCAGGGAGCGTTCACAATCGGCGGGCCACTGCAGATTCCGAAGCTGTTCCGAATGGGCGCGTTTACCGCGACCTACTCCCGTACGCAGAACACGAGCGCGTCGATCGGGACCGGGCGCGTGCCGACAGAGGCCGAGCGAGCCGGAGACTTTTCGGCGTCGGCGCGGCCGCTTGTCGATCCTCTCACTGGAGTGCCGTTCGCGGGCGGCCTCATCCCGCCCGATCGGATCAGCCCCCAGGCACGCGCGCTGCTCGCGCTGTATCCGCCTCCCAATATCGACGGCGGACCATTCAACTATCAGGTGCCGATTGCCGGTACGTCGCATGGCGATTCGGTTCAGGCAGCGATCAACAACATTCGCATCGGCCAGGAGCAGCTGTCGGGGTTGTTCAACGCCCAGAGCACGCGGTCGGCAAACGCGGATCTGTTCGGGTTCACGGACTCGTCGCGTGGTTCCTCGATCAATGCCTCCGTCAACTGGCAGCATCGCTTCACGCCGCGCATTTCGAGTGTGCTGCGCTACGAGTTCAGTCGTGGAGTCGCCGAATCCGTTCCTCATTACTCCAGTCGTGAGGACGTGTCCGGCGAGGCGGGCATCGCCGGCAATGACCGCGATCCCCGCAATTGGGGCCCGCCGGCGCTGGCGTTCGCGAGTGGCATCGCACGCCTCGCCGGCGGGACCTATGCGAACGACCGCACGTTCACGAATCGCATCAGCTACACCTCCAAGTTCATTCTCGGGCGCCACGTGCTCGACGCCGGCGGCGACTACGCGCGGCAGCGATTCGACCTCTTCTCGCAGCGCGACGCGCGCGGCACGTTCACATTCACCGGCGCAGAAACCGGCAGTGATTTCGCCGACTTCCTGCTCGGCATTCCGTCCGCAAGTTCGATCGCGTTTGGCAACGCCGACAAGTATTTCCGGCAATCGCTGGCCAGCCTGTTCGTGACAGACGACTTCCGTGTCACTCCGTCGCTGACGCTGACGGCCGGTGTGCGCTGGGAATACGAATCGCCGATCACGGAGCGCTTCGGTCGCCTCGTCAACCTCGATATCGCGCCCGGCTTCGCGGCCGCGACGCCCGTAGTGGCCGGTGCCTCCGAGCAATCACTGATTCGACCGGACCGCGGCGGCATTCAACCGCGGCTGGCGCTGGCATATCGCCCCTCATATACGTCGTCGATGGTCATTCGCGCGAGCTATGGGCTGTATCGCGAGACCTCGGTCTACCGCGCGATCGCCGATCAGATGGCGCAGCAGTCGCCGCTGTCGAAGAGTCTGAGCGTCCAGAACTCAGCCGAGAACCCGCTGACGCTGGCGGATGGCTTCCGTGGCTCTCCCGGCGTAACGGCGACGACCTTTGCAGTTGATCCGTTTTACCGCGTGGGCGAGGCGCACAACTGGATGGCGTCGGTCCAGCATGACCTGCCTGCGGCAATGCAGGCCACCGTCACCTACCTCGGGATCACAGGCACGCACATTCCACAGCGGATCGTCCCAAACACCTACCCGGCAGGCGCGGACATCTCCTGCCTCGGTTGCCCTGTGGGCTTCGTGTATCTCAGCTCGAACGGCTCCTCTCGACGGCACGGGTTGACCCTCGACCTTCGTCGTCGTCAGCGCAACGGGTTCGAAGCCGGCGCGAGCTACACCGTCGCGAAGGCGGAGGACGATGCCGGGCTGGGCGGGTATCTCATCGCGCAGAACTGGCTCGATCCGGGCGCTGAGTGGGGACCCTCGAACTTCGACCGCCGTCACCAGTTGCAGGTACAGGCACAGTTCACGAGCGGGTTCCTCGCTCGCGGTGGCCTGTTCTCCGGCAGCTGGCGCGAAAAGCTCTTCGCCCAGTGGACGATGAGCGCGCAGGTGACGGTCGGCACTGGAACGCCCCTGTCGCCGGTGCTTCTCGCGCCCGTGCGTGGAACGGGCATCACGGGAAGTCTTAGGCCCGACACGACAGGGGCGCCTGTCAACGTGGACGTCGATGGGCGGCACGTCAATCCCGCGGCGTTTATTGCGCCTGCACTCGGGCAGTGGGGGAATGCCGGCCGCAATTCGATCAGAGGACCATCTCAGTTCGAGCTGAACGCGTCGTTCGCGCGATCCTTCCGCTTCAACCAGCGCAGAAGCCTGGAGTTCCGTGTGGACGTGACCAACCTGCTGAACCGGGTGACGTATCCGAGCTGGGACACGCTGGTCGGCAGCACGCAGTTCGGCCTGCCTACGAGGGCGAATGGAATGCGTACGGTGCAGCCGATGATCCGGCTGAATTTCTGATGCCTGCCTACGTGGTGTCCGCCTTCAGGCGGACCGTGATGATTCCCGCCTTCGTCGTCGCGGTGTGCGTTCTGGGTCCGCCTGAAGGCGGACACTACGCGACGGTCCTCGCGCAGGACAAGCCGGCGCCGACGTTTCGCGGCGGCACGTCGCTTCGCGTGATCACCGTCACCGTGACCGACCCGGCGGGCCGGCCGATCGAGGGCCTGACCGCGGACGATTTTCTGGTCACCGAGGACACTGCGCCGCAGACCGTCAGCCTGCTCGAGTTCGAGCGGCTCGACGACACCGTCCTGTCGGCGGCCACGAACGTGACCGTCCCGGCAACGCTGCGGCCGACCGAACAGACACGTATCCGCCCAATCGCTCCCGCAGACACGAGCTTCGAGGATCGCCGGCTGCTGGCCTTCTTCTTCGACATGCCGAGCCTGCGCGACGCCGAACGGTTCCGGGCGCTCGAGGCGGCGCAGCGGTTCGTGAATACGCAGATGACCGCGGCGGATCTCATCGCGGTGATGACCTACGCGGAAGGCGAGGTTCGCGTCCGTCAGGACTTCACCGACGATCGCGCGTCATTGCTGGAACTGCTCGGGGCGATCATGAACGGCGACGATCTGGACGACAGCAGCTATCTGTTCGGGCAGAGCGGCGGCGAGTTCAATCTCTTCAACACCGATCGCCAGCTCGCGGCGCTGCAGACGGCAGTCCAGATGCTGAGCATCATCGACGGCAAGAAGGCGCTCGTCGACTTCACCTCGGGCGTGAACCTGCGCGGCGCGGACAACCAGGCGCAGCTGCGTGCGACGCTGAACGCGGCACGCAGGGCAAGCGTGGCGTTCTATCCGGTTGACGCGCGCGGGCTGGTGGGGATGCCGCCGATGGGTGATGCGAGCAGGCGGTCGCCCGGCGGTATCGGCATGTACACGGGCGCCACCGCCATGGCGATGATGCGCGGATTCCAGCGTTCGCAGGACGGCATGTACACGCTGGCCGCGGACACGGGTGGCAAGGCGCTGCTCGATTACAACGATCTGTCCATGGGTATCGTCGAGGCGCAGCGCGGCACGCCCAGCTATTACATCCTCGGCTACTACCCGACGAACACGGCGAAAGACGGGCGCCTGCGACGGGTGAAGGTCACGCTGAAGAATCGGCCTGAGGGACGGCTCGCGTACAACGAGGCGTATTACGCGGACAAGGAGTTCGCAAAGTTCAGCGCCGCCGACAAGGAACGACAGCTCGAAGAAGCGCTGATGCTTGGTGACCCGATCACCGAGCTGACGATTGCGATGGAGCTGAACTACTTCCAGATCAACAAGGCGGAGTACTTCGTTCCGCTGGCGGTGAAGATTCCGGGCAGCGAGCTGGTGCTGGCCCAGAAGGCGGGCGCGGATCGGACGCTCATCGACTTCATCGGGGAGGTCAGGAATCAGTACGGCACGATCATCGCCAACATCCGCGACAAAGCCGAGATCAGATTGAAGGGCGCGACCGCCGCGCTGCTGGCGGCAAGCCCGGTCCAGTACGACGCCGGGTTCACCTTCATTCCGGGCGAGTACACGATCAAGTTCCTGGCGCGGAATGCCGAGACCGGACGCATGGGCACGTACCAGGCGGACTTCATCGTGCCGAACTTGAACCTGGAAACCGAGCGCCTGCCGATCAGCTCGGTGGTGCTGAGCGGACAGCGCGTGGCGATGTCGGACGCGCTCTTCAACGCAGGGCGGACGAAGGAGGATCGCGCGCAAATCGCCAACCCGCTCATCGAGGACGGCTACAAGCTGATTCCCAGCATCACGCGCGTCTTCAGCAGGAGCCGCGACCTCTACATCTACCTGCAGGCCTACGAACGCGAGGCGGCCGCGACGCAGCCGCTCGCCGCGTTCGTCACGTTCAATCGCGGATCCGATCGTGTGTTTCAGCTGCCAGCTCGCGTCATCGCCGACGGCCTCGACGCGACCTCGAAGGCAGTGCCGATCAAGCTCGCCGTGCCGCTCGACGACCTTCCGCCCGGTGAATACACGGTACAGATCACGGTGCTCGACACGACTGCCCAGAAGGCGGCCTTCTGGCAGTCGTCCGTCCTCATCGTTCCCTGACGAGATCCGTCAGGAACCCGCGACGGGTTCATTTCCGAAGCGATTGACACGGCGACGGATCTGGACGTAATCTCAGGCCTGAGTTGAACGACCAATCAAGTGATTTCAGGCCTATAACTCGGGAGCGCATCGTCGAGGCCGCCCGGCAGCTCTTCTTCCGTCAAGGGTATACCGCGACGGGAATCTCTCAGATTCTCAAGGCCGCGGAAGCGAAAAGCGGCAGCCTGTACCACTTCTTTCCCAGCAAGGAGGACCTCCTCGCCGCCGTGCTGGAGAACTACCGCGGCATGCTCGAGTCGCACGTGCTGAAGCCTGCCTACGAACGCGCGTCCGACCCCGTCGAGCGGCTGTTCTCGCTGCTCGATGGCTACCGGCGTCTGCTCGAGCAGACAGGCTTCGAGCTCGGATGCCCGATCGGCAATCTCGCGCTCGAGGTTTCGAACAATCACCCACGCGCACGCCCGCTTCTCACGGACAACTTCGATGCCTGGTCCCAGGCGGTCCAGGCGCTGCTGGACGAAGCCTCCGGCCGATTGCCGCCGGACGTCGATCGTGCGGCGCTTGCCAGGCACGTCCTTGCGACGATGGAGGGG
>JBOGIQ010000203.1:0-10640 GCA_050742535.1 Vicinamibacterales bacterium | reverse complement strand
TGAGCAGCTACGTAAAAATCCGACCAATAAGGTCGGCTAAGCCGTCCACCAGCCGGATGCGCCAATCGGCCCCCGAATACGCCACTTAGCTGGAAATCAGCCCAAAAACGCAATTTCGGCCCCTATCATGGGCAGATCGTCCGCCCTCGCCATAGCGCAACCATGGCTTCGCCGAGTTGGCTACGGCGGGACTTCGCCAGGAGAAGAGACGCATGCATGCGCCGATGAAATACGTGGAAAAGGGATTGGCGGTGACCGCCAATGGTCTCTGGCACGTGTTCAGCACCGCCAACCGGATCAAACAGAATCCCTCATTCACGCCCCGCTGGTCCGACAAGCCACTGCAGAAGTCGTGGCAGAAGACCAAGCCTCAGCTCGGCTGGCCGCGCGAGACCGACTCGCTGTGCCCGGTCTGCACGCGCGAGGCGCGGCAGGACATTCTCGACGGCAAGAAGGACGTCAGCGTCCTGCTGAACGAGAAGGTCGGCGAGATCAAGGCAACCATTCTCGAGCGCGACGGCAAGATCCTGATGGTGAAGGACTGCCCCGTGCACGGCCACTTCGAGGACGTGATGGCGATCGATGCCGCGTTCTTCAAGCACCTCGAAGAATCGTTCCCCGGCCGCGACATCCGCGCGCACAACGACGAGAAGCTCCACAATCACGGATCCTCGACGGTGCTGCACGGACGCGGTTCGGTCCTGACGGTGGACCTGACCAACCGCTGCAACATGATGTGCGACCCGTGCTTCATGGACGCCAACCAGGTCGGCTTCGTCCATGAGCTGAGCTGGGAAGACATCAAGCAGGTCCTTGACAACGCGATCACGATCAAACCGCGGCGTCAGATGTCGGTCCAGTTCTCCGGCGGCGAGCCGACGATGTCGCCGTACTTCCTGGATGCGATTCGCTACTCCCGGAAGGTCGGCTACAACTCGGTGCAGGCGGCCACCAACGGCATCGAGTTCGCCAAGAGTCCGGAGTTCGCCAAGGCTGCCGCCGAAGCTGGCCTGCGCTACGCCTACCTGCAGTTCGACGGCATCGGCAACGCCGCCAATTCGCATCGCCGCGTCGGCAACCTGTTCGACGTCAAGCTGCGCGCGATCGAGAACCTGTATCAGGCCGGCGTCGACATCGTGCCGGTCATCACGATCGTCAACGGCGTCAACAACGAGCAGGTTGGCCGCGTCATCGAATTCGCGCTCGACAACCCGAAGCGGATCAACTTCCTGTCGTTCCAGCCGGTGTCCTTTACCGGGCGCGACGAGGAGGTCACGCCCGAGCGGCGCGCGGCGCAGCGCTACACGCTGTCGCACCTCGCCCACGACGTGAAAAACCAGACGGGCATCGGCGAGCCGATTCGCGACTGGTTCCCGATTTCGTTCATGTCGACATTCACCGACTGGGCCGACGTCGTCCACGGGCCGGACCGTGAGTGGGGTCAGCTGACGTGCGGGTGCCACCCGAACTGCGGCATCGGCATGGCCGTGATGATCGACAAGGAAACCAAGGAAGCCGTTCCGGTCACCGCGTTCCTCAACGCCGATCAGCTGGCCAGGGACGTCGCCAAGGTCAACGACGCTGCGCGCGGCAAGAAGCTGTCGATCGTCGGGATGGCTCTCGCGCTGATGCGCAACTACGACCCGTTCAAAGCGCCAACGCACTTCCGCATCGCCGATCTGATGAAGAAGTTCGACAAGACGTTCGGCGCCACCGGCAAGGACTACGGCAAGGTCAGCGGCGACCGGACCAAGGCCGACATCGAACAGCGACGGTCGGATCGCTGGAATTTCCTGTTCATCGCCGGGATGTGGTTCCAGGACCTCTTCAACTACGACTTCCGCCGCACCGAGATGTGCATCATCCCCTACGGCACGCAGCAGGGTGAGATCTCGTTCTGCGCCTACAACACCGGCATCGGCTGGCGGAACATCCTCGAGAAGATGCACATGACGGCGACGCTCACGAAGTGGTACGAAGAGCACGGCCGCCATGAGATCTTCGCCGGCAACAAGAACGTCCCGCTCGCGAGCAAGGACCATACGCTGCAGCTGAACGCGGAGGCCGTGGCCGCCGGCGTGCAGCACGACCTCGACGACCTCGGCATCGCCAAGAACGCGCGCGAGGAGAAGCTCCAGGCGCGGAAGAAGGCGCAGATGACGCCCGACGAGATCCGGCAGCACATGGAGATGGAACGGCTGTATCGCCAACAGGTGCTCAAGGAGCAGCCGACGCTGCAGATTCAAGGTCTCGGCGGCAAGAAGAAGCAGGACGTCCAGGAAGTCACCCACAAGGACATCGTCTAGGCCTCAGGAATAAGGCCCAAGGCCTAAGGGCTGGTCCAGGAATCAGGCGTCAGGAATCAGGGAAGAGGCCGGCGGTCTTCGGATCGCCGGCCTTTTTTTGTTTTTGGGCACGATCCGGCGGGCTGGTGCCGCCGAGCCGGGCTGGTGAGCGATTCCCTCGGTCGGTCCGATAAGATCGTCAGTGACCCCGGCTAACGCCAGAGCTTCACAATCCAGCACGACGGCTGCGCCAAAGCCCGCGAGAGACCGCACTCTGTTTACCGCGGAATTGTCACAGGCGCTCGCAGAGAGCCGGCGCCGCGACGGGGCGTGGGGGTATTACCCCGGCAGGGCCGGACGCCTCGAGTCCACATGCTGGGCGCTGCTAGCCCTGGCGCGTCACCGCGGGGCCACCGTGGACATCGCTCCGCTCCGCGGCTGGCCGGCACAGAAGGGATGGCTGATTGACGTTCCCGGCGCGCCCGTGAACGTCGCATTCAACGCGTTGGCCGCGGTGGTGCTGCTCCAGCATCCTGACGGTCGCCCGCTCGCGGCGCCGATTGTTTCGAATCTCGTCTCCACTCAGGGGATGGCCCTGCCGCAGTCCGACGCGATCCGTCAGGACAACAGTCTGCAAGCATGGCCTTGGATCGACCAGACGTTCAGCTGGGTCGAGCCGACTGCCTGGTCGCTGCTGGCGCTCAAGAGCGCCCGTCGCCAGGGCATCGGGCAGTCGTCTGCGATTGACGTGCGAATCTTGGCGGGTGAACGACTGCTAGTCGATCGCGCATCCCGCCGGGGAGGTTGGAACTACGGCAACTCGAACGTGTACGGCCAGGAGCTCTGGCCGTATGTCCCGACGACCGCTCTTGCCCTGATGGCGATGCAGGATCGCCGCGCCGAGGCCGTCGTCCGTGCCGCGCTGCAGTCGCTGCAGAAGGATTCGGAGACCGAGCGCTCGGCGTTTGCTCTGGCACTGGCGGCGATCTGTTTGCGGGTCTACGGCGTCACTGCTTCTGCCATCGAAAGTGCCCTCGTCGACTATCTCGAGCTCTCGCGATCGATTGGCAGCGTCGTTGGATTGGCGATGGGTCTTTATGCTCTCAGCGGGGCGCATGATGTCGACGGCTTCAGACTCTAGGCTCTCACGGCGCGACTTTCTCGCCGCGATATCGGCCGCGATGGCCGCCGGCTGCTGGCGCAAGGCCCCGTTCGATCGACACGCGTTTACGGTGCCTGCGCGCTCCGCCGTCGGCCTGTTCGCGGCGACAAGCTATTCAGCCGATCTCGCAGACATCATTTTTCGCGGGTTCCAGGAGCTTGGCGTGAATGTCGCGGGGCGTCGCGTGTTCCTCAAGCCGAACATGGTCGAATACGAGCCAGGAACGGCCATCAACACGCATCCGGCCGTCGTGGCGGGCGCCATCGCCGCGTGTCGCCGTGGCGGCGCGGCCGAAGTCGTCGTCGGCGAGGGCCCCGGCCATCGCCGGGACATCGAATACCTGTTGTCCTCGACCGGACTCTACGACGCCCTCCGCGAGGAGCGCGTTCGCTTCGTTGATCTCAACCACGACGACGTGAAGGTGGTGCCGACGAAGAGCTGGTACACGGATCTCCGCGACATTGCGCTGCCGGTCTCGCTGCTGCAATCCGATTTCGTCATCACGATGCCGAAGCTCAAGACTCATCACTGGGCCGGCATAACGTGCAGCATGAAAAACCTCTTTGGCGTTGTACCGGGCGCCGTCTACGGCTGGCCCAAGAATGTGCTGCACATGCGCGGCGTGTTCGAATCGATCCTCGACCTGACGGCCACCATCCAGCCGCACCTGACTATCGTCGACGCCATTACCGCAATGGAGGGAGACGGTCCGATCATGGGCAAGCCCCGCCAGCTTGGATTCGTCGCCATTGGATCCGACCTTCCCGCCGTGGACGCGACCTGCGCCCGTGTCATCGGCCTCGATCCGGCGAAGGTGCCGTACCTGCCGCCGGCCTCGGGCTATCTGGGCAACATCGACACCCGCCGCATCGATCAGCGAGGCGAGTCGCCCGACAGGTTCGCAGCCCGGTTTGAGCTGATTCCGAGCCTCGAGGACTTGCGGCTCCCCGACCGATGATCTCCGACCGCACGCTTCGGCGCATTCTGCCGTCCAACATGACCGTGAGGGCGGTGGGGCCGCTCGTGCGCCTCGCCGTTGGCGCGGCAGTTGTCATCCTGGTCGCCATGTGGCTCTTCTACTATGCCGCGCTTGCGCAGGTCACGGTGGGTGAGCTCCACATGAACGACTTCGGGAAGTTCTATTACTCTGCGCAGTACTACCTCGAAGGGCGGGACATATATGGTGCGAGTCCAGCGACGCTGATTCCAGTCGATACAAGTGAATCGCGTCATTTCTGGAACCTGAACCCGCCGCACTTTCACCTGCTGATTCTGCCGTTTGCCGTGCTGACCCCAGGCATCGCCATCATGGCCTGGTCGATCGTGAATCTGCTGGCGCTCGCGCTGGCGGCTGCGTTGATCGTAAAAGAGCTCCAGATCCGCATCAGTGGGGCGGGACTGAGCTGGGCCACAGCCCTCATCGTGATTTCCTCCCCGATGGACACCATCATCGCGACGGGACAATTCACCTTTCTCCTCATGGTGCCTGTGACTCTGGCCTGGACGGCGGCCCGTCGCGGGCAGTGGGAGCGCGCTGCCGTGATCCTCGGGCTCCTGGCCAGCATTAAGCCGTTCTTTGGCATCTTCTGGGTCTACTTCCTGCTGCGTCGTCAAGTCAGGGCAGCAGTCGCGATGGCTGGCGTCTGCGCGGCCTGCTTTCTGGTCGGATTGATGGCCTTCGGGTGGCAGGCGCACGTGCAATGGCTGGACGCGTTGGCAGCTGTCGAGTGGTCGTGGGCGCCGATGAACGGCTCGATCGCGGGAATCGTTGCCAGAATGTTTGCGGACAGCCCGCTCTTCGATCCAATCGTGAGCGCGCCCGCGCTGGTCCGCCCGGTCACGGCCCTCGGCAACCTCGCAATCTTCGTGGCTTCGGCCGTGCTGCTGCGGCATCAGCAGGCAGCGGGATCGGCGGATATTGTTTTTACCGTCCTGCTTCTCGTCGCACAACTCGTTTCGCCGCTCGGCTGGATCTACTATCTGCCGCTCGTGGCCGGGCCGCTCGTGGGATGGTGGCGGGGTTCGAAGATGCTGGTTCCTGCGGCTCGATGGTTGCTGTGGTTGTCCCTGCCAGGATTGATTCTGCCGCATGTGTTCACCGCGGTCTGGCGGCAGGATCCGTGGGCTGGGCCGACGATCGGATCGATCTACTTCTGGAGCACACTCTTCGTGTGGGCCGCTGTCTTCGTGCAGGAATGGGTACAACGCAGCGTTCCGGCTGTCGAGTTCAAGCTGGAACACACCACGTCGGCTCAGCACCGCCGCGACCGTGTTGGACTCGCCTGAACCGTGCCGACGACGATCGCGCAGTCAACGTCTCGAGGTTCGCATTCAATTCGCGCCCTTAACGAATCGCCGGCTTCTTCGCTATAAAACACGTCATGCCGCTCGCGCGACTGACATCATTCGCCTTGATTAGCGCCCTCGCGGTGGCCGAGCCGATCGCGCACGCGAGACAGCGGACCCTGCGTTCGAGGTCGCGTCGATCAAGCCGAGGCAGCGGGGACTGCAGCCGCCGCAGACGCGGATGATCATCGCGCCGGGCAGGATCGACTTTCAGGCCGTGCTGCTCAACGACTGCATCCGCTGGGCCTATGGCCTGGCGGACTATCAGATCGTCGGCTTGCCATCGTCGATCGGCGGGTCGAGATGGGACATCGAGGCAAAGGCTGAGGGACCGGCCACCGACGCGGAGCTGCGCCAGATGTTCCGCCGGCTGCTCGAGGAGCGCTTCGTGCTGCGCGCGCGTCGGGGCACTCAGGACATGCGCGTGTCGCCGCTCTTTCAGGCGAGTAAGCAAGGGCCGGGGTCATCGGTGATTCGCGTGCTGTCCACGCCGCGCGTGACGATGCGGTACTTCGCCGAGTACCTGTCCCGCCAGCTCAGAATGCCTGTCGTCGATCGAACGGGGTTACAGGGTGACTTCGCGTTCGCGATGGAGTGGTCAGCCGACCCCGGCGAAACGCTTCGCACGCCGGGGACTCCTCCACCGTCCGGTCCGCCGCCTGACCTGTTCGGAACGGCCGGCCGGACAGCCATCCGCGAACACCTTGGGCTGGTCCTGACGACGACTGAGACTCCGGTCGACGTCCTAATCGTCGAGTCAGTACATCAACCGTCAGAAAACTAGTCTTCGTTACCGGCTCGAAGCTGGAGCCAGGCGCTTCAGCTCTTCGATCCAGTTCTCGACGAGGATCATCGGCGACGGTGGCGGTGGCGGAATTTCCACCGCGCGTTGGAACAGAAATCGCTGGCCGTCCGGCGTCACGTCGTAGCCGCGGGCGGGTGCGGTGGTGCTCAGCCTCTTTACTTCGAACAACTGGCGAGGCGTACCCGCGGACAGCGCTGATCCGTTGATCGTGATCGGGACGGCCATCAGGCGCAGGGCACCATCCTGTACGAAGTGGTAGTAGATTTCCCGACCATCTCCTCTCCACGCTGGCGCCATGCCCCCACCTGTCGAGATCAGCACACGGGGTCCAGGCGCGGGATACGGCTGCACATACACTTCGGAGCGGCCGGAAACTCCGGACGCGTACGCCAGCCACAGGCCATCAGGTGAAAACGCCGGATGGCTGTCTGCCTCGGGTGTCTGCACGGCAATGGATCCGCTGCGGTCTCCACCGTCGACGTCCAGGACGCGGATATCGGTGCTGGTCCCCTCAGTGCTCTCCACGAACGCGAGCTTGCCCGTCTTTGCCCACGAGCTCGGAGTCTGATACGTGGGTCTGGCGTCGACGATCGGCTCTGCGCCACCCGTGCCGTCCGCGGACCTGACGTAGAGCGTCCCTTTCCCTTCGTGCAGGCGCTCGAAGACGATGCGACTGCCGTCGGGCGACCACACGGCCCACGCGACGTGCTCATCGCGGGTCGTCAATGCCGTGTGGGTACGCCGCTCCAGGTCATACACCCAGACGCGGTGACCATCAGTCGCCGCGGCACCGCTGAACATGGCAATCCGCCGTCCGTCGGGCGAGACTCGCGGGCTGCCCAGCGGACCGAGCGGTGCACCGACCGGCTCGACCTTTCCCGTGCGATCGATCCACACCAGCTCCCCTGGGTCGGCGGGTTGCGGGCCGCCCGTGACGTAGACGAGCGTTCCGGCTGCGGCCACCGCAAACTGGCCGGCGCCCGAGTCGGCGAGGCTGTTCGGCATGTGGATCGCCTGCATGACGTCGTCCACGACCGCGACAGGGGCACCCGCAAGCGCAACGCGATTGACGTCGAATGCCACAGCCATCAACTTTCCGCGCCGCAGAAACACGAGATGCCCCGTCGATACATAGCGGGCGTCTGCGGCGTCGGTCAGCAGAACTTTCTCGTCGCCGTTGACGAGCGAGCGCGCGACAATCTTCGCGTCGTCCCAGCGAAACGCAGTCGGCTGCACGGTGAGCAACACCCACTGCCCCCCGGGAAGGACCTGCGGCAGTGCGCGCGCATTCTCGTTCTCGCCGACCTCGACAATCCGCTGGGGTGTACCGCCTGTCGCCGGAACCCGCCAGACGCCGTCGAAGGTTGCGAACACGATGAAACCCTCGTCCGCCCAGCTCGCACCGGCAATCCGCTGCCTGCGGTTCGGGAGCGTAGTAATCGTCGTGGCCGTCGCTTCCCCCGCCGTCGAGGAAACGCGCCGCAGCTCCCCGCCGTCCACATAGCCGATCCATGCCCCATCCGGAGAGAAGAATGGGCTGTCGCCACCTGTGGTCGTAACGATCGGGCGCGCCGTGAGGCTGTCGAGCGGACGGACGAACAGCGCCGTCTGGTTTAGCCCGCCAGGACTGACGTTGAAGCCTAAGCCTCTGAATACGAGCGTCCGGCCATCTGGCGACACGGCGATCGCCGTCCGATCCGGTCTCGAGAGCGGCCCCGTGTTCAGACCAGGTTGTGCGGGCGGACGCTGATCAAACGGATTGACGCCGATGAGTGAACGCGTGACGAGGGATTCCTCAGTCGCTGGCGCAGGCTTGAGCGTCCAGACAGCCGCGCCGACGACAAACGCGGTCACGACACTGGCAACCGCGGCGAGCAGGAGCCGCGATCCAGTCGAAGCCGTCGGAGCCGGCACGAATGTTTCGGGGGCGGGTGCGGCCACTGTCTCGGCAAGCTCGATTCGCGCATCGCCAATTGCCTGCAGGCGTTCGCGCGGGTCTTTCTGAAGGCATCGCCGCACCAGACGCTGAATCGAGCGCGGCGTCGTCGCCGGCAGCGCATCCCAGGACGGCTCGCCGCGCAGGATTCCGGCGAGCGTATCCGTGACCTCGTCCCCTTCGAACGTGCGCCGGCCGGTCAGCATCTCGTAGAGCACGCAGCCGAACGCCCAGATGTCGGCCCGGCGGTCCACTGGCTTACCGCGAGCCTGCTCCGGTGCCATGTACGCGGCCGTGCCGAGAATCAGACCGGCGGTCGTCATCGTCGCCGGAGACAGCAGCGTTGGCGACGCGGTGACATCGGGGCGGCTCATGCCGCTTCCTTCATTTCGCGAGAGCGCTTTGGCCAGGCCGAAATCGAGCACCTTCACCGTGCCGTCGGGTCTGAGCTTGATGTTGGCCGGCTTCAGGTCGCGATGAATGATCCCCTGCTCGTGCGCGGCTTCGAGTGCCTCAGCAATCTGCCGCGCGATCGGCAACGCGTCTTCCAGCGGGAGTGCACCCTGAGCGATGCGATCAGCCAGTGTCGGTCCTTCGACGAGTTCGAGGACCAGAGCCTGGCGCCCGTTGGCATCCTCCAGTCCGTGGATGGCGCCGATGTTCGAGTGGTTGAGCGCCGCCAGCGTCTGCGCTTCGCGCGTGAAGCGGGCCAGGCGATCGGGGTCTGCGCTTAACGCTTCGGGCAGGACCTTGAGCGCCACGTCGCGATTCAGCCTCGGGTCCCTCGCGCGATAGACCTCGCCCATGCCGCCCGCACCAAGCAGCGACAGAATTTCAAAGCTCCCGAACCGGGCTCCGGGGGATAACGCCATCGAACGCGCTCAGATTCTACGCGAGCGTGAGCCGAGCTCAGCCGAATCCGCACCTTAGCGATCGAGAGGAGTCACCAATGACTGTCCTGATCGCAACCGCCCTGGGACTGCTGGCCGGCCTCCACGCCGCCTCCTACGGCGCCTACAAGGATTCCCCGCACGAGTCGTTCCTCCTGCGCCGTTTCGTGCGCGAGCTGGTGTTCGCCGTCGGCATCACGTCCGCACTCGCCGCTGCCGGTGTCTGGGACGGTCAGTCGGCCTTCATCATTTATCTGTCCGCCTTCGCCCTGTCGCGCATCGCGACGGAGTTCTGGAAACTCTTCGTCCGTGTCGAGCCGCAGCAGGGATATCGCATTCCGACGCAGATCCACTGGGTCAAGGGCGTCGTGCACAACCCGCTCATCCGGCTCACGCTCGGCGCGGGCTTCCTCGCGTCGATCTACTGGATTTACCGGCTCGGCGCCGTGCTGCCGGACGCCTGGCCCGTGCAACTGCGCGGCGTCGTCATCGGGTTGAGCATCGGCATCTGCGAGGCAATTGCCGGCGCGTACAAGGACGGATCCATCGAGGGCTTCTACTGGCGCAAGTTCGCCAAGAGTCCCATCTTCGGTGCGCTGGGCGGACTGATTGCGTCAGGACACACCGACTCGCCCGCGTTCCTGCTGCTCGCCGCCATCGGCAGCATGCGCATGTTTCTCGAGCTGATCTTCAAGGTCGCCGTCCCTGACTACGCACCGGGCAAGTTCAAGTCCATGACCGGCCCGTTCACTGAATGGGTGACGCTGCGGCGCCACTTCCTGCTTCCCTACGTGACGACGTGGGCGCTCTACATCGTGCTGAGCAGCCACGGACGCGGCTTCTAATCGAAAGGACGTGTGCGATGACGCTCGCCCTGCGCCGTTCCGGATGCCTGACTCTCGTCCTGCTCGCGGCCGCGGTCGCCGACCACGCAACGGCGAAATCACTCAACCTCTCGCGCCGCTCGACCGCGTCTGACCAGACGCTGTGTGACGCGACCGTGTCCGGCAGCGAACACCATTACGTCGTCTCCGGTCGTATCAGACTGCTGGTCTTCTGGACCGGCCGCCACGACGTCGGCCAGGCGCGCTTCGACCGCGCCGAGTCACCGAACGGCGCTCGCCGGCTCGCCCTTCGCGTCGGCACCGATCCCGAGCGCGCACCCCGTCGCATAAACCGATGGGGCTATATCGACGAGACGACATGCGCGGCTGAG
>JBOGIQ010000202.1:0-10653 GCA_050742535.1 Vicinamibacterales bacterium | reverse complement strand
AGGTTCAGGAGGTTCAGGAGGTTCAGAAGGTTCAGGCGGTTCAGGCGGTTCAGAACGTGCCGCTCAAGGGATTCGCCGTGAGTGCCGGTGTCTACGAAGGTCCGGTGCGGTTGATTCGCGGCATCGAGGAACTGCCCCTGGTGCAACAGGGCGAAGTGCTCGTCGCCTGGTCCACCGGTTCGGCGTTCAACGTCGTGCTGCCGCTCATTGGGGCGCTGGTGACTGAGCGCGGCGGTGTACTGAGTCATGCCGCGATCGTGTCCCGTGAATACGGCCTGCCCGGCATCGTCGGCTGCGTGGGCGCGGCAACGCAATTGAAGACGGGCATGCGTGTCCGCGTCGACGGCGACAAGGGCGAGGTATGGACGATCGCGTAGTGCCGCTTGCGCAGGCCGCCGACGAAACGGCCTTCGGCGGCAAGGCGGTCAGTCTGGGTGCTGCAATCCGCGCCGGCCTGCCGGTGCCTCCGGGCGCAGCCGTTGACACGACGACGGTGAATCGCGTGGCGGAGGGCAATCAGGCGGCAGTCGACGCGGTTCTTGCGTCGTCCCACATCCCCGACGCGCGGTTAGCGGTTCGATCGTCGGCGGTAGGTGAGGACTCGGCGGATGCAAGCTTCGCCGGTCAGCATGTGACGAAGCTGAATGTCCGGAAGGCGACGCTGCACGAGGCAGTACGCCTCGTCTGGGAGTCGGCGCGCACCGACTCCGCCCTCGCCTACCGCTCCCGCAAGGGACTATCAGCGGACCCGGCGATCGCGGCGGTCGTGCAGATGCTGGTGGAGCCGGTTGCTGCCGGCGTCCTCTTCACGCGGAACCCGATGACCGGGGCGAACGAGCGGCTGATCGAAGCGTCGTGGGGCCTCGGCGAGGCGGTCGTCAGCGGCATCATCGTGCCGGACCGTGTGAGGATGAGCGCGTCAGGCAGCGTTCTCGAATTCGTCGCCGGAGACAAAGACGTGAAGATTTGGTACGGCGAGGATGATGGCACGATCGACGTACCGGTCGACCCCTCGCTGCGGCAGCTGGCGTGCATCGGCGACAGCCATCTCGCCGCACTCCACGATCTCGCGGAAAGGTGCGTGCGCGTCTGGGGACCGGCCCTGGACATCGAGTGGGCGCTCGGCGGCGACGACACGATTTATCTGCTGCAATGCCGGCCGATCACGACGCTTGGCGGACCTGACAAGGTCCGCCCCACATGATCGAAGTCGCGCAGGCGTGGAGTCCGGCTTCAGCCGGATTCACTTCATGAAGCGCGGATCCGTTCTCGTCTCCGCGGCGCTTGGCGCGGCGCTCACGCCTCTCAACTCCACGATGGTCGCGGTCGCGCTGCCGGCGTTGAGCATGGAGTTCAACGCGCCGGCGGCGCGTGTCACCCTGCTCGTGGTGACGGGTTATCTGATTGCGACGATCGTTTCGCAGATGCCGGCGGGTGCGGTGGCGGATCGCCTGGGCTACGCACGGGCGCTGACGTGGGGCCGCTGGACGTTCGGGCTTGGCGCGGCGCTCGGCATGCTGGCGCCGTCGCTCGGACTGGTGGTGGCCGGACGGCTGCTGATGGCCGCGGGCGGCGCGCTGATCATTCCCACCGCGATGGCGTTGGTGCGGCTTGCCGTGCCCGTGGAGCGGCGGCCGCGCGCGTTCGGCATCATGGGCTCGGTGATGGGGGGCGCGGCGGCCATCGGTCCCGCGCTGGGCTCGTGGATGACGGAGCACCTCGGCTGGCGATCGCTGTTCCTGATCAACGTGCCGCTGCTCGTGATCTCCTGGATGCTCCAGCCGCGTGTCGACGAGGAACGCACGGGCGGCCGCGACCGGCAGTTCGGGTATCTCTCGCTCTTCCACAACCGGGCGTTCGTGGCCAGCGCCGGTGTCATTTCGACGCAGAATCTGGCGATGTATTCGCTGCTGATTCAGGTGCCGTTCCTGTTTGGCGGCGGAGAAGGCGCCGATGCAGGGCTCGGGCTCGCCATCATCGCGATGACCTTCACGATGGCCGCGACCTCGCCTCTCGGCGGCTGGCTCGCCGAGTGGGTCGGTGTGAAGCTGATCGTCTCCGCCGGCGGGCTGATTGGCGCGCTCGGCGTGGTCGGTCTCGGAGCGCTGCCAGCGTCGGCGCCGGCGAATGCCGTCGCACTTCGCCTGCTGCTCGTCGGTTTCGGACTGGGCCTCTCGACCGGGCCGGCCAACGCGTCGGCGATCAGCGCGGTACCGCAGGAGCAGAGCGTCATGGCCTCGGCCACCGTGTCGATGCTGCGCTACTTCGGCGCGATTGCCGGCACGCTGATTCTGAGCCTTGCCTTTGCACCGGGTGCCGACGGCGCCGCGCGGCAGCACCTGGCGCTCTGGGCGTTTGTCGCCGCGCTCGTCGTGTCGGCGGCGCTCGGCCTGATGCTTCCGCCGCTGCCCGGCCAGCGCTACTTCCGGCCGCGCGCCAGCGCCCGCGCGAACTGATAGAGCGCCTCTTCGACGGCGGCGAGCTCGCAGGCGTGATCCTCGAGCACCGCGTCGAACAGGTCGCGTTCCATCACCGGCAGCGCTTCGCGGACGGCGTTGACGGCCCCTGGCCGTCCGTCGCGATCGAACGCGAAGCGGGCATGTGCCTGGCGGACCGCATGCAGCAGTGCCAGATACTCCGGCTCGGCGCTCTGTCGCGCCGTGTCAAATGACGGTTCGTCTCCGGCCAGCTTGATGGCGAACTGGTCCGCGCAGCGGGTGATGTCCGTGTCTTCCTGGAGTGCCGACATCGGTCGATTTTATCGCCCTCGCCTAACCGCCGCCGCGCGCCGTCCGTCTCATGGTGCATGAAGTTCTCCGCCATCGCGCTGGCCGCCACCCTTGCGGCCGCCGGCGCTACTGCCCAGAGCCCATCGCCCGCATTCGAGGTCGCTTCAATCAAGCGAAACGCGACCGGCAGCCTGAACGCCAACGCCGCACGGGTGGCCGGCGACCGCTATCGCGCTGAAAATGTAAGCCTCATTTCGCTGCTGCGCGTTGCGTATGCGGTTCAGGAGTTCCAGATCGCCGGGCATCCGGCCTGGGCCGACGTCGATCGCTTCGACATCGACGCCACGATGCAAGCAGGGGCGAATTCACGCGACTGGCCGTTGATGCTCCAGCGGCTCCTCGCGGATCGTTTCAAGCTCGCCGCGCACCGCGAGTCCCGCGACGGCCCGATTTACACGCTGGTGGTCGGCAGCAGCGGCCCGCGGCTGACCGCGGCCGAGCCGTCGAAACGCGCCAATCCGGGCGGCGATTTCAGCGCCTCGCCGACACAGATCGTCGGGACCGGTGTGTCGATGGCCGAATTCGCGATGCGATTGTCCCGATCCATCGGCGTCGCGGTGGTTGATGGCACCGGCCTCACCGGCGCATTCGATTTGAAGCTGACATGGCCGGTGGATGACCGGTTCGTCGGGCGAGGCGCGTCCGCGAGCCCGACGATCTTTACGGCGATCCAGGAACAGCTCGGCTTACGCCTGCAGGCCGGCCGGGGCCCCGTCGACATGCTCGTCGTCGATCGCGCCGAACGGCCAGTTCCAGACTGAGCACTCCCCGCGCCTCATTCTGGTTATCATTCCTGAATGAAGACTCGACTATTCGTCGTGGCCGCGGTTGTCTGCGTCCTCGCCCTCAGCGCTGCCTGCCGCCGCGCGGAAGCTCCGGGGCGCACGGACACCGGCGATACCAGCAACGTCACCGGATTCCTTGCCGACGCCAACGCCAAGCTGCTGAAAGCGATCAACGAATCCAACGAAGCCGGCTGGGTGATGCAAACCTACATCAATACCGACACCCAGGCGCTGTCGGCGCGCGCCGATGAGGCCTACGTGAGCGCGCTGACCGATTACGCCAAACGCGCCGCCCGCTTTCCAGCGGATTCGGGCACTCCGGAGGAACAGCGCCAGCTCGTCGTGCTGAAGAACACGATGACGATGGCCGCGCCGTCGGATCCGCAGAAGACGACCGAGCTGACCAAGATTACGTCGCGGATGGCGGCGGCGTACGGGTCAGGAAAGTACTGCCCGCCGGGCGCCGAAGGCGCGGACGGCTGCCTCGACGTGGAAGCCGTGACGAAGATCATGGCGGAGAGCCGCGATCCGAAGCGGCTCCGCGAGGTGTGGGAAGGCTGGCACAGCATCGGCCCGGCGATGAAGCAGGACTACGCGCGCTTCGTGGAGCTGTCGAACGAAGGGGCGAAGGAAGTCGGCTTTGCGGACACCGGCGCGATGTGGCGGTCGCGCTACGACATGAATCCGGATGCGTTCGCCAAGGAGCTCGATCGGCTGTGGGCGCAGCTGCAGCCGCTGTATCTGTCGCTCCACGCGCACGTCCGCGCGAAGCTGCACGAGAAATACGGCACCGAGGTTCCGGCGGACGGTCCGATTCCCGCGTACCTGACCGGGAACATCTGGGCGCAGGACTGGTCGAACATCTACGAGCTCGTGGCGCCGGCGGACATGGCGCGCGCGGTTCCACTCGACGCCATCCTCAAGCAGCGCAACATACAACCGCTCGAGATGGCGCGGATTGCCGAACGGTTCTTCACCTCGGTCGGGTTCGATCCGCTGCCGAAGACGTTCTGGGAACGCTCGCTGTTCGTGAAGCCGCGCGATCGCGAAGTCGTCTGCCATGCCAGCGCCTGGGACGTCGACAGCGTGGATGACCTGCGCATCAAGATGTGCATCGATCCCACGGAAGAGGACTTCACGACGATCCATCACGAGCTCGGTCACAACTTCTATCAGCGCGCGTACAACACGCTGCCGGTGATCCTGCGCGACAGCGCCAACGACGGCTTCCACGAGGCCGTTGGCGACACCATCGCGCTGTCGGTCACGCCGGAGTACCTGGTGAAGATCGGGATGCTGAAGCAGGCCCCTGGCGCCTCCGGCGATATTCCGCTGCTGCTCGGACGGGCGCTGGAGAAGCTGTCGTTCCTGCCGTTCGGGCTGCTGATCGACCAGTGGCGATGGCAGGTGTTCAGCGGACAGGTCAAGCCGGACGGCTACAACGCGGCGTGGTGGAATCTCCGTCAAAAATACCAGGGCGTGGCGCCGGCGACCGCGCGCGGCGACGAGTTCTTCGACCCGGGTGCCAAGTATCACGTGCCGAACAACACGCCGTATGCGCGCTACTTCCTGGCGGCGGTGCTGCAGTTCCAGTTTCACCGCGCGCTGGCGAAAGCGTCCGGCTGCACGACGCCGCTCCATCGCTGTTCGATTTACGGCAACACGGAGGCGGGCGAGCGGATGAAGAAAGCGCTGGCGATGGGCGCGTCGCGCCCGTGGCCCGACGTGCTCGAGGCGCTGACCGGGCAGCGCGAGATGGACGCCACGGCGATCGCCGACTACTTCGCGCCGCTGAAGACCTGGCTCGACGAGCAGAACAAGGGCCGGAAGATCGGGTGGTAATTCGGAAGGCGCCCTTGAAAGGGCGCCCTACGACCAGGCACCGTCGCTCACGTAGGGCACCCTTTGAAGGGTGCCTTACGTAGATACCCATAAGGTCTGTCTCCCTCAACCTCAACACGGAAGGACGTGACGATGAATGTGCGGATTGCTCCTGTAATGATCCTTGCGGCTGTTGTGCTGGCATCGGTGCCCGATGCGGCGCATGCGCAGCCCCCGCTGCAGCGGGACACATGGCTTCTTTCAGGAGCGCTGGGACTGGCGCTTGATGCGGATGCGAACGGTTCGCTGACCATGCACGGAGCGGCGGCGTTTCCCTTCACCTCCGAGCTGGCTGTCGAAGGCGAGCTGGGTCACGTCTTCGACATCTCTCCGGGCAATGTCGGCGTCGACGTGTCGCTCACGACCGTCCATGGAAGCATGCTCTATTTCATCAACACGCCGTACGTGCTCACGCCCTATCTGGCCGCCGGCCTCGGCCTCGGCAAATACGCCGTGGACGTCGAGGGAGGTCCGGACTTCAGCACGACCGAGCTTGGCTTCAATCTCGGCGCCGGCGTCACCTATCCGCTCAATAACACCACGGCATTCCGCGGCGATTTCCGCTATTTCAAGCACATTGACGACGTCCCGTCCGTGTGGCGGTTCACCGCCGGCATCGCCGTGCGGTTCGGGACGTAGGGCGGGGGAGGAGGAAGGAGACACCTCCTTTCTCCTTCCTCCTACTAACATCAGCACCTGTGTGGCGGGTTCTTCCCGCGCTCGGGTTTGGGATCCTCCTGGCCCTGGCGTTCGATCAGGCGGTCCGGCTCCTTCTCCCATCACCCACCAATGAGGACCGTCACTGGTCCGCGCAGACGGTGCGGTACCACCCGGTACTCGGCTGGTCGGGCTACCCGAACTTCGCCGCGACGAAGGACGGCATTCGCATTCAGACGAACTCACGCGGATACCGTGACCGCGAGCCGTTGGACGTCGAGGACCCCCGGAAGCTCGGCGTCCTCTTTCTCGGCGACTCGTTCACCTGGGGCGACGAGGTCCGTGTGGAGGAGCGGTTCACGTCTCTCCTCGAAGTCTCCTGTGGATCGCTCTGCGATCGTCTTCCGAGAATTCGCGCGATCAACCGAGGGATCATCGGATACGGCACCGCGCAGTCGCTGCTGGATTACGTCCTGGCCCGTGAAGA
Organism: Vicinamibacterales bacterium; assembly: GCA_050742535.1. Classification (GTDB taxonomy): domain Bacteria; phylum Acidobacteriota; class Vicinamibacteria; order Vicinamibacterales; family UBA2999; genus Gp6-AA40. The sequence goes on along the minus strand of JBOGIQ010000202.1, from coordinate 4,054 downwards.
GCGTCCGTTTGGAATCGTCATCCTGGCGTTGTACGCGGGAAACGACCTGACCGACAACGCCGCAGTAGAGAGTCCAAGCGGCCCGCGCCCTCGTTTGATTCGCTGCGATCGTGAGCCCCTTGGCCTGGCCCTGTGTCTGGAGGGAGTGCCCGTTCCGGCCGTGGTGGATTGGCCGGAACACCGGCTCATCGACCCGCGCGCCGGCACCGCTCGCACATTCGGTTGGAGCGGCCTGTTCGCGTTTGCCGCCCAGCGGCGCGCGCCCGGGTTTGTCGTCGACAGGCGAATCGCCGGCCAGATGGACGATGTGGTGAAGGCGTTGCCGTTCCCGATCGTCGCGCGGACGTCGGAACAGCCAATCGACGATCGGATTGGCCAGCTGGAGGCGATCCTGCGGGCGCTGGATCGGACCGTTCGCGCCGACGACAGGGCGTTCGCTGTGCTGCTGTTTCCGAGCGCGCGGATGTATGCGGGAGATCCAGAGGGGGAGCTCCGCGAGTATCGCGAGATTGCCGCCGTGCTGGACCGTCTTCACATTCCATTCGCCGATTATTACGAGAAGACGAAGGGCCTGCGCTGGACGGACCTCTATTCCGGAGATCAGGGCCACTGGCGCGCGGCGGGCCACGAGGAGGCCGCGGCGCTGCTGCGCTCGCTGCTCGTCACGCTCGTTCCGTCGTAGTGTCCGCCCGCCTTCGCGCGGTGCGCTTCGGCGAGGCAGGCTCTTCAGGCGGACCTCCTGGCGACGGCGATCGACAGTCTGACTCACGGTCGGCTTAACATCGAGGGCATGCCGCGGACAAGCCGGCTCGCGAGCTCCGGGTTCGCGACGTTTACGAGCTTCGCTGCTCACGCCGCTCACACGGAGCTCGCGCCCAGGCTTATCCGCGTCGTGCTCCCTGTTGACGCGTGCTCGGCAGGTGATGGCGAATGAGATACCGATCGGCGGACGCGTAAGCAAGCGCCACGTACGGCGTAGCGGGAAATCGGGTGGAGCGAGTCTTCCGCGGCCAGCCGATCGGTATCTCGTTCGCCCACAGAAGATGTGCCAGCACATCCGCATAAGGCGGAAACTACGTCATGCGACGATCGCCCGGCGATGGGGTGTCGACGAACGCGCTAGTCGAGAGACGCGAGGCGGCGCTGGAGCGACGAGCGGATCGCTTCAACCGCGGCGCCGACACCGGTTCCCGGCGTGAGGTGCAGCAGCATGGAGCGGCGTTCATCCTCTGCGAATTCGAGCTGGATCCAGGTGTCGAACCCGGCGACATGGACGCCGGCCACCTGCGCGGTCCAACGCGTGCTGCCGACCGTGAAGCGGCGCTGATCCAGCAGGTCGAACCACGATTCCCGGGCCAGAGTGCCGCCGGGCGAGATCATAGTCATCGTGATGCTTCTGTGATGATCCGGTGATGTGGGCCGAGGGTCGTGATTCTACGGATCACGACGCGAGAGACAAGCGAAGAAGGACGCGAAGCGCGCGGCGCTGCCGTTTCTGGCACCAGGCGAGGCGCGAAGGCGCGAGCGATTTTTTTTGCTCCACATCTTTCCCACAGGATATGCACAGCCGGCCCACAGGATTTCCACACCTGGAAGCAGGGAGGCGGGAACAAAAGGACGGCAAGAAATGCGTCGGCTGAGCCGTTTCGATGCAGCCGGCCCCGCACCGGGCATGCTCCGGTCCCTTAGGGTCTGACGACCATTCGCCCGTTCACGACGATGTTGTCGAGAACGATCTCGGGAGAACCATTCGGGTCGCTGTCGGACCCCTCGTCGAATACCAGCGAGAGGCTATTGATCGTTGCGGAGATCGCGACAGGCGGAAACGCCTGTGCCCCGCTCTGCGGATCGAACCGGACCTGAGTCCAGCCCGTGCCGCGCGGGCTCGGCGACATCGTTCCGTTCGCGCAGCCGCCGATGAAGTGGAACCCGTCGGTCATCGACACGTTGAACCGCGGCGCCCCGGCGCCGCAATGCGCAGTGAAGTTGCCGACGTTCTTGAAATCGAAGCCCAGTGCGTCCGGTGTGTTGAGGAATTGCCCTTTGACTCCTGAAATGAGCCCGAACGACGCCGCACTCGTGTCCGTCGAACAGAGCTTGTGCATCAGGAAGCCGTATGCGAAGTTGTCGGTCTGTCCTGCCGGAGCGAAGAAGAGACCGATGTTCTTCACCCATGCCGCCGACGCATCGCAGTCGTGTTCCGGGTCGAATTCGGATGCGGAAATCTTGAAGGCTTTCGCGCCGCCCTGCGCCGAGACGTTCTCGGCGAGCATGGCGAGCCGGTGAGTCCGGCGGATTCTTGATGAACTGGTTCGCGGAAGTCAATCGTTCGCAGAGGTCGCATGAGTAGCTGCCGCGCAGTGACGTCTTTCCCGAAAACCTGCCAGCGCTGTGGAACCGAGTTCGGGTGCGGCGGGTCGTGCTGCTGGTGCGACGAGGTCGTCCTCGACGACGACACGCGGACTACGCTCCGGCAGCGTTTCACCGATTGTCTGTGCCGCGCGTGTCTCGAAGCCGCCGCACAGGGACAGCTCAGTTCTCCGCTGCTGCCGAAAGCGGATCAGTAAGGCATTTTTCCTTCCCCGCACTTGGCGCGACCTCCAGCCTCATCTGTGCCTCATCGACTGTGACGTGATCCGTGAAACCAGGTTCCGGAAGGATACTGATTCGCAGGTCTGTGAAGAAACGCCTCCCCGTATCCATTGGCGTTGCCGTCCTGGTGGCGAATCTCGCCGCGGATTCCCCGGGTACGCCCGGGCAAACGGTGTATCGCAGCGGCGTCGACCTCGTGTACGTCACCGCGACGGTGGTCGATCGCGACGGCCGGTTCGTTGCCGGTCTGACCGCCGACGACTTCGTTGTATCCGAGGAAGGGCGTCCTCAGAAGATCGTCAGTTTCAGTGCCGTCCGCGTCCCGGTCAGTCTTGGCATCGCGCTCGACGTCAGCGGCAGCATGACGCCGCCGCAGATGGAGACGGCGCGCGCCGCCATCCGCCGGCTGGTCAACGATCTCCTCGGCCCGGACGATGAGCTGTTCTTCGCGGTGTTCGAGCGGAAGACGTTGCTGCTGCAGGAGTGGACTCCGGATCGCCAAGTGTTCGGACGAGCGCTCGACGGTGCGAAGGTTGGAGGAACTACTGCGCTCTACGACGCCGTGCAGAAGCTGTTGCCCGTCGTCGAAAGCGGCAGGCACGACAAGAAGGCGCTGCTCGTCGTCTCGGACGGCGACGATCGCGCCAGCCAGATCTCACAACGGGATCTGCAGCGCAGCGTGCGCGCCAGCGACGTGCTGGTCTACGCGCTCGGCGTGGACGGCGGCGAGGGGCTCAACACCCGGAGCCTGCGGCGCTTTACCGACGATACCGGTGGACGGACGGAGGTCGTCAACGGCTTCAAGAATCTCGATGCGGCGACGACGCGGCTTGCCGACGAGCTGAACCGGCAGTATCAGCTCGCCTACCTCATGCCCGGCACGCGCGACGGCCGATGGCACCCGATCAAAGTGGAGGTCCGAAGGAAGAGCGTCGTCGTTCGCGCGCGCTCCGGATACGTGCGCCGATAGCGCAAGCATCATTCGCGTAGTGCCCACCTTCAGGCGGACCCATCCGGCGTAGTGTCCGCCTTTAGGCGGACCGGCCTCGCCATGGCCTCGGTATCCGCGTCGCCAGGCATCTCGTTTCCGCCGGCCGCTCGGTACGCCTACTCAGGTTCGACTGGCATTGTGAGTACGCGTGAGGCTCGAAGCCTTGGGATCGTAGTGTCCGCCTTCAGGCGGACCAATCCGGCGTAGTGTCCGCCTTCAGGCGGACCGGCCTCGCCATCCGCGTCGCCAGGCATCTCGTTTCCGCCGGCCGCTCGGTACGCCTACTCAGGTTCGACTGACATTGTGAGTACGCGTGAGGGTTCGAGACATCACGTGTGGCTGCGGCTCGAACAGCTTTCCCCGTGTGCGGTTTGTAGCGCCTGCCCACGGCGACCGAGTCGGCCGGCTCCAACGAGATACCTGCCGCCGCGGCTGGCCGACACCGTTCGCGGCGATCGTGGGCTCGTAGTG
>JBOGIQ010000201.1:0-10676 GCA_050742535.1 Vicinamibacterales bacterium | reverse complement strand
GGCAAGCGGCAGGATACCGCACACGGCAAACATAATCCCGGCGGTGCCGATCACGACCGTTCGACTGGAACGCCAGCCCCACATGGATGGCATTTTTACCACTGAGGTCACAGAGGTCAGCAACCTCCTAGAGCCCGAGAATGCTAGCCAGCCGTGTGGTCGCGTCCTCGACGCGACCGGCGGCTTTCGCGTAGTCGAGCGTCATTGGCGTGAACGTGTCGATCGGGGGAATGTTCCTGGGACCCTCCACACCCGAGTGCAGCGGGATCTGCACCGCCTCGGATTGCGCAAGCCGCCGTTCGACGTCCGCCGACAACAGATAGTCCACGAGCTTCCGTCCCTCCTCAGGGTGTGGCGCGTCCGCAATCAGCGACACCATGTTCGGCATGACCGGAACACCCAGGCCCTCGCGATCCGGGAGGATCATCGCCACCGGATCCCCGTTCTCGATCGCCACGTTCACGTCGTCGGTGTCGGTGAGGCCGGCCTTCACCTCACCGCGTACGACCAGATCGCGCACCGTTGAGTTGCCGTCTACGACTCGAATCCCGTTGGCATGCAGCCGCCGGAACAGGTCGTCAGCCTTCGCGTCACCGAGCTCGGCATAGAGCGCGGCCACATGGAAGGAGGTCGAGCCGAACCGCGGGTCGGCCATCGCCACCTGCCCTTTCCATCGAGGATCCGCCAGATCGAAGACAGACTTTGGCGCGGCCTGCGTTGTCACGAGCTTCGTGTTGTACGCGATGACACGAATCCTGGCCGAGAAACCGGTCCAGTATCCGTCCGGGTCCGCCAGCGCCGCAGGAATGCCGGCGGCATTCGGCGATCGATATGGCGCAAGCACGTCCCGGGATTTCAGCACCAGCGTCCGGACGGGCTCGTTGGACCAGAACACATCAGCCTGCGGCCTGGCGCGTTCGGCCAGAAGGCGATTGGCCAGCCCGGTGGATTTGGTTTCTTCCGTGTCATACACGACGTTCACACGCACACCTGATCGTCGTTCGTATTCACGCAGCACTGGTTCAGAAAAGACGCGATCCGTGGACACATAGATCGTGACCACTCGATCGGCGGTGCGCTCGGACTTTGGCGATGAGCACGCGACGGCGGCAACGGCCAGCGACACTGCAGCGATCAGGCGAGCCTTCCTCGTCATAGAGTTCTCGCGCCTTCCGCTAGCGGGCAACCGTCAAGTCGTCGAAGTACGTAACGGAATCGGCCTTGGTCCAGACGCCGACCTTGCCGGTGCGCGTGAATGTTGTGTCCTCCACTTCATAGAGCTTGCGCCCGTCGTGATACACCTCGAACAGTGAGCCTCGGACGACCACCCGCAGGGTGCCCCACTGGCCAGAGGGAACCTTCGAGGGTTTGCCATACGTGCGACCGGCACCTTTGACCGGAAGATCCGTCCGCTTGCCGTTCTGCACCTTGTAGAGCACCACGTTGTTCTCGAGCGCGTTCGCCCGAACGATGTAGTAGTTGTTCTCGTCCTGATACCGCCAGACCAGGCCCGCAGCTTGATCGGTTCGCCCGGAGATCGGCTTGACACGCACCGAGAAATCGCCATCGGTCAGCGAGAGGTCCGCGAGGACCGCGACCGGGAAGCGCGATCTGGTTCGGTCATCGTCCAGTTGAGCCAGGTACTTCTCCTTGCCTTCGGCCTGAACCAGCCAGCGGCCCGGACGTCCCTCTTTCGCCGTGTGTCCAAACTCGAATCCTTTCGGCACCTGGCCGACGGCGTCCTGTGCGAAATCGACAATGCGTGTCTGCGCGCCGACGGAACCGGCAGCGCTTATGGCAAGCAGCGCGAAGAGACCTGCAAGTCGCATGATGCACCCCTTTCCTGGACTCTGCCGCAAACAAGCGGGAACGTCTACCTGAACGGCAGCTCGTTCACGACGTGGCAGGTTCCGCATGCGGACGTGTACGGAATCGGCATCGCGCGGCCTGGCGCGATCCCGGCAACGGCGACATTGGTCTTGCGCGGCACGTCGAACACGTGCGACTTGCTGCCTCCCTGCCAGTAGGCGTTGCGGTCCTCCTCTTGAGCGTTTGCGTAGGGCGGGGTCTTGATCAGGCGGCCGAAGTCGCCCGCCACGCCACCGGTGTTGGCAGTGCCCGGCATGTGACAGTCGATGCAGCGCGTAATCTGTCCCTTCATCTTCGCGTTCAGCTTCGTGTCCATGTGTGTCAGGACGTCAACCTTGTGACAGCGCTGACACAACTGCGATGACGAGTTGTCCGGATCGTCGCGAAGAAAGCGTGTGTACGGACCGCCGTGCATGTCGTGACAGTCGGCGCAGCTCACGAGGTGGCGATCGTTGCGATACATCTTGGACTTCAGGAAATCGGCGTACTGCTGGTGCGGCTTACTCGAATGCACATCGTCCGCCCAGATGTTGTCTTCGCGGCCGGGCCCGCGCATCGTGGGTCCCTTCTTCACCGGGTCAGTGAACTTCGTGATCAGCTCGTGGCGGCTGATCCCCGGCCGTGCGAGCGCACCCGATTCGCTGACCGCCTGCGTGTAGCCGATCGTCGGGCCGCCGTACCCCTGGCGCCGGTCGTGGCACCGCCCGCAGACGACACTCGACCGTTCCGCTGAAAGTAGCCGCGGGTTGACGATGAAACGGGAACGCCCGCCGTTGGCCACATGCTCGGAGCCAGGACCGTGACAGTTCTCGCAGCCGACGTTGATCTCGTCTGGCTCCGGGTCGTCATCGATGTTCAACTCGCCGGCGGGGTCATCGACCGCCCGCACGAGATACTGCCCCGTCACCTTGTCTTGATACCGCTCCCATCCGGTCAGGTGGCAGCCCGCACACATCGTCTGCACCGAATTTGTGTTGACCGGTGGCGCGGTCAGCACATCATCGCTGGACCCGTACTTGCCGTCAGCGCCAGACGCCCACCACATCCAGAACTTGTAGTCGTGCCAAACGCGCCGCTCGCGGTTCAGGCGATCGTCGCGTGCTGTCATGTTGTAGCGAAGCACGGTGTACCAGCTCTGACGGTCGGCCAGTCCAGTCGGAACCGAGACGATGTAGCGCTGATCGTGGACCGCGCCGCCGTAGAGGAGTTTGATCTCGAGATGCGCCGGACTGTTCGGGTCCTTTGGGTTGAGCCGATTCACCATCGAGATGAAATACGTGCCGCTCGCGGAGTTCTTCCACAGATAGACGTCGGCGTAGACGCTGTCGATCGGCAGGCGTGCATCGCCGGCCCCACGCAATTTGAACTTGTCGTCGCCCCTGCTGCCGTCGTAGTCGCCCAGTTCGAGTCGCGTGCCACGCGTGTAGCTGTCGACCTCGGGGAACGACTGCAGCGCGTCGAAGTAGTGCGGGTGACGCGAAAAATCCTGTGCGCGTCCGGGGGCCTGCGGCACGGTCCATCCCAGCTTGTGGGCAGTCTGCTGCCAGTGCTGCTTGTCCTTGTGGCAGGCGAGGCAGGACGTGCTGCCAACGTACCGGGCGGTGGTCGACGGAGTGCTCGAGACCCGGATCGTCAGCGACTGTCCGCGGAGCCGGCTGGCGACGTAGCTCTGGCGACTCACATCCCCACCGGGCAGATGCTCGCGATCGTTCAGGGCCGGCGTTACGTGGACGAAGAACTTCCCGTCCGGTACCTCGTCGATGACAAACTCGCCGTCGGAGTTGGTAGTCGTCTGCGGAAACGTCTTGCCGCGGAACCGGATTGCATCTTCGAGCGGCTCGTCATACGCCTCGGCCGGGAACGGCGGCGCGTAGATTCCACTGGCGGTGATCCGCGACGTGAGGTCCATGGCGGTCACTGGAATCAGATAGACGGTGGCGCCGACGACCGGATGACCGGGATTGACAGCGGTACCGCCCACCGCCTGCAGGCCGGAGGCGCTGATGACACGCCCGGACAAACGTCCGCCTCGACCGCGTGTCTGACTGCTCTGGCCAGCAGCGGTCGTGGCGCGAACCGTGACGACGGCGAGCAACGCCGTCAGCAGGGCCGTACCCACTGCGAACGATGAAGGCCACTGCGCTTGTCTCATCCAGATTCCTTTCGTGGTCACCCGCGCCTCGACCCGGATCTCTTTGGGGATTTGGCGACGATGCGCGGCCCGGCCGATCGAGCTGCCTGTGCGAAGGACCGAAACAATGCATCGAACAGCGCCATGCCGTGCGTCAGCAGCGTTTCATCATCGGAGTACGTCAGTTGGAGCCCTTCGATGACGGCACTCACCGCGCTGGCTTCAGGCGCGCCGAAACGACCGTCCTTCAGATCTAAATCGTGCACCAGGGCAGCGATGCGTGCCACGGCCGGATCTTGAATCGTGAAGACGGCGCACAGCGTCTCGACGCTGCAGCCATCGCCCTGGTGACTGAACTCCACGCCAAACATGTCGAACGGAACTGCACCGGCGGGGACGACGTCCCGATCCGCAGCAAATCCGAATCGAGCCTGCTGATCGATGAACTGACGGATCAGCCAGGCGCATGCCATGCGATCGACACCCGGACGCGGCCGGGTGACCCACAGCCGGCCGTGATAGCCCCCCGCAGTCGTCGACTCGGCGGACAATGATGCGGACGCGCGCCGGCGCGATCTGTGAGTCTCGAGTTGCGTCAGCAGCGACGCAACTCGGTCGCGGCCAGCGCTCCCAAAGAAGTCGATGTTGGAAATGGCGTTCATTCGCTCGCGCAAGACGTTGATGAGTCGGTCCGTCGGCCGCCGCCTCCCGCGTGGCCGCCGTGAGGCTGTCGTGCGTTTCAGCGCCTTCTCGATGTCGCGCGCGAGCGCTGCATAGGCGTCCTGGCCGGCTCGCCTGAACTCATCAACCAGCGCGTCATCGGACCAGGCGTCGACGTGATCGGCGGAAAAGACACTGACATCACCTCCCGACGCCCTCACTTCGGTGGTGAGCCATTCGAAATCTTCGCGGGTACCCGGTGTGTCTGGAAGCACGTACACCGCCTGCTTGATCGGAATCGCTCCCATCTGCTGCAGGCGACGCCAGGTGCGCACCCGCAGGTTCGATGCACCCGGCGGCAGCTGGTGGACGAAAAGAAGCCACCGTCGCGGCGCGCGGATCACCGGCGTCGCCACGATGGGCATCTGATTCGTGTCGGGCCGGGTTCTGGCGGTCAGGTGCGTCTCCGCTGCTGCTCTTGCCGTGTAACGAACGTTTCAAACTATAGTAGATTCGTTACGATGGTCAATGCGACACACCTGAAACCGTTCTCTCGGCGTATTCAAAACATTCTGTGGATCGCGCCGGCTCTCCTGTTGGTCCCGGCACCCTCATTCGCACAACAGCAGGAGCCCCGGTGCTTCATCCTCTGTGCCCCGGCGCTCAAATTCGAACCTACGTGGACGATCGAGCACCTCGCCGGGCGGCACCGAATCGAGAGCGACGGGACGATTGAGCGGGTCAAGCGGGAAAACGTGTTCGAGCTGATCTTCGCCCTTGACGTGCCGACGACCATCCCGCGGATCGGCCTGACGCTCGAGGCGATTTTCGTGCCGAGCGGCGGCACGGATGTGCATCCGTTCACCGGCGCGACTGCCGCTGAAATCGGACGCGGCGAAATCCGCGACAACGGCATTGAAATCGAATCAGAAGTGAACTTCAAGCTGTTCGACGAGGAACAGACGGGCGGCTGGGTCTCGTCTCACTTCGACGTCGTCGACAAGTTCAGCCCTGGCGAGACCCCGCGCGCCGGAAGCGTGTACACGCACAAGCTCAACTTCGAGTGGGACACCGCATTTCACGTCTTCAATAGGCTGCCCGAGCGCAACTGGCTTCGAAACCTGGAACTCGAGGTGTCGCTCGACTACGTCGCCACAGGATTGCCGAAGGCCGGTGACCGCATCGGCAACGAACGGTTCCTGGATCGCGCGAGCCCTTGGTCCCTCTCGTTCGTGACGGTTATTCCACTCGCACCGGTGGTGCCATGAGGTCCTGCGTGAGACGGGCGTTCGTCGTGATGCTGATCTGCGTTGCAGGAGGTACTGCGTCGTGCGACAGATCCGAACCGGTGTCGCGTGAACCGTCCGCGGAACAGCCCTTCCCGTTGAAGGTCGAGCCGCTCGGCGCGCCGGTGCAGGGGAACTCTGGTCAGCCGCAGCTGACCGCGTCCGATCGCGGAGTCGTCCTCAGCTGGCTCGAACAGACGGACACGACGGCCACGCTGAAGTTTTCCGAGCTCACCGGCAGTTCGTGGACAGCGGCGAAAACGGTCGCGTCGAGCGACGGCTGGTTCGTCACCGACGCCGACGTTCCGATCGTGATGCGCAAGCGCGACGGCACGCTGGTGGCGACGACCTACCCGTCGGTCGATCCGGCGATCGAGGCGTACGACCTGCGATTCTCATACTCACGGGACGAGGGCAAGACCTGGTCGCCGCCAGTGAGTCCGCACCACGACGGGACGAAGGCGCAGCACGGCTTCGCGTCGCTCTTCGAGATGCCGGACGGCGCGCTCGGCATGATCTGGCTCGATGGACGCGTGCCGGAGTCGATGAGCGTCTACTTCGCGGCATTCGACGCCGCGTGGAAACAGACCGCCGAAACATCCGTCAACGCCCGTGTGTGCGAATGCTGCCCCACGGCGGCGACGATGACGGCGGAGGGCCCGCTCGTCGCATTCCGCGATCGCTCGAACCAGGAGATTCGCGACATCCACGTGGCGCGCGTCGAGCACCCCTCGACGTCGCTCGGGGCAGGCGGGAAATGGACAGAGGCCGTGCCGGTCCACGCCGACAACTGGCGCATCGAGGCGTGTCCGGTGAACGGCCCGGCGCTCTCCGCGCGGGGCCGCACCGTTGCGGCGGCGTGGTTCAGCGCTACTGGCAACAACGGCCACGCCTACGCGGCGTTCTCGCAGGACGCCGGACGTACCTGGGGCGATCCGATACGGCTCGACGACGAGACGTCGCTCGGGCGGGTGGACATCGAGTTGCTGGACGACGGATCGGCCCTGGCCACGTGGGTCGAATTTGCGAGCGAGCGCGCGCAGCTCAGAGCGCGTCACATCAACGCGTCGCGCGAGCGTTCCGCTGCCGCGACCATCGCCGGAGCGGACGAACGGCGCGTACGCGGCTACCCGCGTCTCGGCCGGAATGGAAACACGCTGGTGTTTGCGTGGACGGAGTCGGGCGACGGTCCGGGACCGCAGGAGGTCAAAACTGCTGTTGGCAGGTTGAAATGAATGCAGGATGCAAAATTCAGAATGCAGTACTGAATTCTGCATTCTGAATTCTGAATTCGATCCTCTAGTCCACCACTTCCCCCAGCCGATGGCCCCAGCCGAAGCCATCCTTCGGACGACTCAGCGTCAGCATGCGAAGGAGATGGTCCTTCTTGTTGCGGCCCGGGTTGCCGGAGATGATCAGGCGATCGCCGATCTTCAGCTTGTCCCGGCTGACGCCTTGTCCGTCGAGCTGGAGCGCGCCACTCCATTCGACGGCATATCGCACGACGGTCCCGTCCTTCTCGCGCACCATCAGGTGGACGAAGGAATGCGGGTTGCGGAAGAGCAGCTGCACCAGCTGCCCTTCAATGGTCATGGTCTGGTTTTCGAGATACGCCGCCGAGAACGAGTGATGCGCGTAGGCGCGAGCTCCCAGCAGGCTGGCGGAGGCGACGATCACGACGACCAGGAAACGCCTCATGGCACCTGTCAGTCGAATGTTTCTCCCGGTTTCTTGCCCCAGCCGAACCCGTCTTTCGTCCGGTGAAGCGAGAGCATACGCACCTGATGTGTCTTCGGATTGCGTGCCGGGTTGCCGGAAATCACCACGTGGTCGCCGATCTTCAGCGTGTCTCTGGTGACGCCCTGGTTACCGAGCTGACCAGTACCGCCCCACTCGACTGCGTAGCGGACGAGAGTCCCGTCCTTCTCCTTGACGTTCACGTGCACCCACGAGTGCGGGTTGCGGAACAGGAACTGAACGAGATCACCCTCGATCGTCACCATCCGATCCTCGAGGTAGGTTGCGGCGAAAGAATGATGCGCGTACGCCTGCGCGCCGACCAACGTTGCGGCAGCGACAAGCAGAACGACCAGATAGCGCTTCATATCGTGGTTCCTCCCTGTCAGAACCAGGAATCCATGCTAGCCGAGCGGCTGTGCCGTGGCTTCTGAAGAGTCTCTGAATTCTTCGTCAGAAACATTCAATTGCGAAGAATATACCCGAATCGGCAGCGTGTCATCGTGGCACGCGAAAAAGCTCGCGGATCGCTCCGAGCAGGTGGCCAGCCGCATCGGCCGCTTCCCGGCCCGCAAAGCCCTCCGGAAGATTGACCAGCGCGCACCCGGCCGTCAACCGTGTGAACTCATCGGCGGTGCGGGTCCCGGCCGCGGCTTGCGGCATACGCCCGGCCACCACGACCTTCGGCCGGGCGGCCGACAGCAGAATGACTGCGTCGGGCAGATTCGATGCCGTCATCACGCGGTGACCGTCGCGCCGCAGCACCTCGCGTAGATACGCCAGCACGTCGTCGGACGGATCGACGCACAGGATATCCGGCGCGCCAAAGACGTCGCGCCTGTTTCGATGGGCATCGGCAATAGCCTCGCTCTCCGTGTCGAACAGCTGGAGGACGGGTTTCAGGCGCGTCACGGTGAGGACCTGGTCGAGTGCCGGCGAAACGGCGCAGATGCGCAGCGTGCCGGAGGAATTCTGTGCACGCGTGAGATAGCGCACCAGCATGCCCAGACCGGCGCTGTCGACAAAGGTCACGCCGCCGAGGTGCAGCAGGATGTGCGGATTTACAGCCATTCGCGCATCGAGGTGCGCCTGAAAGGCCGTACTCTCCTCACCGTCGACGATGCGCCCGGCACAGGTCACGACGGTGACTTCGCCGACATAACGGCTGTGAAGCGACAGGGACATTCGGGGGACGCGGTGTGAAAAAATGGGTGCGCGGATTATACGGCGCACGCCAGGGGATGGAGATGCAGATCGAGAAGCGGGAGGTGGGACCAGTCGTCGTGCTCGACGTGTCGGGGCGGCTCGTGTTGAGCGACCCTGGCAGCGACGCCCGCTTCAAGGACTGCGTCGCCGAGCTCCTGGAGAGCGGCACCGAATCCGTGATCGTCAACGTCGCCAACGTGACCGACATCGACACCTCTGGCCTGAGCGCCCTCGTCTCCGCCCACATCTCGATGGCGCGGACGTCGAAGCGCCTGAAGCTGATCGCCCCGACACCGCGGATGCGTCACCTCCTGCACGTCAGCCGGCTCGACGCTGTGTTCGACGTCTGCGAGACGGAAGAAGAGGCGCTCGCCGGTTTCAGTACGTAGTGTCCGCCTTCAGGCGGACCTGCGTCACGTGCGAAGTTCCAGTGCATCGCGGATCGCGCGAACGACATCCGTGAGGTTCGGTTCCTGGGACGTGTCGACGTCGATCCGCTGGCCGATGTCGAGCGGCGGCAGTTGGGTGAGCTTTCGAAAGCTCACTAAGACTTCTGCGAAGGACGCTTCGCCGTCGAGGTGCCCGAGATGGCGCCGCCTTTGACGGAATCGGCTCGCTGCAACTTCCAGTTCGCAGGCGCAGTGGGCGTTGACGACGTGATGCGAAGGAGCGTCAAGCCAGTCCGTGGGCGTCCCAGAGTCTGAGGGCATCCCCCGCAAATGCCAGAATGACGCCAAGATGGCACCATTGGAGTTCGTCGCTTCGTGCTGAAGGATCACATCGCTCTCGCGGCTCAATGTGCGCCGCCACGCAGCGTCGCCGACCCCCTTCGACTCAAACAATCGATCCAGGATGTCGTCTTTGTCGATGAGGGGCAGGTTGAGGGTGGACGCCAATCGGCGGCCCAGGGTTGTCTTCCCACTGCCAGGCAAGCCCGAGATCACGACAAAAGGTTTGCGCATTCGTGACATCGTCCGACCGACGCTATTCTGGATCCCCCGGCCGACTGGACGACGGACCAAGGACCATGGACGGACCAAGGACCATGGACGGACCAAGGACCATGGACGGACCAGGGACCAAGAACGGACAAAGGACCAAGAACTAAGGACCAAGGACTAGCGAGCCGCCTGGCGGAGTAAGATCCGCCCAACCGGGAGGGCGACATGAGATCGTGGCCTTTACTGCGGGCGTTACTCGGGATCGTCCTGGTGGTTGGCGGCGTCGCCGTGACGGATGCGGCGCAAGCCTGGAAGCAGGGCCGCACGCCTGACGGTCAACCCGATATCCAGGGCATCTGGCTCAACTTCGACAGCACGCCGTTCGAGGCACCCGACCCGAAACCGGCGGCGCCGCGGACCGGGGGCGGCGACGCCGGCACCGGCCCCGCGCCGGAGTTCGCCGATCACACGCACAAGGTCAGCGAACGCCGCCGCTCGATGGTGGTCGATCCGCCCGACGGCCGTGTGCCGGTAATGAAGTGGGCGGAGGACAAGCGCGACTACGACCTCGCGCACATTCCGGACGCGCCTGAACACGAAACGCCCTGGGTCCGCTGCATCACGCGCGGGCATCCGGCCGGCATGTTCACGGCCGGCTACAACAACGCCTACGAGATCATCCAGATTCCCGGCTTCGTGGTGATCGCCTTCGAGATGATTCACGAGACGCGCATCATTCCGATCGACGGGCGCCCGCGACTCAACGAACGCATCAAGCAGTGGAACGGCGAGCCGCGCGGCCGCTGGGAGGGCAACACGCTGGTCGTCGAAACGACGAACTACAAC